>NVWP01000040.1 GCA_002733705.1 Henriciella sp. | reverse complement strand
GCTCTGTCTCGTGGAGGTGCCGGCGCGGCGCCTCCCGGCAGAGCTTGGCCTTCTCGCCATCAGCCTGCCCGGCGCCATCGCGAAGGCGCTTTCGGCCTGGTACGATACCGGCTAGCGGGCGCTCTTCTTTTTTTGGGGGAAAATGATTTTGCCGCCGGGCGCCGCAGGCCGTGCCCGGCGGGCGCTGGCGCTGGTTTGCGGGCGGAAGATTTAACGGAACCTCACCGCCGCTTCTGCAAAATTTTATATCGCATTACCCATCATTTATCGGTTTCGTGCCATGTTGGGGCATGTTCGAGGGTCCTTCAGATTATTCGCCGGCTCTGCAGCAGCTGCATGACCGGTATCGCCGTATCGCCCAGCGGATCGGGCTTGCCGGTCTCGTCCTTGTCGGCCTCGCCCTTGGCCTGACGGGTCTGTTCGGCCGGATCAGCTTCAACTCCTATGTCGAGGCGGGCAATTACGCCCTCATCCTCGCAGGCCTGGCGCTTGCGGCGCGGCGCGATTTCCATATCCGCAGCGTGATGAATGGCGGGCTGGCGGCGTTGTTTCTCTGTTACTGGGCGCATGTCTTCGTTGAGGTCCAGAGCGGCGACATCAATGTCACCACGCTGATCTATCCGCTCTTCATCCCTGTTTTTATTGCGATTGGTCTCGATTACCGGCTCCAGCTCGCCCTCGCCCCGCTCCAGGCCGTCTTCATCTGGTTCTGCACCGTCGCATTCACAGAGGCCTATCCCCTCGGCGGCCCGGGCCTTTCCGATGAGCGGATGCTGGCCGGGTCGCTCGCGGCGTTTTCGGCGATTCTCCTCGTGCTGCTCGCCATGGTCCAGATCTCGCGCCAGAGAACCGACCAGCGCCTGGTTCAGGTCATCACCGAAAAGGAACATCTCGCCACCACCGACCCGCTGACCGGGCTTCTCAACCGCCGCGCCTTTCTCGCGGCGCTGAAAACTGCGGCGGACGAGACCGGGGAAGTGACGGCGGTCTTCATCGATCTTAATAATTTCAAGCCCCTGAACGACCAGTACGGCCACGCCGCCGGCGACGCGGTCCTGCGCGCGATCGCTGCCCGGCTTGAACGCAGCGACGCCATTGCCGTTGCCGCGCGCCCAGGCGGGGACGAGTTCGCCGCCATCGCCGCGCCTTGCCGAAACGCCGCTGAAATGGATGCTGCCCTCGCCGGCCTCTATGCAGAGCTTGTTTGCGATGTTGCCTGGAATGGCCGCCTCATCCATGTCGGCGCCTCCATGGGCTATGCCCATAAGGGCCGGGACGATAAAAGCCTCACCGCCTGCCTCAGCGAGGCCGACACGGCCATGCGCCGGGTCAAGGCGGCCGGCGGCGGCTATGCCCGCTTCGCGCCGGAGGTCGATGGCGAGGCGATCGAGACAGAACTGATGCAGGTCACCTTCCCGCGCGCCCTTGCCTCCGGTCTCATCCGCCCGGCGCTGCAGCCGATAGCCGATGCCGGTACAATGGAGATTGTCGGTCATGAACTTCTCGCCCGCTGGACCGGTCTGGCGCAGGCGGACATCAACTCGCGCCAGCCGGGCCCGGAGGAGTTCATTCCCGTCGCCGAAAAACTTGGCCTTCTCAATGAGCTGCTCTGGACCACACTGGATACGACCCTCTCGAACTGGAAGAGCGAGCCGAAGGCGCTTTCGGTCAATATTTCCCCCGGCCAGCTGCAGACGACCGACTTCATCCCCACACTGCGGCGGGTGCTGGACAAGCACCGCTTTCCCGCAAACGGGGTAACACTCGAAATCACCGAACGGGTCGCCCTGCGCAATCTGGAGGCAAATGTCGGCATGCTCCAGCGGGCGCGCAAGGCAGGGCTTTCGATTGCGCTGGATGATTTTGGCACCGGCTATTCCTCGCTCTCGATGCTGACCCGCTTGCCCTTGGACAAGCTGAAGATCGACCGCAGCCTTACCCTGGCCGCCGCCACGGCAGAGGACGCGCCGGAAAACGCCTTGCTGAGGGGCGCGCTGAGACTGGCGCGTGATCTTGGCCTTGTGACCTGCGTGGAAGGCATCAGTTCAGAGACCCTCGCGGAAAAGATGCGCAAGCTGGGGGCGGATCAGATGCAGGGCTACTGGATCGGGCAGCCTCGACTGGTCGAGTCGCCGGACGAAAAACCGGCAAGGCTCGCCTGCTGACCACACTCCATCGCTTGAAGCTCTCATCTCCTGCCGGGTCGGCGGACCACAGCGAACGTCACCAGTCCGCAAGCCGCCGCCAGCGAGAAGGCGACATCTGCAGGGCCATCGACGAGCAAGGCACCCACCAGCCCCGTCAGGCCGAGGAGAAACAGCACCAGCGGAATCGCGAAGATTGCCCCCACACGCCTTCGGGCCCGGCCTCCGGAGCGCGCCTGCCTCATGCCGGCCCGCTTTCCACGGCGAGGGGCTGACGTTCGACGCGCATGCGGCGCTTGCCGCGCGCCAGCCACAGATAGACCCCGCTCACCAGAAGGAAGATGGTGAGAATATCGAGCACAGCCCAGACAAGCTTCAGAAGAAGCCCGCCATAGTCGCCGAAATGGAGCGGGCGCGAGAGGGAGAGCGCCTTGGCATACCAGGGCATTTCCCTGAGCCCGGCCACTTCCCCCGTGGCAGCGTGTATGAGGACCGGCGCGATCACATGTTCTGTGACCGGCGAGCGTCCATGCAGGAAGACGGCATAATGCGAACTCGTGGAAAAATCGCTTCCCGGGAAGGCGACGAACTGAAGCTCCATGCCCGGTGCGGCGCGAATGGCCTCATCGACAGCCGCGTCCAGTGAGGCACGCGGAACAATCGTTTCGCCACCTTCATTCTGCGCCACGAGGTCGGCAAGCTCTTGAGCCTTCCATGTATCGATAATGGGCTCTTCAAGCGTGTTGATCACGCCGGTGAGCCCGACGACCAGAAGCCAGGCGACCGCGACGATGCCCAGAAAATTATGATAGTCCAGCCATTTCAAACGAGTGGACTGGTTTGTTCGGATCGTGCCGAAGTCGAGCTTGCGCATGAAGGGGGCGTAGAGAACGACACCGGAGACGACCGAAAGAACGAAGAGAAACCCCATCGCCCCCAGAAACAGCATGCCCGGCAGGCCCAGAAACATGTCAGTGTGAAGCTGCAGCAGGAACTCCATGACACTTTCCCCCGCATCGGCAGGCGGCACGAGATCCCCGCTGGTCAGATCATAGGAGGCAAAGTGCATTGCACTGCCCGGCGCGTCGGCGCTGGGTCCGCTCGTCACATTCACGACTGGACGGTCGATGTCGAAACTCATGAAGATCGGGGTTTCGCCCGGCCGGTTATCCAGCGCGGTATCGAGTATCTCGTCCAGTGTCAGATGCTCCGCACCCGGATTGGCTGGCTGCCAGCTAGCCGGGTTCAGAGCGCCATCGATCTCATCATGGAAGATGAGCGGCAGGCCGGTCAGACAGAGCATCAGGAGGAACAGGGTACACACAAGGCTGGTCCATTTGTGGATCCAGCCCCATGCCCTGATCGTGCCCGTGCGCATTGGCCTTGCCTGCCCTCCTAGAAGTCCACCGATGCCGAGACCATAACCGTGCGCGGATTGCCGAGGATGAGATAGTTCGCTCCCGGAAAACCACCCGTCGAGGCCCAGTAGGCTTCATCGGTCACATTCTCGATCCGCGCCCGCAGGGTCACGGGCCGTTCGCCAGCATCAAGCGTATAACGGACGCCCAGATCAAGCCGTGTCCAGCTGTCGAGCTCGACCGTGTTCGCGCTGTTCACATATTGCTCGCCGGTATGGATGAGACGGCCATCAAGGGTCAGCCCTGGAATGGCGGATACATCCCATTCAGCATTGAGATTGGCCTGAATTTCCGGAACGCCAATGGGGGCGTTGCCTTCATCGACTCCGCCTTCGGTGCGCGAGAGTTCCGCATCGAGGAATGTCGCCCCGCCGATAAGGCGGAAGCCGTCTACAGGCTCCCCGAAGACGCTGATCTCAACGCCCTGATTTTCCTGTTCACCAGAGGCGGTAAAGCGCTGGTTTGCAACGATGGCATTGGGACGCGACAGCTGGAACAGAGACACGGTCGCGCCATAGCTGCCAGCATCATATTTGGCGCCGACCTCGACCTGTTCGCCGGTAAAGGGTTCCAGCACATCGCCCGCATTCACGATGGGCGTACCGCCGCTGGTCGCGGGTGCGACCTGCCCGGGCTGGAGGCTTTCGGCATAGTTGCCATAGATCGAGAGATTGGGGCTGGCTTTCCAGACCAGACCAAAGGCCGGTGTGACCTTCTCATCGTCATAGCCGGAAAGGCGCGCCCCGGTATTGTAGTCGAATGTCGCGGTTTCAATCTTCTGCTGACGAAGACCAATCGTTGCGAGTAGCCGGTCATCGAAAAGCGACAGCGTGTCGGCAATGGCGAAGGAGGAATTGTCGACCTCTTCGGTCACAAGCGGGTCATCGAGCTCGCCGCCAATGAAGAAATCGGGCACGGGCGGAGCGACCTCGACGGGATTGTAGAGGTCGCTCGCAAAGCCTGAAAAGTCGGAAAACGCATAGGCATTTTTCGACTCCGACGAGATGCTCGACGCCGACACAACGAGCCGGTGTCCGATGGCGCCGGTGTGGAATTCAGCACGCAGGCCCGCATCGGCCGAGACCACATCATCCTCACGTGTGTTGTCGAAACGGTAGGCCGTCAGCGAGCCGTCAGCGGCCGCGTTCGGGTTCGCCAGCACATTGGCCTCTTCGCCATTGCGCGCGCCGCCGCCGAGCCAGAGCGTCACATTGTCGGTGACGTCATATTCGCCGCGAATGACGCCGAAGAGCTGTTCTTCATCCGTATACGTCCACGGCTGGGCGAAATTTGTATCCGCATCAGGTTCAGCCGGGACATCGCCCAGTGGTGTGACCTGCGGGCGCGGATCATCGATGCGGTTGTCCTGATAGCCAAGATCGGCGGAGAAGCGGAAACGCTCGCCATCATAATCGGTGCCGATCGATGCAACGCCGAGTGAGCGGTCCTGACCGTCGATGGAGGTTTCGCCGTCACGGACCACGCCATTGACGCGCACGCCCCATTCACCCGCCGGGCCGAAGCGCGTGCCGAGATCGACAGCGCCATAGAGCTGGCCTTCATTCTCATAGCCAATGGTCACGCGGCGGATGCCATCTTCCGGGGCCCGCTTGGGCACGAGATTGATCGTGCCGCCAACACCGCTGCCGCCCGGCGCTGCGCCATTGATGAAGGCATTGGCGCCGCGAAACACTTCGACCCGTTCCAGCAGCTCTGCAGCCACGAACTGGCGCGGCAGGATGCCATAGACGCCGTTGAGGGTGACGTCATCGGAATAGACCGGGAAGCCACGGATCACATAGACTTCCTGGAAGTTGCCGAAGCCCTTTGCCACGCGGACGACGGGGTCATTCTGCAGCACATCGCCAACGCTGTCGGACTGCTGCGCGGTGACGAGGTCGGACGTATAGGCGGTGCCGGAGAAAGGCGCATCGAGGAAGTCGAGATTGCCGAGCAGGCCAGCCCGTCCGCCGCGCGCGACCTGTCCCCCGGTGAATTCCTCGAGAAGTTCGACCTGCGACGCCTCTCCGGTCACGATGACAGTATCAAGGCGTGCCTCTTCCTCAGCCTGCTGCGCGAGCGCTGTGGGCGCCAGAACAAATACCGATGCGCTGGCGGCCAGTGCCACCCTCAAACCATTCGCCATGACAAGCGAGCCCCTTCTGAAACAAACAGGCACGCCTCGTAAATGCAATTCATTCGCAGCTCAAGACCTGACAACAGTTCTCAAGTGCAGCGGACGCGACCCACGCATCGCTCAGACGTTCGCCTCAAGCAACTAGAATGGCCGCCGTGTCCGGCCTAATCCACGCAGAGCGCCGGGTGAGCGACGCCGTTTTCGATCGTCTGATGGCAACCGAAGGGACTATCATTGACCGCGCACTGGCCGGTCGCTGGCGCCCCATCCGCCACAAATTCATTCGTATTGCGGCATTCCCCCAGACAGTCTGAGCTATCCGAGCAGGTGTCCCCCGCATCTGCAAAGGTCTGGATACAGGCTTCCCATCCAAGCCTGCCTGCGCGCTGGACCTCGCCGCCTGCTGCTTCACAGCGGGCGCGTTCCTGCGGCGTCGCGGCCTCGCCTTCAAAACTGATCGGCTGATAATCGTCCGTGGGCGGCGTTTCCTGCACAGGCGACGCCGCGCAGGCAGACAGAACAAGAAGGCTGGCGAAGGACAGGTAGACGCGCATGGGATCCGGGCTTTCAAAGGAGGTGGACGAAGACCCACTCTGACACCAATACAGCCGGCGCGCTACTCGTCGCGCTCTTCCTTGAAGCTCGGTGTCTCATCGGCCTGATCTGCGGGACGGCCGGGTATGGCATAGCCCCCCTTCAGCCAGCGCGAGAGATCCACATCCGCGCAGCGTTTGGAACAGAAGGGCCTGAATTCCGGCTTGACCGGGTTCGTTTCACAGATCGGGCACTTCGCCTTGCTCATTCTTTTCTCACCACCGATTTCTCGCCCTTGCCGCTGGCAATCTTGACCCGGCCTGAAAAGGCCTCCTGCAGCATGGCATCACATTGCTTTCGCCGCGCGATATAGGCGCGAAGCGCGTTTGCCGACAGGGTGAGTCTGTAGAAGCCGGTGCGATTGGCCGTTGTTTCGCGCGCCGCCGCGCGGAATAGCGCGAGAAGCTCGGTCTCGGGTGTCGGCAGGCCGTCGGCGCTCAGAAGCCAGTCCTCCACCGGCGCCTCGGCCCATTCCAGCTGGACCTGCAACAGACCGAAGGCAGACGGCTTCAGCGCATCGATGCGGCGCGTGGAATAGGCCTGGAAGGTCTCAATGAGGGTGCCCCGCAGCTTTTCCGCCGAAGACGGCGTCACAGGCGCCACACAGTCCATGACGACCAGACCGCCGAGGTTTCTGAGCGACAGCTGGCGCACGGTTTCATGTACGGCCTCCCGGTTGACGCTGAAGGCGCGCGCGCCGGCGCTGCCCTTGGTCTGGCGCCCACCCATATCGATATCCACCGCCGTCAGGGCGCGCGTGCGCTCAAAGCCGAGATTGCCGCCGCCCGGAAGCGGGCACCATTTTGCCAGCGCTTCCTCGAACGCGTCCTCAACCTCATCGAATTCGGCAGGCGTGCTTGCGGTCTCCAGCTGCGAATCCGGATCAATGGACCGGCACCAGCGCTCAAAGGCAGGAACCGCGTCGCCGGGCGGGCCCTTGCGGACCTTGCCGCGCGCGAGCTTGTCCTTTCTGGCTTCGGCGACGATTTCGAGCGTTGCCGCGGCGCCTTCGGTGAGTTTGCCCAGGTCGGCGGTGCGCACGAAGACTTCCTCGCCCGACTTTGCCTCAAAGAAGCCCCCACCCTGCTCCGGCGCGCGGCGGCGCAGGCGCGCCTCGACGCGTTCTGAAAGGCGCAGATTGGCGTTCTCCCCGTCCCAGCGCTCTATGAAGAGGCGAAACGGCCTGCCGGACGCGTTAAATGCCGCGGCCCGCACTTCCCCCGGCGTGCGGTGCACGAGGATGCGGACCGGGCCGGTCATGACCGCCCGCGAAAGCCGAGCGCGACGACAAACAGCTCTGGTGAGCCAGCCCGGCTGGCCGGGGGTTTGACGTGTTTGACCGTCTTGAACATGCGCTTGAGGTCGCCCAGCAGTTCCGGCGTCGCGCCGCCCTGAAACACCTTGCTGCAGAAATTGCCGCCCTGGACGAGGTGTTCGCTCGCGAACCAGAGCGCGGTTTCGGCAAGGGCTGCTGTGCGAAGGCTGTCGGTCTGCTTGTGGCCCGTCGTATTGGCGGCCATGTCGGACAGGATGAGATCAGGCGGCCCCGAGAGGCCCTCCATCATCTTCGCCACATCCTCGGCCTCATTGATATCGCCCTGCACAATGTGCGCTTCCGGTATGGGGTCGACGGCCAGCAGGTCGATGCCGACGATTTCGCTGACGCCGCGGCGCTGGCAGACCTGGATCCAGCCACCCGGCGCGCAGCCAAGATCGACCACCCGCTTTGCCCCCTTCAGAAGGCCGGTCTTCTCATCGACCTCGAGCAGCTTGTAAGCGGCGCGGGCCCGGTAATTGTCTTTCTTGGCGCGCTGGACGTAAGGATCGGTGAGCTGGCGCTCGATCCAGCGCTTTGAGCTCTCATCCTTAGCGTTATACGCAATAATCTTGCGCTCGCTCATGCGCCGGCCAGAGCCTTGCTGCTTTTCTTTCGGCGGGCCTTTCCAGCGGCGTTTTCCGTCATCGCTCATGATTTAGCCTCCGCGGCGTTTCCGCCATTCTTCTGTCTTGGCCTGCGCTTGCGTCCGCCGCGCGAACGCTTGCGTTTTGGCCCCTTCATCATGGAGAGGAGCAGCCCTTCACGCAGGCCCCGGTCTGCGACCCGCATACGCGCATGCGGCGCGATCGACCAGACCGCATCCATCAGGGCGCAGCCCGCCAGCATGAGACCGGCCCTGTCCTCGCCAATCGTGGGATATTCCGCGCGGCCCTCGGGGCCGGCCTCGATCAGCGCATCCATTGTGGCGTAACAGCCATCATGGTCCATCCACTGACCGTCGACGAGGTCGCGGCGATAGCGCTCCAGTCCGAAATGGACCCCGGCGACGCAGGTGACCGTGCCCGAGGTTCCGATGATATGCGAGGTCTTGTCGGCCAGCAGCGCGCGAATATCGTGCTTGCCGGCCCAGGCGTCGACATAGGACCGCGCGCGCTCCAGCATGGCGGGATAGGCCTCTTCCTCATTCAGGTGGCTGAAGGCTTCGGTAAGGGTCACCACACCCAGCGGAATGCTGGTCCATGCCTTGATGGGGGCGCGTTTCAGCATGCCGTCGAGGCCATCGCCCCGCGCTTTTTCCGCGTCCACCAGTGACAGCTCCGTTGAGCCGCCGCCAATGTCGAGGACGAGGACGCTTCGTGCATCGTCATCGATAAGGTTGTGGCAGCCGATGAGGGCAAGGCGCGCCTCTTCCTGCGCGCCGATGATCTTGAAGGTCAGGCCGGTGCGCTCGCGGATCTGCTCAATGAATTCCGCGCCATTCTCAGCCTTGCGGCACGCCTCGGTCGCGATGCAGCGCACATGCCCCACACGTTTTGCCTTGAGCTTTTTCGCAATGGCCTCAAGCGCATTGAACGCGCGGTCCATTGCCGCCTCGGACAGGCGTCCGGAATGCTCCAGTCCCTCGCCCAGCCGCGCGATCTGCGAATGGGAATCAACCACGTTGAAGCCATTGCGCGTCGGCGCAGCCACGAGAAGCCTGCAATTGTTCGTGCCAAGGTCCACCGCAGCATAGAGCGGTGGCTTCCTGTCATTGCGCGGCGGCCGGCGGTTTCGCCCCTGCCCGCCACGCGATTTTTTTTCAGCCATGTGAGGCCCAAATCTTGTCGGTTGAGAAAGGCAATATCACATTGAAGTTCAATGAGCCATCGACCCCGCATACTCTCGCGCCTTGCCGCACTCTTCTCCCGTCCGCAACCCGTTGAGGCCAGACCAGAAACACCCGAACAGGAGACGGAGACGCAGATGGAAGAAGACACCGCATATGGCGAAGACGGTTACCCTCCCTATGCCATCGACCGGCGCATGGCGAAGTTCCAGATCGGCCAGGTCGTCAAACACCGCATGTTCAGCTTTCGCGGGGTGATCTTCGATGTCGACCCGGTCTTTGCCAATTCCGAGGAATGGTACGAAGCCATCCCGGAACATCTGCGCCCGTCCAAGGACCAGCCCTATTACCACCTCTTCGCCGAGAACGAGAAAACGCATTACGTGGCCTATGTCTCGGAGGGAAACCTTCTCATCGACGACAGCGACACCCCTGTCAGCCACCCGGACATTCCCTTCGTTCTGGAGCGCACGGCCGACGGCTATGCGCTGAAGCGCGAACAGGCCAATTAGGCTCAGCGGGGTTTGACCGCCTCTGGCGCGGCGCGCGCGAAAGCGTCGATCTTCTGGCAGGCAGCATCCACCTCCACCAGCCTTGGAAACTGGCTGAGATCGGTTTCATAGCGGCGCGCATTATAGACCTGCGGGACTAGGCACACATCGGCGAGGCCCGGCGCATCTCCGAAGAGGAAAGCGGCGTCCTTATGCGCCTGCGCCATCTTCTCCAGCGCGGTAAAGCCGCGGATGATCCAGTCGCGGTACCAGTCATTGACGGCGTCGGCGTCGGCCTTGAGGTCTTCGCGCAGCGTCTTCAGTACAGACAGATTGTTCAGCGGGTGGATGTCACAGGCGATAATGTCTGCAAAGGCACGCACCTCGAGCCGGGCCCACGGGCCTGAGGGCAGAAGCGGCGGCTCCGGATATGTCTCATCCAGCCATTCCAGGATGGCCATGGACTGGCCTGAACGCCTGCCATCCACTTCGAGCGTCGGGACCCGCATCTGCGGGTTCAGCGCGCGGTAGCCGTCACGAAACTGCTCATCTGCGCCCGGCGCGATATTTACCGGGGTGGAGCTATAGTCGAGCCCCTTGAGGTTCAGCGCAATCCGCAGCCTGTAAGCTGCGGAGGAGCGCCAGAAGTCATGGAGTTTGATCTCGCTCATGCCTTCACCACATCCTGCTCGATGGCGCCGAACACGGTGTGGCCTGCCTTGTCCTTCACTTCGATGCGGATCGTGTCGCCAACATCCATGAAGCCCGTGACCGGCTCACCGTCACGAATCGTCTCGATCATGCGGATCTCGGCGATGCAGGAATAGCCAAGCCCGCCGTCAGCCACGGGCTTGCCGGCCCCGCCATCAGGGTCGCGATTGGAAATCGTGCCAGACCCGATAATCGTACCCGCACCGAGCGGGCGGGTCTTTGCTGCATGGGCGACCAGCGTGCCGAAATCGAAGGTCATGTCGACATCGCATTCCGGCTTGCCGAAGGGTTTGTCATTATAGGTCGACAGCATGGGCAGGTGCAGCTTGCCCTCCTTCCATGTCTCGCCCAGCTCATCGGGCGTCACGGCAACCGGCGAAAAGGCGCTCGACGGCTTGGACTGGAAGAAGCCAAAGCCCTTGGCGAGCTCATTCGGGATAAGCCCGCGCAGGCTGACATCATTGCAGATCATGATGAGCTTGACCTGATCGAGCGCGGCTTTCGCATCGATGCCCATGGGCACATCGCCGGTGACGACACAGACTTCCGCCTCGAAATCGAGGCCCCATGCCTTATCCCCCAGGGGAATCGACTCACGCGGCCCGAGGAAACTGTCCGAGCCGCCCTGATACATGAGCGGATCGGAATAGAAGCTCTCGGGCACTTCAGCGCCGCGGGCTTTGCGCACCAGTTCAACGTGATTGATATAGGCCGAGCCGTCGGCCCACTGATAGGCGCGCGGCAGCGGCGAGGCGCAGTCATGCTCGTGAAAGCGCTCCGTGGGCACGGAGCCGACTTCCACATCATTTGCGAGGGCGGCCAGCTTGGGTGCCTTCAGGTCCCACTCATCCAGCGCGGCCTGCATGGTCGGTGCGATATGGCTGGCATCTGCATATTTGGTGAGGTCCTTCGAGACCACGACGAGCTGGCCGTCACGTCCCTTGTTGAGGCTGGCGAGTTTCATGGCGCGTTCCTTTCCTCTTGAAGTCGTTGTGCCAGTGCGAAGACCGGCTTTCCATTTCTTTCAGCGTTTAGTGCGCTATAATAGTTGCATGAGCAACCATTTCGAAAAGCCCGCACATGCCCGCGAAGACTGGACCATCGATCAGGGCTGGTCTGACTATACTGCAGATGAGCACGCGGTCTGGGACCTTCTCTACAAACGGCAGATGGATGTCCTGCCGGGCCGGGCTGCCCCTGAATTCCTTGAAGGACTGAAGGCACTGGACCTCGGCAAGGGCGGCATTCCAGAATTCGAGGCGATGTCAGACGAACTTGAAGCCCTGACCGGCTGGCGCGTCGTCGCTGTTCCGGGCCTTGTGCCGGATGAGGTCTTCTTCGAACATCTCGCCAACCGCCGGTTTCCCGCCGGCCAGTTTATCCGCAAGCGCGATGAGCTGGACTATCTGCAGGAGCCAGACGTCTTTCACGATGTCTTCGGCCATGTGCCGATGCTGACCAATCCGGTCTTTGCCGATTATATGGAAGCCTATGGCAAGGGCGGGTTGCGCAGCCTCAACTTTGCGGCGCTGAAGAACCTCGCCGCCCTCTACTGGTACACGGTGGAATTTGGCCTGATCCAGACAGATGAAGGGCTGCGCATCTATGGCGCGGGCATCGTCTCCTCCAAGACCGAAAGCATCTTTGCGCTGGAAGACCCTTCCCCGAACCGGATCGGCTTTGAGCTCGAACGCCTGATGAAGACCGATTACCGGATTGATGATTTCCAGCAGACCTATTTCGTGATCGACAGCTATGAACAGCTCTTCGATGCAACGGTGAAGACCGACTTCGCGCCGATCTATGACCGGATGCAGGGCAAGTTCGCTCTCAAGCCGGACGATATCGAAACGGGCGACCGGGTGCTTACACGCGGCAGCCAGGCCTATGCGAAAGCTGGCGGGCGCATGGCCCATGCCAGTGACGGGAGCTAGACAGCGCCGGCCTCAGACCAGGTCTGACAGCCCCAGCGCATCCAGAAGCGCTTCGCGCGCGGTGCGGCATTCATCGGCAAAGACGGGGTCGGCGAGATCGGCAGCCGACAGGCGGTCGCGATAGGTCTTGCGGACGACCTCCTGCAGCTGGTCGATCTTTTCCTCATCCATCAGAACCCCCTGATGGCAGGCAGCCAGTTCCTCATCGGTCATGACAACGCGCAGGCGCAGGCAGGCCGGGCCGCCACCATTTCGCATGGACTGGCGCACATCGACATATTGCACCCGCCCGATTGGGCCGTTGCCCGCGACCATCTGCTCACAGAAGGCCCGCGTGCTTTCTGTTTCCTGCGTCTCAAGCGGGGCCAGCAGGACAAGACGGTCCTCGCCTGGCCATTTCAGAAGCTGCGAGTTGAACAGGTAAGAGGTGATGGCATCCCCAATCGGCACCTCGGCCTCCGGCACCATGACTGTCTTCAGCTCAAACAGGCCCTCGCCCGCCTTGCGGATGGCCTCCAGCGTGCCATCGGTCTCCTCGAAGGCCAGTTCATGATAGAAAAGCGTGTCGAGCGAGCCGACGCAGACGACATCATTGTGAAACGCGCCGGCATCGATGGCGGCGCGCGCCTGGCGGGCAAAGACCGTTCGGCCCGGCGCAAGCGTGTGAGAGCGGGCAATACTCTCAGCGGCAAGACGGGTCTGGCGCGCCGGAAAACCCACTGTGCTCTCGCCCGCCTCGCGGCCATAGACGAAAACCTCAACGCCTTCGGCGCCATGATCGGCGCAGAGCCGGATATGGTTGGCGGCGCCCTCATCGGCGAAATCGGCATGGGCCGGCAGCGCGGCATGGATACCAAACCGCTCCGTGTCGCCAAAGATCGAGAGAAGATTGGCGGTCGTGTCCGGATGCTCTGTGGAGCGGTGCAGCATGGTCGAGAGGTTCGCCGTCGTCAGGTGCAGGCGCCCGTCACTGGCATCGGCCGACGGCGAGACGGTCGCCGCATTCGCGGACCACATGGACGACGCGCTATAGGCCGCCTTCAGAAGCCGCGGCGCAGACCTGGCGGTCGCCTCAATAATGTCTGCATCGCTGCCGCCGAACCCGGCTGACACCAGCAAATCCATATTCGGGCGCGGCAGGGGCGGCAGAACGCCCTGTTTCAGACCGGCGCGCACAAGCAGCCGCATCTTTTCCAGCCCCTGCAGGGCCGCCTCGCGGGGATTGGAGACATCCCCGGAATTGCGGGCGCTGGCGAGGTTGCCTTCCGACATCCCCCCATAATTATGGCTTGGGCCGATCAGCCCATCGAAATTGACTTCATGCGCAATGCTCATGAGGTGGCGATACACTGCCCTTGGTGTGGAGAAAAGCCGCGGATGGACACGAGCGGCATACTGACGGCAATATTCCGGTTTCAGCCGATGAAAGGACGATCCGATGAAACTGCGTGCGGCCCTGCTTTGCCTCTCTCTCATGTCTGGTGCCGGTGCGAGTGCCCAGACTCTGCCAGACGCCTTCACCTATGGCCCTGTGTTTGAGGAGTTCGGCCCCTCCGCCCCCGTTGAGACGGCAACGCCGCTGCCTGCGGACATGGAGCTGAAGGTCGCTTTCGACATTTCAGGGACCGAAGAACGCGGCGGCGTGAACCGTCAGTTCGAGACAGTCGCGCGTTTCATGAACATGCACGCCCGCGCCGGGGTCGCGCGCGAGAATATCCAGCCAGCTATCGTGGTACATGGCGGGGCAGCGGACTACCTGCTCCAGCCAGTGCCTGCCGAAGACGCCAGCCAGACTACCCGGCTTGTCATGGCGCTGATCGAGGAAGGCGTGCCGATCTATCTCTGCGGGCAGAGCGCCGCCTCACACGGCATTAGCGCCGATGACCTGCTGCCGGGCGTCCAGATGTCGCTTTCAGCCATGACCGCGCATGCGCAGCTTTCCCGGGACGGCTATTCGCTCAACCCGTTCTGAGCCGGCGGCACCTGCCCTATTGCGGAAAGCCCTGCGCCTTGAGCCGGTTTGCCTTGCCAGCGGTCTGGCTCGCCTGCGGCCAGGCGCAATAGTCGGACGCGTAATAGGCGCCGGGGCGGAAATTGCCCGAAAGGCCGGGACCGCCAAACGGCATATTGCCGGATGCGCCCGCCGTCGGCCGGTTCCAGTTCAGGATACCTGCGCGCATCTCATTATGGGCACGCAGCCAGAGCGCTTCGTCATCACTGACAAGCCCACCAGACAGGCCGAAGCGCGTATCATTGGCATGTGCGATGGCGGCGTCGAAATCCTTGACGCGGTGGACCTGAATGAGCGGCCCGAACAATTCTTCATCAGGCACATTGCTGGCATCGGTGACATCGATCACGCCGGCGGTAACAAAGCCGCCGCCGCGATCCATCTTTTTCAGGCGGCGCAGCGGCTTGCCGCCTGCCTTTGACAGCATGGTCTGGAAGTCGACAGCCGCCTGTGCGGCATGTACTGAGACCAGCGGCCCCATGAAGACATCCTCTTCATCCCAGGCACCGATCTTGAGCCCCCGCGCGCGCTCGACAATCGCCTCGATGACAGACTGGCCAAAGGCATTGTCGGGTACATAGACACGGCGCGCACAGGTGCAGCGCTGGCCGGTGGTCAGGAAGGCAGACTGAGCCGCGATGTCGCCCGCCGCTTCCGGGTCTGCCGGGTCCCAGACGATAAGCGGATTATTACCGCCCATTTCGAGCGCGAGGATGATGTCCGGGCGTCCGGCGAAATGACGGTGAAAGGCGGTGCCTGTCTTGGCAGAGCCGGTAAAAAGCAGGCCGTTGATATCGGCATCGAGCAGGGCCGCGCCCGTCTCCCGCCCGCCATGGACGACATTGAGCACGCCGTCCGGGAGGCCGGCCACCTCAAAACACTCGACCATGATCTTCGCCACGGACGGTGCAAGCTCTGATGGCTTGAAGACACATGTATTGCCCGCCAGAAGCGCTGGCACGATATGCCCGTTCGGCAGGTGGCCCGGAAAGTTGAACGGCCCGAAGACCGCCATCACGCCATGTGGCCGGTGGGTCAGATGCGCGCCGCCAAAAGCCGTCTCCTGGCTGCGGCCGCCCGCGCGCTCAACCTGCGCGTCGATGGACACAGCGATCTTGCCCTTCATCGCACCGGCTTCGGCCAGCGATTCCCAGCGCGCCTTGCCCATGTCATTACTGATGGCTTCGGAAATATCCTCAGCGCGCTTCTCGACCTCGCCGGCATAGGCTTCGAGGATCTGGGTGCGCCTGGATTGCGGGACATGGCGCCAGTCGCGGCCTGCATCCTGTGCGGCCTCCACGGCTTCGTTCACCTGGGCGGCGCTGGAGGCCTGGCCTTCCCAGCTTGTCTTGCCCGTGGCGGGCGAGGTCTTCTCGAACCAGTCGCCGTCGCCCGAATGCCATTTGCCGCTGATATATGTGCCTTTCGCCATATCGCCTTCTAGCTCCTTAGCCAAAGTCTTGCCGTGTCACCCGGTTTCAGCCGGAGGCGGTCCAGAACCGCGCCTGATGTGACGAATTCGTTCTCGCCGCGGCTCTCGCCTTCAATCAGGCTGATGCGGATATCGTTAAAGTGATCATTGGATACAAGGCCGGTCTCACCGCTCGCCTCACCTTCGCGCAATGTCACGACCCGGCTCTCGCGGATCGTGCGGATAAGTTTGCGCGGAGCGGCGACCAGCGGACCGCCGTCGAAAATGTCCACCGTGCGTTCGAACCGGAAGCCTTCCCATTCCAGAAGTTTCAGCGCCCCAACGCCATCGGCATGGCAGCGCCCGATCACCTCACGCGCCTCCGGCGGCAGAAGGTCCACATAGATCGGATATTTCGGCATCAGATCCAGAATGAACTGGTTGTCGGTCGTCGCAGACAGGATGTCGGCTTCGGTAAACTCCATCTGGAAGAAATGCCGGCCGATTGCTTCCCAGAACGGGGTGCCGCCCTGTGCGTCGACGACGCCGCGAAGCTCAGCCAGAACCATGTCGCCGAACCGGTCAAGATTGGACGCCATGAAGAGATAGCGCGACTGGGCGGCCAGACGCCCTGCCCCGCCGCCGCGATGGGCCTGTCGCAGGAAGAGCGTGCCGACCTCGGTATAGCCAACAAACTCATTGGTCAGGACCAGCGCATCCATGTCATGGCGCCGGTTGGCAGCCTGACTGGCCTGGGCAAGCGTGATCACACGATAGTTGAAGAAGGGCTGGTCGATGCCGACGCCCGCCTTTACCGCACTGCAGCCGCCCACCTCGCCGGTCTCATCATTGACCATCATCATGAGGTATTTGCCATATTGCGGCTGATCGAGGTCGCCAGCGAAGGACTTTTCCGACTTCTCAAGCCGCTCGCGCAGGATGCGCTCATGCACAGGAAGACTGGTAAAGCCTGGCCCCGACTCTTCAGCCAGGATCATCAGCGACTCAAAATCATCCAGCCGCGCCGGCCGCATGACATAGGGAATTGTCATTCCATCAAAGCCTTGATTTTTGCCGCATCGATACGCCCGTCCGCAAATCGGTTGAGCAGAAGCGCAGACAGCTGCGCACGCTCGACAAGACTCGACATGACGACATATTCCTCACTGGAATGGATGCGCCCGCCCATGACGCCCAGCGTGTCGACATTTGGGACGCCCGCCGCGAAGATATTATTGCCCTCACAAACACCGCCAGTGTCCTCGAAGGTCAGCTCCAGACCAAGCGCCGAGCCGGTCTGCGCGACCGCATCGAACAGGGTCTGCTGGGCCTCATTGCGCGGCTTTGGCGGGCGGTAGAACCCACCATGCAGATGGCCGGTAATGCCGTCGCGCGCCGTGGCCTCGCGGAAGATACGCTCCACCTCCCAGGTCGCCCATTGCGCTGCGTCAGGGTCTGGGGCGCGCGCGCCGAAACGGACAATGGCAAGGTCCGGCACGATGTTCACCGCCCCGCCGCCATCGATCGCGCCGACGTTGAAGGAGACGCCCTCGCGGCGGCCATTGAGCGCTTCGATATCCACGACGGCATGCGCAGCCGCCTCAAGTGCGCTGCGGCCATCTTCCTTGGACCGGCCAGCATGCGCTGAGCGGCCATGCAGGACGATATCGAAGACGGCCGACCCCTTGCGCCCGCCAGACATGGCACCTGTCTCCATACAGGGCTCATAGGTCATGCCCACAAGCGCCCCCGAAGAGGCAGCTTCCTTTAGCGCGCCGGCGCTGGCGAAATTGCCGATTTCCTCATCTGGGGAAATCACGATCTGATAGCCGAGCTTGTCCTTCAGCGGACCTGCTTCAAAGGCTTCCAGCGCACCGAGCATGACCGATAGCCCGCCCTTCATGTCGGCAAGGCCGGGGCCGTTCCTGCGGCCGTCGCCAAGGTCCTTGATCTCGGTAAAGGTGCCCGGCGGAAAAACGGTGTCATAATGGCCGCTCATCACGACCTGGACGGGCGCCTGCGGTCTGGCTTTCACGCGAAGGATCGGACCGGTCTCGAAATCGACCGTCTGACCCTTCTCATCGACCTTCTCAAAAGGTTGGGACTGGTCCAGTTGCACATCTGCATCCAGGGCGGAAAAGGCATCGGCAAGCTTGGGTGCCAGGGCTTTCAGCCCGTCGGCATTCCAGCTGCCCGTATTCATCGCCGCCCAGTCCAGCATGCGCGACTGCATCTTCTCTTCAGCCGCCGCGATCCGCTCGCATACGGCTTCGTCTTCGTCGGTTTTCTTGCCCAAATCAGTCATGCCTCTTGGTTTCATGGGAAACGAATAATCGCAAGCCCGCAGGGGTGAGCTTTTGCGCCGCGCACCCGGCTCACGGCCCGGGCCGGCATGGTTAACAACTTGTTGGTGACCATCTGCGAGGAGAGGCGAAATTGTGATTCGAGGAGATTTTCGCCATGACGCTTCGTTATCTGTTTGCCGGTTTTGCAGGGCTTTGCCTGATGCCTGCCGCCCTTGCCGAAGATGGCTGGACGGGCGAAGGCTCATTCAGCGCAGGCTATACCACAGGCAATACAGAGACGACGGACCTCGGCCTCGGCCTGAAACTCAACCGTGAAGCCGGCCTGTGGACCTACAGCTTCGACGCCGCTGCCGACTATGGCGAGACGGACTCGGTCGAGACGCGCAACCGTCTTTTCCTTGCCGGTGAGGTCGATCGCCAGCTTGGCGACCGACTTTTTGGCTTCGTCCGCACTTCCTATGAAAAGGATGAGTTTTCCGGTTTCGATTCGCGCGTCTTCGTCGGCGGCGGTCTCGGCTATGACGTTTTCGATAGCGAGACGACCAAATGGTCTGTCCAGGGCGGCCCAGGTATCAAGATCGATGAAGTCCAGGAGACGACCGTCATCCGCAATGGCGTTCCTGTGACGACGCCCGGATCCACCGAACAGTCGGTTTCGGTCGTCGGCCGGTCGGAGTTCACGCATGACTTCAATGATGCGGTCTCCCTCTCGAACAATACCGACATCATCTATGCGAGCGAATCAACGCAGATCGGGAATATCATCGCCCTGACGGCCGCGCTGACCGACACGTTTTCGGCCCGCTTTTCCTTCGATGTGCGCCACGACACCAACCCGCCGCCCGGTTTCGAGGCGACGGATACGGTGACGCGGGCATCGATTGTCTATTCCTTCGGGCAGTGAGCCTGCCGGACTAGACCTTTTCCAGAGCCTGTTTGAGATCGACGACAAGGTCCTCGGCGGCTTCGACGCCAACCGAGAAGCGGACGAGGCCGTCGGTAAAACCGATCCGCTTGCGAATTTCCTCATCGACGCCCGAATGGGTCGTGGAGCCGGGATGGCACATCAGGCTTTCCGTGCCGCCGAGGCTGACGGCGAGTTTGACGAGCTGAAGGTTGTCGAGGAGGCGGAAAGCCGCCTCCTTGCCGCCCTTCACGTCGAAGGAGAAGGTTGACCCGGCTGCCTCGCACTGTTCGTCAAAGACCTTGCGCTGGGGATCGCCCTCTTCCAGAAAAGCCGGATACATGACCTTGCCGATCTTTGGATGGTCGCGCAGGAATTCAGCGCAAATGCGCGCATTCTCGAACGCCTTTTCCATCCGCATGCGGACCGTCTCGAGCGAGCGTGTGATCAGCCAGCAGGTGTGGGCGTCGAGCGTGGTGCCGAGATAGTTGCGCACACGGCGGATCTTGGAAATGGTCTCTTCGCTGCCAATCGCGGCACCGCCGACAAGGTCGGAATGGCCGCCGATATACTTGGTCAGAGAGTAGAGCGCGAGGTCTGCGCCATGCTTGATCGGGAGATGACCGATCGGGCCCATCATCGTATTGTCGCACATGATGATCGGACGGTGGCCGGTTTCCTTCTCGATCGTATCGGCGACGCGTTTGCACGCCTTGATATCAACAAGGGCATTGGTCGGGTTAGCCGGCGATTCGGTGAAAATGACGCTGAGCGGGCCCGTCTTGGCCGCTTCGCGCGCGCGTTCCAGGATTTTTTCCTCGCTGGCCCAGGCATCCATTTCGAACGGCGTCACACCGAAGTCGGGCATGAAGGTACGCATGAAGACTTCCGTGCCGCCATAGAGAGGGCTGGAGTGAAGGATGGTCGTCCCCGCCCCTGCGCAGGCCAGAAGCGCCGTCGTGATCGCGCCCATGCCGGAGGAAAAGACCAGCGCCATCTCTCCAGCATCATATAGTGTCAGGCGGTCTTCGAGCACTTCCATGTTCGGGTTATTGAAGCGCGTATAGATGAGATCGGCTTCTTCCGGGTCGCCATCCTCGCGCTTGCCCGCAAGCTGACGGAACAGCATTTCGCCATCGCGCGCCGATTTGAAGGCGAATGTGGACGTCATGAAGATTGGCGGCTTGATCGAGTTTTCCGACATGGCCGGATCGAAGCCATAGCCCATGACAAGGGATTCCGGCCTCAACTTGTGATCCCCGATCTGGCGCTTGCGGTATGGTTTGTCCGGCTTGCTCATGTCTCGTGTCCTTCCATTGATTAGTTTCAGCTGAAACCATTTAACGGGTTGGTTCAAGCCGCGTCCTGTCCCCCTGAATGTAAAAAGCCCCGGCTCGATAGCGAGCCGGGGCTTCAATTTAATTTTTCAGCGAAGATTCAGGTTCTAGCTGTTTGTAAGCGCCTGAAATTCCTCGCGGGCCTCGGAAAGGCGCTCATCCACCGTCCCGCAAGCCTCCGGTGCATTCTCTTCACCAAGCACTTCAAGCTGGTCGCAGCGGCGCTTCTCGTTCTCCAGATCCTGCACAAGGCTCTGCGCCTCGAAGCGGACCAGCGCAACTTCGGTCTGCTCTTCAGAGCGCATGAAGTCGAGCCAGCCGCGGCCGGCGCGGTTGTTCGCATTGCTGAAGGCTTCACGGGCGCCGGCACGATCATCGCGCTCATAGCGGGACTGACCGATCAGGACCCAGGCCAGACCACGATCCTCAACACCACCGGCATTTAGCGCGCGGGTCAAGGCTTCTTCGGCCTTGGCCCAGTTCTGCAGCTCGGCATGCGAGCGGCCGAGACGCTCATACATGGCGCCGCTATTGTTCATACGGGCCGCTTCCTCGATGACGGGGATCGCCTTGTCGAATTCGCGGGCCACCTGGTAGAGGTTCGCCAGCAGCTCCATACGCTCATAGGTCTTCGAGACGCGACCGGAATTCATCTCTTTCTCAAGAATCTGAGCGGCGCGGTACGGGACGTTGAAGCGGTTGTAGAAGTTGACGATCCGCATGATCTCATCTTCTTTTTGCAGGATCCCACCGAGATACATGGCTTTCTGCACTTCGAAGGCCTTGCGCTCCTGCTCACCGGCAAAATAGTCGCCAGCGATGGCGTCCCAGAGCCGGCGCTCATTCGGGTTGCGCGCAAGAAGCGTCTCGAGAAGTTCGGCTTTCTTGGCGCGCTGGCCCGTCTCGTCATAAAGATAGATCAGGAAGTCATAGACCTGGCGGTCGGCGCCTGCCCCGTCTTCACGGAAAACCTGCTCGGCCCAACGCAGGGCTTCCTGATTGTTGCCAAGCTTCTGGTTGACCACGGCGAGCTGCCACTTGCCATCGCGGTCCGGCTCGCCACCAGCCTGAACCCATTTTTGCGAGTATTCCAGTGCCTTCTCGAGATTGTTCTGGCTGAGATAGATCTGGAAGATGTTGTAATAGGTGTTCTTGCGCTCGCTGGCCGGAATGTAGCCCTGATTGATGGCTGATTCGAGGTCGCGGACAGCGCCGTTATAGTCGCCGGCTTCGATCTTGATCGCCGCGCCAAGTTTCAGGACAGCGCCCTGCTCATAGCAGTTCAGGTCCGAATTGCGCAGCTGGTTGAGCGCGTTGAGAGCGGCCTGCGGATTCTCATTCTGCAGAAGTTCGGTCTCGGCCTTGAGGTAAATCTCACCGGTCTTGGAGCTGAATTCCGTCGCCTCGCAATTGGCGCCCTGCGCCATGGCAGCGCCTGCGCCCATTACAGATACGGCGCCGACGACAACCGCACTTCTAAGAAATGTCTTGAATCCCATGGTGTCTCACTCCTTTTCGCCGGACCCGGCGGAAATCCTTGTCACGCATCGCACGATGCAACGTGCATTTGGCTGAAATCGATCCGCCGGCGACTTAATCTATTTCTATCGGCGTCTACGTCGCTTTTGCTGTGTTAAGATATGCTCGGTCCGGCGCGCCACGTCAACGCTTCTGGCGTCCACAAGCGCAGGGAATGGGCTTCATTCTCAAATTTGACCAGTCTGGCGCGCAAACTTCGCGCAATTGGCATAAGAGGCCCCCTGTTGCACCGGGACCGGTCAGGCCCAAGAGCTTCAGGACCCGGATTCGAGAGCATTTTGCCGGCGGCAAACAAAAAGCCCGGTCACATGGACCGGGCTTTTCGAAAATAAAGGTCGCGTTTGAAACCTAGCCGTCGAGCTGGAATTCCAGCGGATAGACCACGTTGCGGCGTTCGGCCGGCTGACCGCGAACGATCTTTGGCGCAAACTCCACGCGGCTGACCGCACGCTCGGCTTCACGTTTGAAGACGCTGTCGGTGCAGCTTGCCTCGACATTATAGGGCCGGCCGCGTGTGTCCACGTCGAAGCGGACGTCGCAGGAGCCTTCAATGCCGCGCTCGGCTGCGCGCTGCGGATAGGTCGGTACCGGCGGACGCACCGGCTGTGCGTCCCGGTCCGAGATCGCCACAGGATCGATGGCCAGCGAATCGAGGCGATCAACGTTCACCTCGGTCGGGGCCGACCCCTGAATGCTCGGCGTGGGAAGGTCGATGTCCGACCGCGTTGCCGACATTTTCGGGGGTGGCGGCGGCTTGTCAGCCGAATCAAGCCGTTGTGGCTTGTTGCGCTGACGGGTCCGCACTTCCTGGCTCTCATCTGCGGGTGTGATCCGCTCGAGAGTCCGCTGCTCCACATTTTCAGGCTGTTCGTATTCCTGATTGATCATCTTGTACATGAAGGTGAAGAGCGCAAACACGACGATGGCCGCGAGAGGGATACCGATCACCAGGCGAAGGATGGGATTTGAAAACATTGCGTTTCTCCTATTCCTGCTCGACCGATACCGGAACAGCCGTCAGGCCATCTTCATTGTTGATGATCTCCATGAGGGAGATCAGCACACCGGCATCTGAATCCTCATCCGCCTGGACAACCAGCCGGCCTTTCGGATTGTCTTCGCGAAGCTCCCGGATGCGGAAACCGACTTCCTGAAGCGACACTTCTTCCTTGTCGATGTAGATCTCGCTCTCGTCATTGATGGCGATGAGGATACCAAGCGGGTTTTGCCGTTCGGTATTGTCTACCTCGGTCCGGTTGATCTCGACACCCGGTTCCTTGATGAACTGGGCCGTCACAATGAAGAAGATAAGCAGGATGAAGACAACATCAAGCATCGGGGTAAGGTTGACATCGTCATCGCCGGTGGAGTCGGACGCCAATATGCGTTTTCTACGTGCCATATTCTTGTCTCCTAATCACCTTCGCTCTGGACGATGTTCACCCGGTTCATCTGCGCATTATACGCTTCGTCACGGATCTTGACGATCGTGCCTGTGCGCGCCTGCGGATGCGCCTGGATGATGAGCGCGCTTTCGGGATTTTCAGCCCGGAGACGCTCCATATTGGCGCGGACACCCGTGATGTCGGTCAGACGGCCATTCACCGTGATCAGATTGTCCTGATCGACGAAAATGAGGATGGCCGAATTTTCCGGATCGCTCTGGGTGTTCGACGGTGGTGGCGGCGGCTCAAGGCCGAGCGCCTCTTCCTGGATGAAGGTCGATGTCACGATGAAGAAGATGAGGAGGATGAAGACCACATCCAGCATCGGCGTCAGATCGACACTCGCCTCATCGGGCTGTTTCGCCTGTCTGCCACGCATTAGACAATCTCCAATTCATCTTCGACGCCCTGCACCAGCCGGTTGACCTTGCGGTCCATGCCGGAGGTGAAGAGGATGCCGGAAATCGACGCCACCATGCCTGCCATTGTCGGGATCGTGGCCTGAGACACACCCCCCGACATGGACCGGGCATCGGCACCATCGGTAATCGCCATCACATCGAACACTGCAACCATGCCGGTCACCGTACCGAGAAGACCAAGCAGCGGCGCGAGGGCCACCATCGCCTTGGTCATCTGGACATTGGCTTCGGCTTTCATCCGGACTTCCGAAATCAGCTTGTCACGCACCCAGTGGGCGAGAACCGACTTGCGGTCGGAACGCGCATTCCATTCCTCGATCGCTTCGCGTGCCACATCCTTGTGAGCAAAGCGGAAATAGAAGAGCCGTTCCAGGATCAGGGCCCACATGATGAATGTGGCCACCATAATCACCAGCAGGACGGGCCCGCCACGTGCCAGGAAGTCTTCAAGCTCGTTAAGTCCTAGTCCCATAAGGGGCACCTCCCGAAGGAGGTGACGGCTGTTAAGCCGTCACCGTGTTGGACTCTGCACGCTCAGCCACCAGGCCGGCTGCTTGCTCGTCGAGGATCTGCTGGTTGCCGCGCGCCATGGAGGACGCAATGGCGTGGAGCAGAAGCAGCGGAATAGCTGCGACGAGACCAAGAACCGTGGTCATGAGCGCGACCGAAATACCGCCAGCCATCAGCTTCGGATCGCCTGCACCGAAATTGGTGATGGCGGTGAAGGTGATGATCATACCGATAACCGTACCGAGAAGACCCAGCAGCGGCGCAACGGCGGCAAGCACTTTAACAACGTCGTTGAAGCGTTCGATCTTCGGCGACTCGCGCAGGATCTGCTCGTCGAGTTTGAGCTCGAGCGATTCAAGGTCCTGATGCTTGTTCTGCTCATAGGCCTCGAAGACGCGGGCCAGCGGGTTGCCGGTCCCTGCCTTGCGGGTCTTGGCCGTGCGGCGCATGGCCGAACCCATGAGGAACAGGGTCACGATCTTGAAGATGGCGAACGCTGCACCGATGGCGAGCAGGACGAGGATCACGGCACCAACCGGGCCACCCTGCTGGATACGCTGGGTGAGGGTCGGCATTTCACCGGCAACGGCGAAGAGGTCGCCCTTGGACGGGTCAATCGGCGTGATGACGGTTTCACCCGGCTCGGAATTGATGAGCTTGCGCATCGCGGACGCGAAGCTGCCGCTCGGCTGTGCCTTGAGAACGCGCAGATAAGGCTCATCCGTGTCTTCGGTGATAACCTCGACGAAATTGGTGCCGTCGACGGTTGCGGCGGTGAAGATACCGACACGCATCAGCTCGACATCAGCAACTTCGCCTTCCGGGCCAGCACCCGCGACAGACGCGGTGAAGGTCTTGACCTCGGACTGGGCGATCATTTCCTGAAGCATTGCCTTCGGCAGGGCGTCCAGGTCCTGACGGGTCGGAAGCGAACGGGCTTCGGAGACCTCGGCCAGTTTTTCGGCACGGCCGCCATACTCATAATTGGAGAGCGACTCGCGAATGATCGGCATCGTCTCACCGGCAGCGGTGCGGAACTGGCCAAGCAGTTCGCCGAAGTCGCCGGCCTGGGTTTCCAGCTCTGCGGAAAGTTCCGAAAGCTGACGCTCATTCTCGTCGAATTCCGCCGAAAGCGCCTGACCGCGGGCCTCTGCAGCCTGCAGCTGCGAGCGGGCCTCGGACATGCGTGATTCCTGCTCGGCGGTTTCCTGACGGAACTCCTGCAGACGGCGCTGGTCTTCAGCCGACATCTGTTCGGAGTCCTGCTGGACGCGGCGCAGGATGTCGCTGAGCGACACATCCTGCGCAACGGCCGGCGCGGCGAAAGTAAGTGCAGAACCCGCAACCAGCGCTGCCGCGCCAAGGGTCTGCAGAGACTTAGTGAAGTTTTTCATCTCAAATTCCTCTGGATCTTTGGCGCTTAAATTTCGACGTCGAGCTTGGAAGCCGGTGCGTACAGAACGCTCGGCGTCGTGGTGCCCTTCGCAACCTTGATGGCGGTTGCGATGTCTTCCTTGAAGCGGCTCTCGACCGGAACCCACTGCTGCTCATTGCGATCCCAGCGGGCGGCATAGCGGCGGTCCGGCGACATGTAGACGAGCGCAACGCGCCCATAGAGGAACATGTCGACCATCACGGGGCTGCCATCGATGTCGATTTCCTGCGGCCAGGTGTCGACAGTGCGGCCATATTCCATCTCGGCCTTATAGGCTTCGATGATCAGGCGGTACTGCTCGACGATCGGGACCTGTGCGTTTTCCATCGCAGCGCGAAGGTTCGCGATCCGCTCCATGCGATCCTCGGTGCGGAACGGCAGGTCGGCCTGAACGAAAGCTTCGAGGTCGGAAATCATGTCGAGAAGCATCGGCGTGGTCTGCGCGGTGATCTCATCGACGCGGCCAAGCTGCTCCTGAAGCGATTCAAGTTCGCGGCGCTGGCTTTCCACCACCTTTTCCTGCTGGCGGGCATAAAGCTGCGCAGCCTGGGTACGCTGGAGAAGCGTACGGAACTCGCCAACCAGGTCGGACCGCTGGTCATCGAGCTGGTTGATCTGTTCTTGAACCTGCTCGGCTCTACGGGTGGCCTGCTCGCCGGTTTCGAGCGCCTGGCGCAACTGGCTTTGCGCCACAGCTGGCATTGCCAGACCGGCAATAAGAGCCGCCGCGATAGCACCCCGCGCCGGTGTCAGTACTTCTTTCATGAGGTTTGCCTCTCACTCTCCGAATGGTCGTGCAGAGAAGACTGCACGGTGAAACTTTTATACGGCCGACACCCCCTGAACTGGTGGGCCGCAACTCTAGTACTCGGACCGGACACACACACGAAGCCCGAAGTTTGGAGGCGGAAGTCTGAAGACGACCGGCACCTCCCCAATATTTGGAGTGCTTATGAATGCACTCTCTGTTTTTTATCCACATGATCCAGCATGTGCCACAGGCACAGAATAAGCTGCCATTGCGCCGGACGCTAGCAACAGGTTCGGCGCGGATCAATGGGTCTTCTCGGGTGTTAAAACGCTAAGCGGCGCAAATCGCAAGCACAATCCCGTATCGCAGTCACCGGAAGGACCATATGCCCGTATCAGGTGCAAAATTGCGCAGGCGTGCACATCCAGCCGTCTCTAATGAGATGAGACGGGCATCGGTTGGATTGTGCAGTAAACTCAGCAGGAAAGAGTGGCTGGGGTACCAGGATTCGAACCTGGGAATGTCGATACCAAAAACCGATGCCTTACCACTTGGCGATACCCCAACTGCTGGCGAAGGCAGGGACATACTCAATACGATCCGGCCTTGCAACTCCCCTCTTCAGGCAATGACAGTAAGACCGATTGCAGCCCTTGCCAGCGCGCATGCTTGTCAGTGCCCGAAGCCTGATATATAGGGGCGCGCTCTGGCTCGGAATATAGCTCAGCCTGGTAGAGCACCGTCTTCGGGAGGCGGGGGTCGGAGGTTCGAATCCTCCTATTCCGACCATTTTCCCCTTCAAAGCGACCAATAAAGCGAAAACACGCGGACACACACATCCGCCCTTTACTTTCGCCTTTTAAGCTTCATATCGTTATCCGATAAATTCCGGTATGGAGATACTGCATCGTGAAGACTTTTCTGACAGCCTTCGGCGGCGCCATCGTGGGGACCGTCCTTGGCGCGATCCTTCTTTTCCTGATCGCATCCGCTGTCATCGGCGGTTTCGTGAATTCCAAACTGTCTGCCTTTCAGGATCAGGGCAAGGCTTCTGGCAATGTCGTGCTTTCGCTCGACCTGCGCCAGGAAATCAGCGATCAGCCCGCCACGACAGGCCTGCCGGCCATCTTCGGCCAGAAGGGCTTCGTGAATGTTCTCACCCGGCTCGACGCCGCGCGCACCGATGACGACATCAAGGGCGTCCTCATCCGCGCGAGCGAATATTCGGTCGGTTCCTCGCGCGCAGAAGAAGTGCGTGAAGCGATCCAGCGCCTCAAGGATGCAGGCAAGTTTGTGATTGTTTCCTCCCAGGGGACCTATTCGGGCGGCCCGTCCGCCCTGCGCTCCATCGCGGCGGCCGATGAAATCTGGGTCCAGCCCGGCGGCGACTATCTGCCGGGCGGCATTGTTTTCGAGACGCTTTTCTTCAAGGGCCTGCTCGACCGGCTCAATGTCTCCGCCGAGATCGAACAGTTCTATGAGTACAAGAACGCGCCGAATGTCTACAAGGAGACCGGCTACACAGAGCCGCATCGCGAAGCGATGACCGCCCTGGCCGAATCGGTCTGGACAACATCGCTGGAGGATATCGCGGCGGACCGGGGCCTCGATGTCGCGACAGTCCGGGACGCGCTCAGCTCCGGCCCCCTTAGCCCGGACCGCATGATCGAGCTTGGTCTCGCCGACAAGCTGGGCTGGCCGGAGGACGCCATGGCCGCTGCACGCCAGCGCGCCGGCGATGACGCCGAAATCATGGACATCCTGAATTACACGCCGGACGGCGCGCCGCTCGATGCCAAGATGATTGCCGTCGTCGGCGGTGAAGGCCCGATCGTAACGGGCGGATCGGAAGGCGACCTTATCAATGCGGGGCCCGCTTTTGCTTCGGACATGGTCGCCAATGCCATTCTGGAGGCCGGTCACGATGAGGACGTGGCAGCCATCGTCTTCCGCGTCGACAGCCCCGGTGGCTCACCGACGGCTTCCGACCAGATCTGGAACGCCATTGAGACCGTCCAGCGCGAGACCGAAAAGCCAGTCATCGTATCGATGGGCTCAGTGGCGGCTTCAGGCGGATACTATGTCTCCACCGGCGCTGACTGGATCATGGCCAGCCGCTCCACCATCACAGGCTCCATCGGTATTTTCGGCGGCAAGCTCGCCGTCGCAGATGGTCTGCGCGAGATCGGCGTGAATGCCGAAACTGTAGGGGTCGGCGGCCCGTTTGCCGGCGCCCTCAGCACGCTCTCGGGCTTTACTGACGAGCAGCGCGAGATGCTGCACGCCTGGCTTGAGCGCGGTTACGACCGTTTCATCAGCCTCGTCGCAGACGGCCGCGGCATGAGCGTCAGTGAGGTCGATGATATCGCGCGCGGGCGTGTCTGGTCCGGGGAGGATGCATTGCGAATTGGCCTGGTCGATGAGATCGGCGGCCTGATCGATGCCGTTGCAAAAGCGCGCGAACTCGCCGGCGTTGAAGATGACACTGCCACGCGGATCAAGTTCTACCCGGTCCCGCAGGGCGGTATTCCCGGCCTCACCCCCATGAGCGAAGCCTCTGCAGGCGATCTTCAGACGCTCGCCCGGCTTTCAGAAGTGCTGTCGGACGAGCGGGTGCAGGCCCTTATCGAACAGGGCGCGATGATGAAGCAGGGTCCGGTGCAGGCCCGCAGCCCGATGATGATCGAACACTAGGCAACAAGCAGCCGGTGCAGCGGGCGAAAATCTGCCTGCATCGGCCTGCTTGATCCTTTTTCAGGCGGCGTCTAACCCGCCTTCAGGCCAACTGGACAGATCGCGAGCATGACTGAGACCTCTCCCAGCCAAGAGCGCCGGCATACGGCTGAAACGGCGGAAACCATGGCCGATGTGCGCCATGAGATTGACCGGCTGGACCGGATTCTTGTCGGCCTGCTGCAGGAACGCCAGTCCTTCATGGACGCGGCGGCGCGAATCAAGGGGTCACGCGCGGTGGTGCATGACCGGGCGCGAATCGAGGACGTCGTTACGAAAGTGCTGGCCGAGGCCGACCGTCAGGGTCTTTCACGCGCCATCGCGGAACCTGTCTGGCGCACACTGATCGACCGGTGCATTGCCTATGAGTTCGAGGCTTTCGATGCCCGCAGGCCCGGCCGCGACAAGGCGTGAGAGACACGGCTGCACGCCTCAAGGGCACGCGACAGCTCATCCTTCACCTCATTGAGAAGCAGCGCGGCGCCAGCCGGGGTCGGCGGATTTTCACGCCCTGCCCGCTCGGCCCGCTGACAGCTTTCGGCGAGATCATGCGCCCCGACGCTTAGCGCGGCGCCTTTCAGTGTGTGCGCGGCATCTGCCCAATGGGACGCCTCCGCGCGCGGGTCCAGCATGCGGGACCAGATGCGCGCCTGTTCCTGAAAAATACCGAGAACTTCATCGGCGAGATCAGCGTCACCGCCCGTCATGGACAGGAGGTGATCGATATCGATAGGCGTTTGGCTCATGCCGTCATGTCCCGTCCACTGCGTTCTCCGGGCCGCGAGGGTGGCACAGGACACCTTATCCGCCGGTTAAACGCGTTTGTGGCAGGCGGAGAGCACGGTTAAGATTGCAAATCCAGCCGAAAATCACTATTCTGGATGCTTAAAGTGGTAGGGGAATATCATGATTGCGCTCCTGATCGCCGTTCGCGACTTTTTCGTTGCCGTCCTCCTGGGCTGGCTGGGCCTTGTGGCCGAACCTGCTGACCAGCAGTCCCAAAAAGAGGTGGCACCGGCCCCCACAGCGACCCTGACGGTGTTTCGCTAGGACGTTCGAAAGCTCAGCTCTGAGACTTCCTGCAACTGAGCTGACCTGAGAATTCGGACAAAATTGAAACTCAAAAAAATAAAGAGGCGCGGGATCGAAGTCCCGCGCCTCTTCTGATTCGGGGCCTGTGACTTGAAGCCTAGGCCTTGTTCTGGCGCCCATCGATCAACTGATCGACCACTTCAGGCTCTGCCAGCGTGGAAGTGTCACCCAGATTGCTGAAATCGTCCTCGGCGATCTTGCGCAGGATACGCCGCATGATCTTGCCGGACCGGGTCTTGGGCAGGCCCGGCGAGAACTGGATCAGGTCCGGGCTCGCAATCGGTCCGATCTCGTTACGGACATGTTTGATGAGCTCCTTCTTGAGCGCTTCATCGCCCTCGACGCCCTGAACCGTCGTCACATAGGCATAGATGCCCTGCCCCTTGATATCGTGCGGATACCCGACGACCGCCGCTTCGGCGACCGCGTCATGGGCGACGAGAGCACTTTCGACTTCGGCGGTCCCCATACGGTGGCCGGAGACATTGATCACATCGTCGACGCGGCCCGTGATCCAGTAGAAGCCATCCGCATCGCGCCGGCAGCCATCGCCGGTAAAATAATTGCCGGGATAGGCAGAGAAATACGTGTCCACAAAGCGCTGATGGTCACCATAAACGGTGCGCATCTGGCCGGGCCAGCTATCGGTGATGATGAGATTGCCCTGCGTCTCGCCCTCCAGCACCTTGCCTTCCGCATCCACCAGCTTGGGCACGACGCCAAAGAAGGGATGCGAGCCGGCGCCCGGCTTCATGTCTGTGGTGCCGGGCAGCGGGACGATCATCGTGCCGCCGGTTTCGGTCTGCCACCATGTATCGACGATGGGGCAGCGGCTGTCGCCGACCGATTCAAAATACCATTCCCAGGCTTCCGGATTGATCGGCTCGCCCACAGTGCCCAGCAGGCGAAGCGAAGAGCGGTCTGTCGCCTTCACCGGGCCGTCGCCTTCGCGCATCAGAGCGCGAATCGCGGTCGGCGCCGTATAGAAGATGGTCACGCCATGCTTGTCGCACACCTCCCAGAAGCGCGAAGGCGAGGGATAGGTCGGCACGCCTTCAAACATGACAGACGTCGCGCCATTCGCGAGCGGGCCGTAAACGATATAGGTGTGCCCGGTCACCCAGCCGACATCGGCCGAACACCAGAACACGTCATTTTCCTTGAGGTCGAAGACATATTCATGCGTCATCGACGCCCAGACCAGATAGCCGCCACAGGTATGCAGAACGCCTTTCGGCTTACCGGTGGAGCCTGACGTATAAAGAATGAAAAGCGGATCTTCCGCATTCATCGGTTCCGGCTCACAGGTGTCGGCAACTTCTGCGCCAATCTCATGCAGCCACACATCGCGGCCGTCCTTCATCGAGACGTCGCCGCCAGTACGCTCGACCACCAGCACCTTTTCGACCATGCCTTTGGCCAGATCGCACGCCTTGTCGGCGTTCTCCTTCAGGGGCACCTTGCGCCCGCCCCGGACGCCCTCGTCGGCCGTGACCACGAATTTCGATTCGCAATCGACAATCCGGCCCGCCAGCGCCTCCGGTGAGAACCCGCCGAAGACAACCGAATGGACTGCGCCAATACGGGCGCAGGCCAGCATCGCCATCGCCGCTTCGGGGATCATCGGCATATAGAGCGTAACCCGGTCGCCCTTCTTGACGCCCATTTCCTTGAGCACATTCGCGAACCGGCAGACGGCATGATAAAGCTGGCGATAGGTCAGCGTGTGGCTGTCATCGGGCTCATCGCCTTCCCAGATGATCGCCGGTTTGTCGCCGCGGGTCTCCAGCTGACGGTCGAGACAGCTTTCGGTGACGTTCAGCGTGCCGTCGGCAAACCAGCGCACATGAAGGTCATGCGGGTCCCAGGAAACGTCTTTGACCTGCGTGAACGGCTTCATCCATTCGATACGCTTGCCATGCTCGGCCCAGAACGCTTCAGGGTCCTCGATGGAGGACTTGTACATCTCGGCATATTTCTCGGGCGTCAGATTGGCCTGTTTGGCAAAGGCCTCTGGCACGGGATGATTGGTCACATCATGGCTCATGGTCGGTGCGGGCTCCCTTTTGTCTGGTTCTTTACAGGCGCTGCGTCGAGCGCCCCACGTTCTGGCTAAACATGAGCGCTCGCGCCTGCAATGTGAACCCCGCCTGCACGAACAAGCGCGCGCCAGCCTGTCTCATCCGCAAGACAGTTTACGGGCAGAAACAGGCTGGCGGACACAAACCGCCTAATACCAGGCCCTTATACCGATGAGCAGGGCGGTGCCCTCGGCGTCGCCGCCTGCGGCCTCGATATAGTCTGCGGTATCACCGAAACTGCGCTGATATTCGACGCCGATATAAGGCGCGAATTCCCGCTTGATCTCATAGCGAAGGCGAAGCCCGGCATTGAGCGACACAAGACCTGCCCCTGTCTCAAGCTCAGGGATATCCTGCGCGGCCAGCTCGATCTCGGCACGCGGTTGCAGGATAAGGCGCTGCGTCAGCAGAAGCTCATATTCGGTCTCGATGCGCGAGGTGAGATCGCCATCGGCCGACAGGAAAGCGGCGGCATCAAGCTCAAACAGATAGGGGGCAAGGCCCTGCACGCCCAGAACGGCATGTGTGCGCCCCCGGGGTTCGAAATCCTGCCGGATCCCGGCCTGAAGGTCGAAATAGGGCGAGATCGCCCGCGACCATAGCGCCTGGACTTCAGCCTCCTCAAATTCCCCCTCATCGGGCAGGTATTCCAGTTCACTCTTCAGCCAGAGCTTGTTGATGTCGCCGCCAAACCAGGCATTGCCATCGAAAACAAGGACATCCTCATCGTCGAGGGCCTGAAGCTCGAATCGTTCGGCCTGGAAATAGCTGGTGCGCAAATCGCCATGACTGGCCAGCACCTGTTCGCGGGCTTCGGCCATTTCGGCCTCGCCCCAGATCTCGTCCGCCTGCCCCCAGGGCTCACCGCCCTCCTGCGCAAGCGCTGGCCCGGAGGCCGCCAGCGTCACCAGACCAGTGAGACCCGCCCGGATAATCGTGACCTTTCTCATTGGTCGCCTCCATGCTTGTGATGCATCTGATGGCCGTCATGCGACATGCCGTTCTTGCCGCTGTCATGATCCATGCCCTGATGCCCCTCATGGTCCATCTGATGGTGGCTGGCAGCGCCGCCATCATGCTCGGGATCGTGCGAGGCCGGCGTCAGCACCGCATTAGGGTCCTTGGGAATGACCGAGACGACATTCATCATCCCGGCATGCATGTGGTAGAGAAGGTGACAGTGAAAGGCCCAGTCGCCGATATGTTCTGAAGAGACGTCGAAGGCGACCTTCTCCCCCGGCTTCACGACAACCGTGTGCTTGCGCGGGCGATAGTCCCCTGCCCCATTCTCCAGTTCGAAGAACATGCCATGCAGGTGGATGGGGTGTGGCATCATCGTGTCATTCACCAGGATGAAGCGCACGCGCTCACCCTCATTGAGCCGGATCGATTCGGTGACCTCAGAGAACTTCACCCCGTTAAACGACCACATATAGCGGTGCATGTTTGAGGTGAGGTGGATCTGAAGCTCCCGCTCCGGCGGTCGTGTATCGAGATTGGCATCCAGCGCGCGAAGGTCGGCATAGGTGAGGACGCGGTGGTCGACCTCATCAAGTCCGATACCGGGTTCGTCCAGGCGGCTGACCGGCATCATTGCCGTATTGGCGACCCCCGGACCATCCGGGTGATCATGAAGCTGCCTGCCGCCATCCGTTGCCGCCATGGTCGCCATGTCATCGCTCTTGCCCGCCATTTGGTGGCCCTCATGCGACATGCCGGGCATATCGTGGCCAGCATGCCCGCCGGCCGCCATGTCATGACCGCTATGATCCATGCCGGACATGTCGTGGCCTTCATGGGCGCTGGCTGTCTTGCCGCCCGGCTCATAGGCCATTCCCGCCATGCCGTGACTGCCATGATCCATGGCCATATCCTTCATGGTCAGGGTCGGCACAGGCCGCAGGGCCGGCGCCTCCGCCCGCATGCCGGCGCGCGGCCCGAATGTCGCCACAGCCTGGCCGGAGCGGTCGATGGACTCGGCTACGAAGGCATAGGGCCTGGCTTCTTCCGGCTGGATAATGACGTCATAGGTTTCGGCCACACCGATCTGGAATTCGTCGGTTTCCACCGGCTGGACGTTCAGACCATCAGCCGCCACCACAGTCATGGGCAGGCCCGGCAGACGGACATTGAACAGCGTCATGGCAGAGGCATTGATGATCCGCAGGCGCACACGCTCGCCCGGCTCGAAGACACCGTTCCAGTTGTCGAAGGTGGAATGTCCGTTGATGAGATAGGTGTAGGTCGCACCCGTCACATCGGCGAGGTCGCGCGGACTCATCCGCATCCGGCCCCACATGGCGCGTTCTGACAGGGCCTTGCCGAACCCCTCCTCGCTCGCATCTTCTGCAAAATCGCCCAGCGTGCGCTGATTGAAATTATAGGTCTCGGAAGAGGCTTTCAGCTTTTCGAAGATGCGATGTGGATGCTCAAAGCTCCAGTCCGACAGCACCATCACATATTCACGGTCATATTCGACCGGGTCTTCGCCTGCCGGATCAATGATGAGCGGGCCGTAATGGCCCTGCTGCTCCTGCAGGCCGGAATGGGAATGGTACCAGTAGGTGCCAGACTGGGGCACGGCGAATCTGTACTGGAATGTCTCGCCCGGCGTGATGCCCGGAAAGGACACGCCCGGTACGCCGTCCATATGGAAGGGCACGAGAAGCCCGTGCCAGTGAATGCTCGTATCGGCTCTGAGGCGGTTGGTGACGTTGAGCGTCACCTCCTCACCTTCGCGAAACCTGATAAGCGGCGCTGGAAGCGTGCCATTCACGCCCACGGCATGGCCCATTTTTCCACCAATACGGACAGCAAACTCGCCAATATCGAGGTTGAATGTGTTGCCGCTCAGCGTTGTGAGGCCAAGGTTTCCATGCGCGGCGCTCCGGGCCCAGGCCGGCAGCAGGCTTGCGCTGCCAAGGGCTGCGCCGGAGCCGAGCGCGGCGCCCAGAAATGATCGTCTGTTGAACATCGGAAATTCAGTCTTTCATCATGATCTTTAACGGAAAAAACGTCTCAGGGCGCCAGGCGCCCAAAGGTCCGCGAAGGATCAGATGAGGAGGCTGATTTTCTGGTGGGTCAGGGTCTGGGGCCGTATGGGCGGCTCATCGCCAGGCGGCCATACCGCGTGCGCGGCCAGTGCTGGAAGGTCCCCATGTGGCACCGGAACCGGCAGCGAGAAAACCGGCACCGGCGGCTTCTGCAGAAGCGGCGCGCTGTCGGGAGATATGGAAACCCGGTTCAGTAGCGACCAGCCGCATCCGTCGCAGGTCTCGCTGCCATGATCATGGGCAGGCATCGGCACGCTGTCATGCATGGAATGCATGTCGTGTTCTGCATGCCCGCCATGGACGAAGATCGCAGGCGCTGGCCCTGCCGGCGCGGTCGCGGCATCCGCAGAGAAGACTGCGCAGCCAATCAGACCCGCACTCACCAGAATGGCGAGCAGGCTTGTCATCAAGAGGCGAAGCGGCTGGAACATTGCGTCTGAAATTAGTGCAACTTCGCCCCGGCGCAATGTGGCAAACGCTCACGCGATCAATCGCAGTCTAAGGGAAATCCGCCTGGCACGGGCACTAGGACTTGAACCCAGGACCTACGGTTTTGGAGACCGTCGCTCTACCAGCTGAGCTATACCCGCTCAGGCGAAGCGGTGTAATGCCTGATCAGGCGGGCAAGTGCAACAGGGCAGAACCGGCTCTCCTGCATATTGCCCGCAATTGGTTCAGAGGCGCCGATGCCGCCAAGGCCGCCTGTACGTGCGCAGCCTTCCAGATCACGCCCACATAAAAAAGGGCCGCCCTGCTGGGACGGCCCTTTGATCTGTCTCTCACCCCGTCTGGGGCGGGCGGCTCTTACTTGGAGACGCTGGAGACGACGCCTGCACCGACGGTGCGGCCGCCTTCGCGGATCGCGAAGCGAAGACCCTGGTCCATGGCGATCGGCGCAATCAGCTCGACTTCCATTTTCACATTGTCGCCCGGAAGAACCATTTCCTTGTCCGCCGGAAGCTTCACAACACCGGTCACGTCCGTCGTACGGAAGTAGAACTGCGGACGGTAATTGGTGAAGAATGGCGTGTGACGGCCACCCTCTTCCTTGGTCAGGATGTAGGCTTCTGCCTCGAACGTCGTGTGCGGCGTGATCGAGCCCGGCTTACACAGGACCTGGCCACGCTCAACGCCCTCACGGTCGATGCCGCGGATCAGCGCGCCGATATTGTCGCCGGCCTGGCCCTGGTCGAGCAGCTTGCGGAACATCTCAACGCCCGTAACCGTCGTCTTCTGCGTGTCGCGGATACCGACAATCTCGACTTCCTCGCCAACCTTGATGACGCCCGTCTCGACGCGGCCCGTCACAACCGTACCACGGCCGGAAATCGAGAACACGTCTTCCACCGGCATCAGGAACGGCTTGTCCAGCGGACGCTCAGGGGTCGGGATGTACTCGTCGACCGCTTCCATCAGCTCGAGGATCTTCTTCTTGCCGATCTCTTCGTCGCGGCCTTCAACGGCTGCAAGCGCAGAACCCGAAATGATCGGAATGTCGTCGCCCGGGAAGTCATAGGACGACAGAAGCTCACGAACTTCCATCTCGACCAGCTCCAGAAGCTCCTCATCATCGACCTGGTCGACCTTGTTGAGGAACACGACCAGCGCCGGAACACCGACCTGGCGGGCCAGAAGGATGTGCTCGCGCGTCTGCGGCATCGGGCCGTCAGCTGCGTTCACAACCAGGATCGCCCCGTCCATCTGGGCCGCACCCGTGATCATGTTCTTCACATAGTCAGCGTGGCCCGGGCAGTCGACGTGCGCATAGTGGCGCTTGTCCGTCTCATACTCGACGTGCGCGGTGTTGATGGTGATCCCGCGTGCCTTCTCTTCAGGCGCGTTGTCGATGTCCGCATAGGACTTCGCTGCACCACCGTAGACTTCCGCAAGCGTCAGCGTGATCGCTGCCGTCAGCGTCGTCTTGCCATGGTCAACATGGCCGATCGTGCCGATGTTTACGTGCGGCTTGTTCCGCGCAAACTTCTCTTTGGCCATCGGGCCTCTCCTTCATTTCCAACGTCAGTCAGTTATGTGAATGCACCGCACCGGACCTCAAGGCCCGGTGCGGGACGTCTCGTTTATCAGCCGGCGAGATCCTGAACGATCTTCTGGGCTTCGGCTTTCGGGACTTCGGCATAGTGGTCGAAGACCATGGTGAACTGGGCCCGGCCCTGCGACATGCCGCGCAGGTTACCGACATAGCCGAACATGTTCACCAGCGGCACGAAGGCACCGATCACGACGGCATTGCCGCGCGGGTTCGAGCCCTGGATCTGGCCGCGACGGGAGTTCAGGTCACCAATGATATCGCCCATATACTCTTCCGGCGTCACGACCTCGACCTTCATCATCGGCTCCATGAGCTTCGGGTCAGCCTGGGTGCGCAGTTCGCGGAAAGCAGCGCGCGATGCGATTTCGAAGGCGAGAACCGAGGAGTCCACATCGTGGAACTTGCCGTCGACGAGAACCGCCTTGAAGTCGGTCACAGGATAGCCGGCCAGAAGACCGTTTTCCTTGGCCTGGTTGAGGCCTTTCTCAACGCCCGGAACGTATTCCTTCGGCACCGAGCCACCAACGATCGCGCTTTCGAACACGAAACCGGACCCGGCTTCGAGCGGCTCGAACTGGATCTTGACCTCGGCGAACTGACCCGAACCACCCGACTGCTTCTTGTGCGTATAGGTGATTTCGGTCGGACGGCCGATGGCTTCGCGATAGGCGACCTGCGGCTGGCCGATGTTAGCTTCGACCTTGAATTCGCGCTTCAGACGGTCAACCAGGATGTCGAGGTGAAGCTCGCCCATACCTTTCATGATTGTCTGGCCGGATTCGATATCGGTCTCGACGCGGAAGGACGGGTCCTCGGCAGCCAGACGCTGCAGGCCGATGGACATCTTCTCCTGGTCGGCCTTCGATTTCGGTTCAACAGCGATCTCGATCACCGGATCGGGGAAGGTCATCGTCTCAAGAACGACCGGATCGGACTTGTCGCAGAGCGTGTCGCCCGTCGTGGTTTCCTTGAGGCCGGCGAGCGCGATGATGTCGCCAGCGAAGGCTTCCTCGATTTCCTCGCGGTTGTTCGAGTGCATCATCATCATGCGCCCGATACGCTCCTGCTTGCCCTTGGTGGAGTTCAGCATGGAGCCGCCCTTGGAGACGGTACCGGAATAGATACGCACAAAGGTCAGCGAACCGACAAAGGGGTCGTTCATGATCTTGAAGGCAAGACCGGAGAACGGCTCATTGTCGTCTGCATGACGGGCAATATTGCGGACTTCGTCGTCGTCGCCCGGCTTGAAGCCCATATAGGCAGGCACGTCGAGCGGGCCTGGAAGATAGTCGATCACGGCGTTCAGCATCGGCTGGACGCCCTTGTTCTTGAACGCAGAACCAGCGAGCACCGGAACGAAGGACATGGACAGCGTGCCCTTACGGATCAGAACGCGGAGCTCGGACTCGGTTGGCTCGGTGCCTTCGAGGTAAGCTTCCATGGCCGCTTCGTCTTGCTCCACAGCCAGCTCGACGAGCTCTGCGCGCATTTCTTCGGCTTTGGCTTTCAGGCTATCGCGAACATCGCGAACGACCCATGATGCACCAAGGTCAGAGCCTTCCCAGACCCATTCCTTCATGGTGACGAGATCCACAGCGCCTTCCAGCTCGTTTTCCGAACCGATCGGAAGCTGGATAGGTGCAGGGATCGCGCCCGTGCGTTCCTTGATCATCTTCACGCAGTTGAAGAAGTCAGCGCCGGTCTTGTCCATCTTGTTGACGAAGACGATGCGCGGAACCTTGTAGCGGTCGGCCTGGCGCCAGACGGTTTCGGTCTGCGGCTCGACACCGGCATTGGCGTCCAGAACACAGACAGCGCCGTCGAGAACGGCCAGCGAACGCTCAACCTCAATGGTGAAGTCGACGTGCCCAGGCGTGTCGATGATATTGAAGCGGAACTTGGCTTCTTCAGGCGTGTCGCCATAGAGGCCGGTCGGCGTGTTGCCATCTTCGGTGCGGAACCAGAACGTGGTTGTCGCAGCCGACGTAATCGTGATGCCGCGCTCCTGCTCCTGTTCCATCCAGTCCATGGTGGCAGCGCCATCATGGACTTCGCCGATCTTGTGGGAACGGCCGGTGTAGAACAGGATGCGCTCGGTCGTCGTCGTCTTGCCAGCATCAATGTGGGCCATGATGCCAAAGTTACGATAGCGCTCCAACGAGTATTCGCGGGCCATGGGATTACCTTTTTGTCTTGTTCCGGGAGGAACGGATCGAATGTGTTACCAGCGGTAGTGGGAGAAGGCGCGGTTGGCCTCGGCCATGCGGTGGGTATCTTCCCGCTTCTTCACAGCCGTGCCGCGGCCTTGCGAGGCGTCGAGCAGCTCACCGGCCAGACGCTCACGCATCGTGTTCTCATTCCGCGAGCTGGCAGCCGAAGCGAGCCAGCGGATCGCGAGGGCCTGACGGCGCTCCGGACGGACTTCGACCGGCACCTGATAGGTTGCACCACCAACGCGGCGCGAACGGACTTCGACAGCTGGCGAAATGGCTTCGAGCGCGGCGTGAAAGACCTCGACCGGGTCCTTCTTGGCCTTTTCCTCGACAAGGTCGAAGGCACCATAGACGATGCGCTCGGCGGTGGATTTCTTACCGTCCAGCATGATCTGGTTCATGAACTTCGAAATAACGATGTCCTTGAACTTCGGATCAGGCAGAACCTGGCGTTTTTCGGCGCGGTGACGACGTGACATGTTCTCTCGACCCTTATTTCGGTTTCTTCACGCCGTAATGCGAGCGGCGTTGCTTACGGTTCTTGACGCCCTGGGTATCGAGGACGCCGCGCAGGATGTGGTAGCGCACACCGGGAAGGTCCTTCACACGACCGCCACGGATCAGCACAACGGAGTGCTCCTGGAGGTTGTGACCTTCGCCTGGAATATAGCAGAGCGACTCAAAGCCGGTCGTCAGACGGACCTTCGCGACCTTACGAAGCGCGGAGTTCGGCTTCTTTGGCGTCGTCGTATAGACCCGCGTGCAGACACCGCGGCGTTGCGGATTGCCTTTCAGGGCCGGGGTTTTCTGGCGCGCAGGCTTTGGCTTGCGCGGATGGCGAATGAGCTGTTGAATCGTGGGCATGAGGGCCTTTTTGACTGCTTTCTAACTTGGCCCCATCGGACCAGTTCAAACCAAGATAGCCCGACGGGGCCATTCCTGACCCGGTCGGACCACCAATTCCGTACTATGCCGGCCTGACGGAAGCCCTTCGGCCTGCCGGAAGCGATAAACCTATCGCCTCAGCCAGCGTTCGGCGCGTGTTAAGACCCTGCACACGTCCCGTCAAGTGTTTGGGACGGGACGTGCTGCGATAGGGTCTTTTGCAACTGCAACTATTCAGCGGCGTCAGGTGCCGGAAGAGCTGCAGCTGCCTTTTCAGCGGCTTCGCGGCGCTTGGCCTTGAGCTTCTGGTCGCGCTGCGCGGCAACGCGCCGGAAGTTGCGCATGCCACCGCCGGTACCGGCCGGGATAAGACGGCCGACGATGACGTTTTCCTTGAGACCTTCGAGCGTATCGACCTTGCCCTGAAGGGCTGCTTCGGTCAGTACGCGCGTCGTCTCCTGGAAGGATGCCGCAGAGATGAAGCTGCGGGTCTGCAGGGACGCCTTGGTGATACCAAGGAGCACCGGCACGCCTTCAGCCTCACGCTGGTCCTGCTTGCGCGAGCGGCGGACCGCTGCGTTCGCTTCTTCCAGCTCAAGCAGGTCGACATGTTCGCCCTTGAGAAGCGTCGTCGTGCCCGGATCAGTGATTTCGATCTTCTGCAGCATCTGGCGAACGATCACCTCAATGTGCTTGTCGTTGATCGGAACACCCTGCAGGCGATAGACCTTCTGGACCTCGTCGACGAGGTAGTCAGCCAGCGCCTCGATGCCCAGCGAGCCGAGGATGTCCTGCGGCGCCGGGTTACCATCGACAAGGTATTCACCGCGCCGAATGAAGTCGCCATCCTGGAACGAGATACGCTTGTTCTTCGGAACGAGGTATTCGACAGGCTCGACGCCCTCTTCTTCCGGGATGATGCCGATCTTGCGCTTGTTCTTGTAGTCGCGCAGGTACGACACACGTCCGTCAATATCGGCGATGACCGCATTGTCTTTCGGACGGCGGGCTTCGAAGAGCTCGGCAACACGCGGCAGACCACCTGTGATGTCCTTGGTCTTCGCACCGCCGGTCGCGGTCCGTGCGAGACTGTCGCCGGAACCGACCTCATCGCCGTCATTGACCGAGAGGATCGCGCCCGGCGAAAGCAGGTAGCGGGCCTCTGTGCCGTTCGGAAGCGTCTTCGCCTCGCCTTTCTCATCGGTAATCAGGACAGCCGGGCGAAGCTCGTTGCCCTTGCTGCCGCGATAGTCGACGATCACGCGGGACGAAATGCCGGTCGCCTCGTCGGTCTCCTCACGGGCCGACATGCCATCGACAACGTCGATCAGCTTGGCGACACCGGAGATTTCCGAGATGAGCGGCTGGGCAAATGGATCCCAGTCGGCAAGCTTCTCGCCCGGTTTCACATTCGCGCCATCCTTGACGTAGAGACGCGTGCCGTAGCCAGGCTTGAAGGTCTGACGGGTGCGGCCATCACTGTCGATGACAGACACCGACATCTGGCGGCCAACGACAACAAGCGTCTTGTCCGTACGTGTGACTGTCTCGGCTTCCTCGAAGCTGATCTTGCCTTCGAACGCGGATTCGACCGAGCTTTCCTCTGCCACGGACGCAGCCCCACCAATGTGGAAGGTCCGCATGGTCAGCTGTGTACCCGGCTCACCGATCGACTGGGCCGCGATGACACCGACGGCCTCGCCCTTGTTCACAATCGTGCCGCGTGCGAGGTCGCGGCCATAACAGGCCACACAGACACCGGTCTTGGTCTCACAGGTCAGCGGCGAGCGGACCTTGATCTCATCAACACCGGCTTCCTCGATCTTCTGGGCAAGCGCCTCATCGATATAGGTATTGGCCGGGCAGATGATTTCATCGGTCTTCGGATTTTTCACGTCCCAGCCCGTGGTGCGGCCAAGGATACGCTCGGACAGTGCAACGGTGACGTCGGCGCCTTCCATGACCGGAGCGATCATGATGCCCTTGTCGGTCCCGCAATCGTCCTCAACGATGATACAATCCTGTGCCACATCGACCAGACGGCGGGTCAGGTAACCCGAGTTTGCCGTCTTGAGGGCCGTATCGGCCAGACCCTTACGGGCACCGTGCGTCGAGTTGAAGTATTCAAGGACGGTCAGGCCTTCCTTGAAGTTCGACACAATCGGCGTCTCGATGATCTCACCGGACGGCTTGGCCATCAGGCCGCGCATACCGGCAAGCTGCTTCATCTGGTTCTTCGAACCACGCGCACCGGAATGCGCCATCATGAAGACCGAGTTGGTCTCTTCCTGACGGCCCGTTTCCTTGTTGATCTCAGCCTCACCGGCTGCGTCCATCATCGCGTCAGCGACTTTGTCCGTACAGGTCGACCAGGCGTCGACCACCTTGTTGTACTTCTCGCCGCGGGTGATGAGACCTTCGGCATACTGGCGCTCATACTCCGACACTTGCGCGCGGGTATCTTCAACCAGTTTGGCCTTGGCCGCCGGGATCTTCATGTCGTCCTTGCCGAACGAGATGCCCGCCTTGCAGGCTTCGCGGAAGCCAAGCTCCATCAGCTTGTCACAGAAGATGACCGTCGCCTTCTGACCGCAGTTCCGGTAGACCTCGTCGATCAGCTTGGAGATCGCCTTCTTGGTCATCAGGTCGTTGACCAGCTCGGCACGCATACCCTTCATCTTCGGCAGAAGCGAAGCGATCATGTAGCGGCCCGGCGTCGTATCGATGATACGGACTTCTTCTTCGCCCTCTTCATCGACGCCTTCAAAGCGCGCCTTGATCTTGGCGTGCAGCGAGAGGTAGCCCGCATTGAGTGCGTGCTCGATTTCCGACATGTCGGAATAGATGCCCTGGACCGGGCGGCCTTCCTTGTCGGTCTTGTAGGAGCCCGGCTCCTTGTCCTTGTCGAGCGACAGATAATAGAGACCGAGAATGATGTCCTGCGACGGCACGATGATTGGCTTGCCATTCGCCGGCGACAGGATGTTGTTCGTGGACATCATCAGGACGCGGCACTCAAGCTGGGCTTCGAGCGACAGCGGCACGTGAACGGCCATCTGGTCGCCGTCAAAGTCAGCGTTAAACGCAGCGCAGACCAGCGGGTGGAGCTGGATGGCCTTGCCTTCGATCAGCTTCGGTTCAAACGCCTGGATACCAAGACGGTGAAGCGTCGGCGCACGGTTCAGCATGACCGGGTGTTCGCGGATCACCTCTTCGAGGATATCCCAGACTTCCGGCTTTTCCTTCTCGACGAGCTTCTTGGCGGCCTTCACGGTACCGGCGAGGCCCTTCGCATCGAGACGCGCATAGATGAACGGCTTGAACAGTTCGAGCGCCATCTTCTTCGGCAGACCACACTCGTGAAGTTTCATGTTCGGGCCAACCACAATGACCGAACGGCCCGAATAGTCGACGCGCTTGCCGAGCAGGTTCTGGCGGAAACGGCCATGCTTGCCCTTGAGCATGTCGGAGAGCGACTTCAGCGGGCGCTTGTTGGCGCCGGTGATGACGCGGCCACGGCGACCGTTGTCGAACAGGGCGTCGACGGCTTCCTGCAGCATCCGCTTCTCGTTGTTGACGATGATCTCGGGGGCACCGAGGTCGATCAGGCGACGGAGACGGTTGTTGCGGTTGATGACGCGGCGGTACAGGTCGTTCAGGTCGGAGGTCGCGAAGCGGCCACCGTCCAGCTGCACCATGGGGCGAAGCTCCGGCGGGATGACCGGAACGACGTCGAGCACCATGGATGCCGGGCTCATGCCGGTCTGCAGGAACGAGTTGACGACCTTCAGGCGCTTGATCGCACGGATCTTGCGCTGGCCCTTGCCCTCGGCGATCTGCAGGTGCAGGCTCTCGGCCTCGGCTGCCAGGTCGAAGGCAGCAAGACGCCGCTGGATCGACTCGGCACCCATGTGGGCTTCGAAGTACTGACCGAACCGGTCCTGCAGCTCCTGGAAGATCTCGTCTTCAGCCTTGAGCGAGCCGACCTCGAGCGTGCGGAACTCTTCCCACACGCGCTCAAGCTTGGCGATCTGGTCGTCGGCCTGCTTCCGGGCCTGCGACATGTCCTTTTCGGCGGCGTCCTTGACCTTCTTCTTCTGGTCGGACTTCGCAC
>NVWP01000039.1 GCA_002733705.1 Henriciella sp. | reverse complement strand
CACAAGAAGCGGGTCATCCACCGGACCGCCGTCAAAGATGCCGGTCATATCGAAAACGCGGCGCTTTCCGGCGCGCACGAGGACGACATTGCGCACATCGGCATCCGGGCGCACCCCTGCCGCAGAGTAGAGCGCCGAGGAAAGCGAACGCTGGATGGCAATATCGCCGGACGCCGCGAGGCGTTCTGAAGGATCGGCGTCGGCCTGACGCTGGTTCAGGATGACGTCGCCCGACTGGAACACCGCGCCGGAGACGGAAACCTGGATGGGCGCCCACTGCAGGACGGAGATGTCGGCCTGGGCGAAACCCGCTTTGAAATAACCACCCTCAACAAGAAGCCGCGCAATAACGTTTTCAAGATGGGTGAGCGTCGAGCCTGCCGCTGGCAGTTCGCCAAGATGGGGAACCTTTACATACCCGTTCGGGCTGACGACATAGTCGCCCTCGAAGCCTTCACCATGGGGCATTTCGATACGGATGAGATCGCCCGGCGACAGGAGTTGCGGCTCTTCAAATGCCGCACCCAGACCTGCATCAAGCGGCTGACCAACCATTGCCAGGTCGAGATCGCCGCAGCGTGCGCCATTGCGCACCCGCGTATCCAGTCCGAGTTCCATTTCAGTGGTGCCTGAGAGATACTGGCGCTGGGCCTGATAGCCACTCGTATCCATATCGACGGCGTTCGACGGGCGCTCGAACGAACTGGCACAGGCCGAGACGGCGAACAGGGCAGTGACAAGTGAGAGGTTACGCATGGCGGACCTCATTCGCCAGAAGGGCGCCAAGGGCTCTTGCTGCGGAGACGCACTCCGTTTCGACCGTCTTTGTCAGACCACGAAGGTCAGCAGAGGTCGTGACTTTGATAAGTCCGCCGGCAGCCTTCAGCGCTTGCTGAAAGACGGCTTCAAAGGCTTGCTCTTGATGCGGCGTTTCAATTCTGAAGTGGTAGGCTTGCATGACACTCTCCGGGCTTGAATGAGAATGTCAGATGCAAGACGCGAAACCATCATAAAAACCTTTATTTATCAGTATACTAATTCAAAAAGGGGGAGGAATTTTCGTTATATGCGAAGACGAATGATGCAATTTGCAATAGGAAAATTCGCGTTTTGCAGCATATCTGGCAGACCATCCAATAATGCCACGCCTTCTTCTCAAATCTGAAGGAGGGCCGCCCGGCCACCCCTCTGCGAGGCTGATCGATCCGGAGAAGACGCCAGCGCCCGAACCAGAAAACGGGCGCGAACCGATTAAACTGACTTGAGGCAAACCCAAGATGATCTGGTGGAGCGCCCCCAAAAAAGAACCCGCAAAGCGCGGGCCAGGGAAATGATAGATGTTTGGTACTGTCTTCAATGCGTGTCTGGGAGGCGCACTCAGCACGCTAGCCCCGAAGTCTTGCGCAAACCCTTCCGATTTGTGCTCAATTAAACTGATCTCGTCGCTCAGGGATGGACGGATGTGCGCTAGGGCCTTGGGCTCATGTCGAGAACCCGGTTTATCCGTATGATCAGTTCTTCCGGGCTGAAGGGCTTGGAGATATAATCGGTGGCTCCAAGCTTGAGCGCGGAGACGGCATCCTCTTCCCCGCGCCTTGCGGTAAGCATCAGGACCGGCAGATCGCTCAGCGCCTCATCTGAACGAATGCGCTGCAGCGTCTCGATACCGTCCATGACCGGCATCATTCCATCAAGGATGACCAGGTCGATCTGCTCGCGCGCCAGGATGTCCAGGGCCTGTTTCCCGTCTGGGGCCTCCACGACGTCGCAAGGGATCTTTTTCAATTTGTGCGCAAGTAGCGTACGCAACATACGGTCGTCATCAGCGACGAGAATCCTGCACGAGGCCATAGGCTAGCTCCTTCTGAGACAGCTATTTCCAAACATGATTTACTTAGTGCGCACTATGCGCAGCGGCCACAATTCGAACTGTTCGCTTCAGACTTTCTTTGCTCCCTGAAAGTCATGCCGCGCCCCGGATGGCCTCAAGAAACGCCCGCAGCCTTGCCTCCAGCAGGCTTCTGTCACTCTCGCATTCCGGGTCTGCATTATTCAGCGCAGCCTCTTCAAGCTCAAACGCCTTATCTGAAATATCGGTGAAACCGAAACTGCCCGCGGTTCCAGCGACGGAGTGGGCCAGGGTCCGGATGGCCTTGGCCGTGTCATCCTCATCCAGGGTTTCAGCCATCTGGGACAGTTCCGGCCCAAGCGTCCCCAGATAGTCGAGATAGGTATCGCGAAGCGCCCGCATCTCTTCATCAGCCTCATCGGAGGGAGACTGAGAGGCATCCGTCTCCGCGCCGCATATCTCCAGTATCTTTTCCTCGAGCTTGTCGAGGTCGATGGGCTTGGAGAAGTGATCGTCCATACCGGCCGCCCGGCATTCGGCAATTTGCGAAGGCATGGCGTTGGCGGTCAGCGCCATGATCGGGATCCGTGCCATCGGCCCATCCATTGCCCGTATCTGTTTCGTTGCGCTCAACCCATCGAGATCAGGCATCTGAACATCCATCAGGATCAGATCGACCTTCTCTCCGGCCTCAAGCGCCTCGATGGCCTCGCGCGCAGAGGTAAAGGTCAGGATTTTGAACCCTGTATCCTTCAAGCCAAGTTCAATCAGGCTCAGATTGGTTTTCACGTCATCGACGACCATGATGGTGCAGTCCTGCCCATCTCTACTCACCTTGATAGACGTGTGCGGCTCGACGGTCGCATCTGGCGCTCTGCGATAAGGCAGCTTGAAGGTGACCGTCGTGCCTTTGCCCTCCTTGCTGTCCAGCCAGAGATCTCCGCCCATGAGACGCGCAAGCGAGCGGCTGATCGTCAACCCCAGCCCCGTCCCGCCAAATCTCCTGGTGATTGTCGTATCGGCTTGACGAAACCCGTCGAAGACGGAGGCCAGCTTGTCTTCCGAGATGCCGATACCGGTGTCCGAGACGGAGATATTGAGCCAGGACGCCTCCACATCGACACTCACATCAATGCGTCCCCGGGCAGTAAACTTCGCCGCGTTGCCGATGAGATTGGTGAGGATCTGTCTGATCCTCGTGTCATCGGCCAGAATCCTCATATCGGCCTCAGGGGCGATATGACTGTAGATCGGAACCGTCTTGCTCTCGCGGCCAGCATCAACGAGATCAATCGTTTCCGTGATCAGCTCATTCATGCAGAAAGAACGTTCATCAATCTCCAGCTGGCCGGCCTCGATCTTCGAGAAATCGAGGATGTCGTCCACGATCTCACGCAGCATCCGCCCTGCCCCGCGAATACGCTCAAGATAGGTTGTCTGGTCTTCATCGAGGTCAGTTCGAGCAAAGAGCTGGGCAAAGCCAAGAATGCCATTGAGCGGCGTGCGGATCTCATGGCTCATATTGGACAGGAACTCCGCTTTTGCGCGGGTGGCCGCCTCGGCCGCTTCCGTCGCAGCAGCCAGCGCAATCTCGCGCTCGCGCCGGTCGGTCACATCGCGATATGAGGAGATAACAGAGATAGGCTCGCCATTCTCATCGCGAATGACGGTCGGACTTGCCTCAAGCCAGATAAACCCGCCACCGGCCTTCGGCGCTCTGTGTTCGCTGCGGAACGGCCCGTCCGCCGGATCGTGCTTAAGCAGTCTCGCGAAGGCCTCCATCGCGCGAGGCCGGTCTTCCGGGATAACGAACTCGATCGCTGACTGGCCAATGGCCTCTTGCGGATCGATACCCAGCACGCGGCAGGAAGGGGAAACGAATGTGATTTCACCGTCCACATTGTATTTGAGGACGATGTCGGTCGCATGTTCGGCCAGGATGCGATATTTCTGCTCACTTCTGGCGAGTTCTTCGTAGACGCGGGTGTCTTCGGTTATGTCCGTGAACACGCCGATGATAAGCTCAACTTCCCCATTTCCATCTTTCAGACATTCCGCACTTGACCTGACACGTCGGCGTGTACCGTCTCGCGTCACGAGATCGGCTTCGAACTCCCAGCCCTCGCCTGTTTCGATGGCCCTCTGCACGGTGTCATTCACCCTCAACCGCTCCTCCGGCGGATAGAAAGCGACAGCGTCGTCATAGGCTGGATCGAACTCCTCAGCCGCAACGCCATGGATTTCGTAGACATGAGGAGACCAGTAAACGGCCCCGGTTTTCGGATTCAACGACCAGTGCCCCACGCCGGACATCTGCTCTGCGAGGCGCGATTTTCCGAGCATCTCATCGAGGCGCCGGGTCTTTGACTTCAAACGGTTTTGAGAACGCTCCAGATAGGCAAGGAGACGTCGTCTGTCCGTGACGCTAACGCCCACAGCAAGCGCGAGGATGGAGTTGACGACCAGGAAGCTCTGCAGAACCAGAATCTTGGCTTCCATACTGGCCTGCATAAGCGATGTCGGCCCCTGATCGGCCAGGGCGAAAGGAATCGCAATCGCCGCGATGCCAAGCAGTCCGACGGCGGCGCCCCTTATGCCGCCAACGAAAGCAAGCCACACCAAAGCGGGGGGAACGAAGAAAAGAAAAGGAAAGTCCGACTGCGCAAAGACAGCAAACGCGACGAGACAGACCCCGACAAAGGCAAAAACCTGTTTGAGATCGAAGGGGATACCCCGGCGCCTACTGCTCTTCTCGATCAATATCTTCAGGAGCGGCGTAAACAGGATGATGCCCAGCATATCCGCTGCGAACCACAAGGCAGCATCGGACAAGGCGACCTGCGCGCCGCTGAGAGCAAGACCCGCGGTGGCGAGGCTCGTTGAAACAAGGCATCCGACGAGCGCGCTGCCACACAGTTTCAGGATACCGATCTGGCTGATCAGTCTAGGCTTGCGGCCGAAGTGGAAGAGGCCGGCGACAACAAGAACCTCTATGACGCTGGAGGCGGACAGCCAGACCGCAATCAAAAGCGAGTCCCCCACCACCAGATGGGCAGCGAGTAAGGCGACCTGCAGCGCGGCCAGGAATCCTATCCAGCGCTTTTTCTCCACACCCAAAACAAGGGCCAGGACGACCGCATCGACAGGCCGAATAGCGGCAATACGCCCGCCCTCCCGCGTGAGATCAAACGCGGCTGTCGCCAAGAGAAACAGCGAAAGCGTCAGGGCAATCAATTGTATTGCCGTTCTGGCTGCCCTGCCTTTCGGCAACAGGCTGTCGATCTTTTCTCGTAAGATGCCCATCGCCTGTCTCAAAGACCCATTGCTCAACCCTGACATAAAGTGTGATCGTAGGAAGCGAGAGTTTCCAATAGCTTATGCAGGCTCGCGAAACTCCCGAGAATTTGCCGAACATTGCAGTCAGTCACGCCACCCAATACCCACGCCTTATGGTTGGAATAGCAGAAACCATTCACGCGTAGGTAAGTCCGCATAAACCTCTTTGGAGCCATTATCGCGCTCATCGAAAGGAATGCGCAAACTTGAACTGGGTAACCTTCAAGACCGTATCATCAATCGCTGCGGCTCTCTGTCTTTGCGGTCATCACGCGCTGGCACAGACGGACAATCGTCTTGCGCGCGCCACGGAGGCCCGCCTGAGCGGCGAGTTCGAGACCGCTATTGAACTTCTCCAGTCCGAAACGACGCAGGCGCCCGAAAACGCCGATGCGTGGCTTCAGCTGGGGCTGAGCCTCATGGCAGTGCAGAAATATGGAGAGGCTCGCGAAGCACTGAACAGGACGCTGCGGATCGCGCCCGACTATCGGGACGCAGAGATCGCGCTGGCACGTCTCGACTGGTTTGAAGGAAAGGACGAACAAGCCTTGCGCCGGCTTTCGGCGATGCCTTCTTCTCCAGAAGCCGACATGCTGAAGCAGCGGATAGAGGAGGCTCAGCGTGAGCCGCAGGCCCACCGGATGCGGCTCAATCTCGGTATCGGACGCAGTGAGCTCTCAAACGGGTTGCCAAGCTGGTCAGAGATTGCGGTTGGCCTCGGCTATCAAACCAGCCCCGCTTCATCCATCTCTTTTGCCGCTGACTATGCCGAGCGGTTCGATCTTTCGGATATCTATCTGGAGGCGCGGGCAGCAGGACGTCTGAACGAGAGGCTCGCTGGCTTCGTCGCGATTGGCGGCGCGCCCGATGCCATCTTCCGGCCCGAGCTTTCTCTTACGACCGGCGCCGATTTCTACCCATCGGTGAGCCGTGGTCCCCTAGCCGACACGGTGTTTTCTGGCGAGGCCCGCTATGCGGACTATCCTGCCGGGCCCGTTCAAAGCGCAAAGGCAGGCTTTTTGAAGAGGCTTGGCGATAGTGACCTATCCCTGGGGGCGACCGGCATATTTCTGAGCGACGAAAACGGGGAGAGCCGATCTGGCTATAGTCTGCGGGCAGACTACGCGTTTGATGAGACCAGGACCCTTCGCCTGGACTACACAGACGCGCCGGAAACCTCCGATGGCGTCACCCTGGATGTGAAGTCCTATGGCGTGGCATGGCGGCAGACTCTCAGTCCTGCGCTGACGCTTCAGATCAACGTCTTCCATGAAACACGCCGCGTCTATGACCGGACCGGCGTCTTTATTTCCACGGGCCTGCGGTTTTGATGCCCGATTCGTTTCTCCTCGCCCTCTGGACGATCTCCCTCGTCATGGCGGCGGTCTCGCTTCTGGTACTCGCGACCCTCGTCATCCACAGACTTTTGTCGTCACGGGTGCGGCAGAGACGCAATCAACGCCGGGACGAGATGATGACCGCCCTCTTCCTCGCCTCTGAGGATCACCCCCAGTCTGTCGGCGCGCTGAAGTCTCTCGCGAAATCCCCCAAGGCCATCTCCCAGGCCCTGCTGGAATACGCAACACTGGTCCGCGGCAGCGATCTCGATCTCGCAGTGACCGCCCTGCAGCAGGCAGGCGCCGAGAAGATCGTCCTCCGCGCGGCCCGCAAAGGAGAAAAAAAATATCGTCAGATGGCCGCCGAGGCCCTCGCCTATTTCCGCTCGGCCGATTGCCGGCAGACGCTTAAAACGCTGGTGGAAGGCAGGAAGACACCGCCGGACGTCAGGGTCTCCTGCGCCAGGTCCCTGATCTTCATTGGAGAGGACCTGGAGCTTTCAGTCCTTCTTCATCCGTTCCAGACAGATGCGTTTCAGGCCCCGCTGGAGCTGGCCGCCGTTTTCCGTTCGATCGCACAGAACAGACCCGCTCTTCTGATCGAACGCATCGAGGAAGCAAGCGACAGCGTCTACTTGCGTTGCATGATGATCGAAGCGCTGGCACGGGCCGATGTCTATGATGCACTGCCCCTTCTGGAAAACCTCACCTCGGACAGCTCGCCGCAGATAAGACAGTCAGCTTTGCAAGCGCTTGGCCTTCTGGAACTGCCGATTGCACCTGAGACTGTGACGAAAGCGCTGGCCGATCCTGAGGCACAAGTCAGGGCCGCCACCGCCGATGCGATCGGTCGGATCGGTCTGTCGGAACATGCAGATCAGCTGGTGGCGCTGCTCGACGATCCCCAGTGGAGCGTGCGGTTCAGTTCCGCCAACGCACTCGCTGCGCTTGGACCTGAATATCAGCACCGGCTGGAAGCCATCGCCCTCGAGACGGACTCAGGCACTGTCCGCCGGGCTGTCGACTTCACACTCTCCGACCAGCCCCAGCCGAACCATGTTTGACCCGGACACATTGTCGGTTGTCGCCGTCTGGGTTACGATTTTCGTGATCGGGGTCGGCCTGATGCAGAACACTCTCTATGCCTTACAGCTCCTGATCGCCTGGCGATCAATGGTGAGCCAGCCGAAGATCCGGCGGACCTCCATTCTATGGCGCAGATATGCCGACCTGGCCCCGCCAATCGCTCTGATCAGCCCCGCCTACAATGAGGAAAGAAGCATTGTGCAAAGCGTGCGCTCGCTCATGGCACTCCGATATGCTTCTTTCGAAGTGATCGTCGTAAATGACGGGTCGAAGGATGCCACTCTTGAGAGACTGATAGAGGCTTTCGACCTCAAGCCTGTGAAAAGGCCCGCTGACCGGTCGCTGGATCACCAGCCGGTGCGCGGCATCTATGGCTCCGAGCTGCACCCTGAACTGATCGTGGTCGACAAGGAAAATGGCGGCAAGGCCGATGCCCTGAATGCGGGTATCAACGTCTCCCGCGCGCCGATCTTCTGCTCGATGGATGCCGATTCCGTGCTCGAAAGCGACGCCCTGCTGCGCGCCGTAAAGCCCTTTGTGGACGATCCAGGCCGGACCATTGCCGTCGGTGGGACGGTCAGGCTCGCGAATGGGTGCGAGATAAGGGATGGCGAGGTGGTCTCGACGGGTTTGTCGCGCAATCTCCTCGCCCTCTTTCAGACGGTCGAATATGTGCGCGCCTTCCTTATGGCCCGTCTCGCCTGGAGCCGTATCGGTGCGCTGACGATCATTTCGGGGGCCTTCGGCCTGTTTCGGCGTGGCGCCGTTATCGAAGCAGGCGGTTACACCGTCGGTACCGTGGGCGAAGACATGGAACTCGTGATAAAACTGCACAAGCAGTTTCGAAAAGCCTCTACCGACTACCGCATTGCCTATATTTCAGAACCGATCTGCTGGACCGAAGCGCCCGAAGACCTGCGGACCCTCCGAAGACAGCGAGAGCGCTGGCATCGCGGCTCTCTGGAAACATTCTTCCGGCACAAGGATATGTTCCTCAATCCCCGCTATGGCCGCGTCGGCTCACTTGGTTTCCTCAACATACTGCTCATCGACGTCATAGGCCCTCTTGCGGAAGTTCTGGGTTATATTCTTGTCCCGCTCTTTTATGCTCTGGGGCTCCTCTCCGTCGATTACTTCCTGGCCTTTCTAGCCCTCAGCTTCACCTTCGGGATCACGATAAGTGTCTTTGCGCTTATCCTGGAGGAACTCAGCCTCAAACGGTTTTCAAGAGCGGGAGACCTGGTCATTCTGGGCGCCGTCGCCGTGCTCGAGAATTTCGGATACCGTCAGCTCAACAATTTCTGGCGCCTGAGAGGCACCTGGCAATATCTGCGAGGATCCCAGCAATGGGGAGAGATGAAACGTAAGGGCTTTGGCGGAACGTGACCCTTCGCTCCAGACCGTTTCGCGAAAAGGCACGCCCGGCCTGAGGGGCGTGCCTGACAACGAAATGTCTATTGCTCTGTGACCCCTGCAGGCATGGCCTGGTTCGGCGTCCGGCCATAACCGGTCTCCAGCGGGACTCCCAGCCGCCCGGCATATTTGAGGGCAGCAACCCCGACCAGGGCGGACATGACCGAACCGAGAAGGACACCGATCCGGACCTGATCCAGCTGCTCGCCGCCTTCAAAGGCAAGCATGCCGATGAAAAGGCTCATGGTGAAACCGATACCCGTCAGGCACGCCACGCCGTAGATATGCATCCAGTTCGTGCCCGTGGGACGTTTGGCCAGCCCCGTTTTCACAGCGAGATACGTGGCCCCGAACACCCCGATCTGCTTGCCAGCAAACAGACCCGCAGCAACACCCAGCGTGACCGGCGCCATGAGGTCTTCCGGAGCAAGATTGGTCAGGGAAACACCCGCATTGGCAAAGGCGAAGACCGGCAGGACACCAAAGGCAACCCAGGGATGGAGGCCATGCTCAAGCCTGTGCAGCGGCGACTGGCTGTCAGGCCTGGCGCCATGGATAGGAATGGCAAGCGCTGTCAGGACGCCTGCAAGCGTTGCGTGCACACCGGATTTGAGCACGCAGACCCAGATGAAGACGCCGATCAACGCATAGGGCGTAATCGTCTTCACACCCAGCCGGTTGAGCGCGACCAAACCGGCAAGACCAATGCTCGCCAGCCCGAGTGCCTCAATCGAGAGATCCGAGGTGTAGAAGAGCGCAATGACCGTGATCGCGCCCAGATCGTCGATGATCGCAATCGCGAGCAGGAACACCTTCAGCGACACCGGTACCGCGCGGCCCAGAAGCATGAGAACGCCAAGCGCAAACGCAATATCGGTCGCCGCCGGGATCGCCCAGCCATTCATGGTCTCAGGCGATGAGGCGTTCAGAAGAACATAGATAAGCGCGGGGCCCGCCATGCCGCCAATGGCAGCCACGAGAGGCAGGGCCGCCTTGTCGAAACTGGAAAGCTCTCCCTGCAGGATCTCGCGTTTGATCTCGAGACCGATCAGGAAGAAGAAGATCGCCATGAGGCCGTCATTCACCCAGAGCAGAAGCGGCTTGGCAATCTCCAGAGCCCCGATCTGGACCGCAACCGGCGTCCCCAGGAGCGCGCCATAAAGTCCGCTCAGCATCGAGTTGCTGGCAATCAGCGCCAGAACGGCTGCAGCCATCAGCAGAATACCGGCTGAGGCCTCCAGCTTCAGAAAGTTTTGAATTCGCGCGACAATAATCGACATAAGAAGGTCTCGTTCGAAAAGTTGCGGCAGCTGGCACGGTGTGCCTCCCCGCTGCCCGATTGGCTAAAACGGCTCTACCAGTCCCAGTCGGAGATCTCGTCTCTCCGCCGGCGTCGGGCGGCCCGATCACGACGTTTCGTTGAGGTCTTCCGATGCCGCTCCAGACCAGCTTCGTCGCCCAGGACGACGTCGGAAAACTGCGCGAATATGTTCAGCAGCCACTTCATTCTCTTTCATCCTTACTCGGCTTTGGGAGAGGATATGGACGCGCCGAATGATCCGCTCCAATCGCTTGTTTCTCTACAATGCATAGGATTTAGCTATGTATCTGCGCCAAAACGGTAGACTTCCCTGCAGCACTCACCGGGTCAACGCCCCGGTCAGCCTGGTTTTTAGATTTCACTATCAAACTAATAGGTTTTACCTATGCTCGTCCACGTCGCGCCAACTCGTCAGATTGTCGAGCGCAGACCGCACACTCAGGATAAGTGTCTCGCGTTCGCGAACAGGACCGAAATACCGGAATTTGCAAAGATACCAGTGATGCCCTGCCTCATCTGTTACGGCGGAGGGCTTTTCCAAAAGCTCAACAGGCGCCCAGCTCACAAGCGTTTCTACGTGATAGGCCAGATTTTCCGGGGATCTGGCCCAGTCGGCCAGCCGCCAGAATTCGTCGGCAGAGAGAGATGCGCGAACGGGATTATCTGTCTGTGTTCGCTCGACGACCGGTTTGAGACGTCTCGTATTGACCGGCGGAGAGCCCTCTGCTGCGTGGGCATGTACAGGTCTCATAATAGCCTCCGTGTTTACGGAGCCTAAACTAGGTAACCGGCGTCAATCGGATAAATTCAAATTATCTTGTTTTCGCATAGGACAATCCAATCATCGCCCATCATCATCGCCTGCCCAGAAGAATAGAGGCCGCGCCAGCCCGCAATTCCTCGGCAAGCTTCAACAGCCTGTCCTTTAATGGTGAGGTCCGCCGCCAGATGAGGGAGATATCGCGGCGCGCCAGCGGATCGTCGATCCGTCTTACAACCAGATCCGGGTCACGCCGCGCTTCGGTCAGGGCATAAAGACTGGGAAAGACGGCAACGCCCGCCCCCATTTCGGCCATCTGGCGGATCGCATCCAGACTGGTGCCTTCATATTCGCTGCTGACATGCGCGCCGGCCGCTTCGGCGATTGTCTGGATCCGGTGGCTCAGCCGGTCCCCATGCCCAAGAGAAATAAGCTGGCAGCCCTTGAGGTCTGCCAGTCGGACATCGCCCGCGCTCTGCGCGATTGGGTCATCGGGCGCGGCGCACACCCATAGACTTTCTTCAAAGAGATGCGTGCGCTCCTCATTTTCATGATCCTCGGCTGTCGAAATAATCGTGTCAAATTGCCCATCATGCAGATGGGTTTCGAGATCGATCGTGCGCTCCTCCCTGACGCTGAGGCGGAAGTCGGGATATTCGGCGTGTAGATGGCGTGTGACCCCTGGCAGCAGGTAAGGCCCTATGGTCGGCAGCACGCCGAGCCGGATTCGTCCCGTCAGCGCCTGGCCGTCTGCCGAAAGGACGGCCTTCAGATCCTCCACGTCGCGCAGGATCAACCGCGCCCGGCGCACCGCTTCCTCCCCGAGCGGGGTGAGCAAGGCACCATGGCGGCCCCGCTCGATCAGGACACTTCCCAGATACTCTTCCATGTCAGCGATCTGCGCCGAGAGGCTGGGCTGGCTGACATTGGTCCGCTTGGCCGCATCGCCGAATTTTCCCGTCTCGGCGATGGCAACAAGATACTGAAGCTGTCTGAGGGTCGGACGCATGGATAAGTTAAACCTATAAAAACGAGAGCAAATAACGTTTAGACCTATTTCGGGTGGGAGTCCATATTCAGCTTGTCCGCAAGGAGCGGACTTGAACATGGAGACAGAAATGAAAAACCCGCAGTCGCCCACCCCCAGCATTGGCATGGCCAAGGCCGGTACGCTGGCACTGCCACCGCTCAAGCCAAGCTTTCTGCGCCGGCTCTGGCGCGAACGCCGGGCGCGACGTTACGCAGGCGCCCGCCTGTAGCCTGAGCCCTGAACCTGATGGGCTGGTGATACCCCGCCTCTCACCCCGAACCAGCCCACACACCGCCCGGACCACCTGTCCGGGCGGTTTTTTTTGGCCGGTCACGCTGCGGCCTCTTTCTGCGGGATTTTATCGCTCTGCCCAAAAGCCTCTTCCCACTTTCCGTTGCCGCCATAGCGCCAGCGAAGTGCGCCCGCCTCGTCCATGGCGAAAAGGTGCAGCCAGTGATTGTCGAACAGGTCCTTGACCGACGGATGCGCTTCCAGCACCTCAGCAATCGCCTCGCAGGGCGCTTCCACGCAGACAGACAGACGGCTGGGCGTATGCCGGAAGCTCTGTCCATCGCTGACAGATTGCAGAGGCAGGCCTGCGCGCAGAAGCCCTCCATTGCCTTCCAGCACACCCACACCGCCCACCACATTATGCAGGAGCTTGTTGCCGGCTCCGAAAAGGCCCGGCGCCACTGTAGACCCGTAATATTGAAGGCTGATCCAGCTTGCGACAACGACCGGCGCGGTGAGAATGAGTTCAAGCACCTTGAAGTCCCTGTCCTGGCGCCAGTCATATGAGTGCAGGAAGGACCGCCCGCCAAACGACTTGCCAAGCGTGCGCGAACGCGGGGCCGCAATGAAGGCATTACACCCGGCCAGCCCCCACTCGGGCCGCGTCTGCGACCAGCTGCGCCCGATCGCCTTGAGCGCGGCCGGCTTCGGCCGGCCCGGCATGCCCAAGGCCCGCTCTGCCCGTGCCCGCTCACCTGCCTGGCTTAGGGCCGCTTTCGCATCAGCGAGGTCCTTGCCGTGCGAGCCTGGCACATCATCCTCGAAGAGGGAGACCGCGTCCGATGTCGTGTCATGCAGGGCGCCGATAAAGAACGTATCATCGGGAATGTCGATTTCACGTGGGCGCAAAGCTGCGCGGACCTCCGCGTCATTGAGCAGCCCTGCGAGCAGGCGTGCATTCACATCTCCGCTATACCCTCCGCAAGCCCCGCATTGGAGCGCGCTTTCATGTGGATTGTTGGTCACCTTCGCGCCATGCCCGGCAAGAATGACCAGTCTGGCGAAATCCGACGTGAGTGACATCGCACGCAGGATTGTTTCGGCCGCATCGGTCCTTGCATCCAGCCCCAACGCCGCATCGAACCTGGGCCGCGCGCTCTTGGTCTCGCTCTTCGGCTTGAGACCAAGGGCGCCCTGAAGGAGCTTTGGAATATAGATCGGTCCAGCCGATTCGACGAAAGCGAACGAGGAGACAGCGGCAAGCTTGAAGCGTCCCCAGGCCCGTACTGCGCGCAGCCGATAGCGCTTTGCCCGGTCTTCGGCCTGATTTTCTTGTGACGTTTCCGAGGAGTTCAATGCCGGATTGAGAAGCACCGGCAACCGGTTCTCAGCGACGTCTGAGGCGAATGAGCGATGTTCGATTCCCAGACCGAAGAACCCTGCAAACCCGACGGTTTCGATAGACGGGTCGGTGCCTTCGAGAGCGCGGCGGAAGGTTTCAGAGCGAACATCGATGCAGAAGGCCGCCTGCATCGAAGGCCTGTCCGGCGCATCAGACTGATCATCCGTTTCAGACATGATCTCACTCAGCCGGCGCTGCTCTGCGTGATCCAGCGCGAACTGGAGAATGTCAGAGAGCTGGCCGCGGCCAGTGTCTTGGTCTGCGTTCTCGCTCTCCCGGCAAAGACGCGCCCAGTCAGACTTCATCGCATCGGAAGAGGTCTCGTACGCATAGACCTCCCAGGCCAGGCGGACCGCCAGCATATCGCGCATGATGGGGTCGTGACCGCCTTTGAGCTCAGCCTGCCAGAGCTTCTGGCGCGCCAGCTGCGACCAGCCGCCAAGCTCCAGGAGGAGTTGCGCGAAGTAGCCCGCCGCGCCTCCCCCGAGTGATGCCGCTGCCCCCTCGATAAACAGGTCTGGCTCGGAAGGCAGCTCACCGACAAACTGGCAGAAGTCTTCCAGCCCAAGGATCTCCGGCGTCAGGTCGTTCAACGCAAAGTCACGCCAGGACCTCCAGGCGGGGCCCCGATCGGTAATCTGCCAGAGCGCCTGTCCTTCATCGAAATAGTTCGACGCCCATGCTGTAATCCGGTCAGCCGCGATGCCGTTTACGTCCTTGCCGGTGTGGCGGTCGGCAAGGTCGACCAGCGTTGGCCGTTTGGTCCGTGCCTTTTGCCCCGCACTGTCCCCCATCTGCTGTTTGACGTGTTCAGGGGTCAGGCCGCTATGCTCGGCGACAGCACTGATCGCCGATTGCAGGTCATCATCCGTTATCTCGCCTGTCTCTATGCGGTTCGCAAACCAGTGGCGCGGCATGACGAGCCTGTGCCCTGTCAGTGATGCCAGAAGGGCGCTCGCCTCTCCCAGAGATTGCTGCGCGCAGCCGAGAAACGGATTGACGGCAACGGTCGCCTCAAGAGGCCAGAGCGGCGGAATGAGCCTGATAGCTTCTTCGAGCTCACGCTTGATTGACGGGGTCTCGAAATGGGATTTAGCGGACATGTAGCCTATCCTTTCTGGTGATCGCTGGTGGTCTGCTGAGGGACGTCGAGGCGCCACCCGCCGAGGACCCGGTCCCAGACCGCATTGATGTAAAAGCCATTGTTCAGATGAACCCGCAGGCCCCGCACTGCCGGGTGGTTCGCCCAGTTCGGGAAGGTCGCCTGCGCGAACGCAGTCAGCCCGAAGCTGATCAAGGCAAGCGTGATCAGCGCCCATTCCAGACCATCCGGGGCGGGTGTGAGGGGAAGGCTCGCTTTGGTCAGGTGAAGACTGAGCGACTGGAGTGCGAAATAGGCGACCGTCACGGCGACGGCGTAGCCGGCGGTGTAGAGACTGAGCTGCCTTGGCGCCTTATCGGCAAAACCCTGCGCCAGCATATAGGCGACGCCGAACACCAGGATGGCGCCTAGCGCGACGGCTTGCGGGGATTTCCCCTCCAGACCGATAACGACGGCCGTCAGAGAATAGATCGCTATGGCCGTGACAAAGGATGCCGCAACTGCCTTGAGGCTGGGAACCGCAATCGGTCCCGGCCTGCGGATTGAAGCCACCTGTCTGACCGCATTGCCCGAGCTGAGAAAGGCGTGCGCCTTGTAGAGCGAATGAAGCACAATGTGCAGCAAGGCGAGCGGGAAAAGTGCCAGGCCACACTGGAAAATCATGAATCCCATCTGACTGATCGTGGACCAGGCAAGAGAGGTTTTGACCGCCGGTTGGGTCAGCATCACCAGCCCCGCAAAGAGGGCCGTGAACCCGCCCACGAGCACCAGGAGGGCCAGCACACCCGGCGCAAGAAGCATGACGTCGGCAAAGCGGATCAGCAGGAAGCCCCCGGCATTGATGATACCGGCATGAAGCAGGGCCGACACGGGCGTCGGCGTCTCCATGACTTCCGTCAGCCAGCCATGGAAAGGAAACTGAGCAGATTTCAGGATGGCAGCGCCCGCCAGCATCAGCGCCGCCAATGTTAGAGACAGGCTGTCCGCCCCTTCAAGGGCGCGCGCACCTTCGTTGATCGCGGCGATATCGCCCGTACCGAAGTGGAGCCAGAGGATGAGACCTGAAGCCACCAGGAAGACGTCCCCCATGCGGGCAAACAGGAACTTCTTCCGTGCCGCCCGCTGCGCGCCGCGCCGCTCAGGATAGAAGAGGAGGAGTTTGTGAAGGAAGAAACTGGTCGCGAACCAGAAAACCGCCAGTTGGATCACATGACCCGACTGAACCAGCATCAGGACTGAGGCCATGGCGAGCGACAGCCATGCGGTAAATTCCCCCTGCCGGGCTTCGCCTTCCAGATACCGGCCGCTGAAGGCAAGCACGATGGCACCGACAAAGCCAACAAGGGCCACAAGCGTCGCGCTGACGACGTCGAAGCGAAGGTGAAGAAGCTCGATACCCCCCAGGGACAGGATCAGACTCTGCGGTCCGGAAACGAAGTAAAGTGCAAAACTGAACGCCGACACCGTCCCCACCCCCCATGAAAGGGCTGGCAAGAGCTTCCGGAAGGGCGGGTAAGGCGCTGGCTGCAGAAGGCCGGTGACGGCAATCGCGACGAGCAGGCCAACGGGGATCAGTAACAGGATCAGAGTTAGCGACATGCCGATGTCTCCTTGTTCATCGGCGCTGGGCTAACAAAGCCATATCATTTAGTATAATACAATATAACTTGTATATCGTTCTATTTTGGAGAACGTTTGTGCTGAACTACAACCACCTTCGCTATTTCTGGATCGTGGCCCGTGAGGGCAATCTTACCCGCGCGGCGGAGGCGCTGAACCTGTCGCAATCGGCCTTGTCCACACAGATACGAAAGCTGGAAGACAGCCTTGGGCATGACCTGTTTGAACGCCGGGGGCGCTCGCTCGTCCTGACAGAGGCCGGGCAGATCGCGCTTGATCACTCTGACGCCATCTTTTCGTCCGGAGAGGAAATGATCGGCCGCCTGCGCCAGGCAGGACGCCAGCAGAAAACGATCCTGCGCGTCGGCGCACTGTCCACCCTGTCACGCAACTTCCAGATCGGCTTCCTGCGGCCCGCAGTCCAGAACCCCGACGTCGAAGTGATCATCCGTTCTGGCACAATCGCCGAACTGCTCGCCCATCTGGAAGCGCACCGGCTCGATGTCGTGCTGGTCAATCAGGTCCCCTTGAGGGATTCGGCCACAAAGTGGTCGTCGCGTCTCCTCGCTGAGCAGGAAATCAGCCTTGTCGGTACACCGGACCGCCTTGGCGGCCGGACAGACCTTGCGGGCCTGCTCTCCAGTGAGCCCGTCATTCTGCCGACGGCAGACAGCGGCTACCGAAACGGCGTGGACGTCCTGTTCGAGCAGCTGGACCTCTCACCTACAATTGCCGCCGAGGTCGATGATATGGCGATGATGCGCCTTCTCACCCGCGAGGATATCGGCCTTGCCATCCTGCCCCCCATCGTTGTCACCGATGAACTGGCCAATGGCCGCCTTGCCGAAGCCTGCCAGCTCAGCAGCGTCCGCGAGACCTTCTCCGCGATCACCATGAAGAAGCGGCTTCCCAACCCTGCCCTGGAATTGCTGTTCAGTGAGGAGGCCAGCGACGGGCCCATATAAAAAAAACGGGCGGCGCGGACTTGCCACGCCACCCGGTCTTTATGTTGCGCATTCAGCGTCCGCTCAGGCGGCGGCTTGGATGTCGACCAGCTTGAGCGCGAAGTTCAGGTCTTCGCCGGCCAGCGGGTGATTGGCGTCGGCCGTCACGGTTTCATCGCCGACAGCGGTGATGGTCAGATTGACCGTCGAACCATCCTGCTGCTGCGCCGCCAGCGTCATGCCCGGCTCCGGCGCGGTTTCAGCCGGCAGCTGCTCGCGCGGGATTTCGATCAGCATCTCTTCGCGGCGCGGTCCGAACGCATTGTCGGAGCTTACCGTGACTGTCTGCTCGCTGCCGACTTCCATACCATCGAGAGCGGCTTCGACTTCGGGAAAGATCTGCGCTTCCCCAATCTTCACAGCGACCGGCTGGTTGTCTTCGGTCTTGCCGACAATACGGCCATCGGCTGTCTGAACGGTGTAATCAATGAGGACGGTATCGCCCTTTGTTGCGGCTGCCATTAGGTAATCCTATCGTGTTTTTACAAGGTCGGGCACGTTCCAGACGTCGCCCGGGGCGCGGCGCTCGCGCCTCTGCTCACCGCCAGTGGTCGCAAGCTGGGCCCGGACTGTCAAATCGGCGCTGTTTTACCTGCCAAAGTCTTTTCGCACCGCAACAAAAGAAAAGCCTGCGCCAGAGCTGGCGCAGGCTGGAAGTAAACAGTGCAACCGCGTCGTTTAGGCGACGTTCTCAAACTGGTTCATGGTGTTGTGGGCCCCGCTCGCTTTCAGGGCGCGCTCGCCGGCAACCATTTCCTTGAACGTATCGCCAAGGTCAGAGCCGACTTCGTGCTGGTGCTTCACAGCCGACACGCCGCCCCGGATTTCGCGGCGCTGGATGGTCTGCACATAGGCCGCCATCTTGTCCTCGCCGAAATACCCTTTCGACAGCTCGTCCATGGCAAAGGCCGTCATGTGGAAGGTCGGCAGGGTGATCAGGTTATGGAACACCCCAGCCCGGTCAGAGATGTCGTACTGGAAGCGTTTCAGCCTTGCATCGGTTTCCTGGCCAAGCTCGGTCTCATCGAAACGCGCGGACATGAGTTCAGCCTCAGGATAGTCCTCGCCATTGATCCGGCCTGCCGCAATCCAGTCGGCCCGGACCTGCTTGCGCAGGTTGAGCGTCCAGTTGAAGCTCGGGCTGTTATTATAGGTCAGCTTCGCGTCCGGAACGACCTCCTTGATCCGGTTCACCATGCCCGCAATGATGTCGACATTCGGCGTATCGGTTTCGATCCAGAGAAGGTCTGCGCCGCCCAGGGTGAGGTTGGCGATACAATCCTCGACCACGCGGTCTGCGCCTGTGCCCTCGCGGAACTTGTAGAGGCCGTTGGCAAGGCGGACCGGCTTGACCAGCTTGCCATCAAGCTGGATCGCCGTGTCGCCATCCTGCAGCGGGTTTGCCGGCGTGATCTCTTCGGTTTCCAGCCATTTGATATAGTCGTGTGCAAGATCGCCAGCCGCCTTCGGAACGGGAAGCTTCTGCGTCAGGCCAGCCCCGAGGCTGTCCGTGCGCGCCACGATGACACCGTCATCGACGCCCAGCTCCTCAAAAGCCAGCCGGCACGCCTTCAGCTTCTCGATGAAATCCTCACGCGGCACCGTCACCTTGCCGTCCTGGTGCCCGCACTGCTTGGCGTCGGAGACCTGGTTCTCGATCTGGAGACAGCAAGCACCCGCCTTGATCATTTCCTTGGCCAGCAGATAGGTCGCATGCTCATTGCCGAAGCCTGCATCGATGTCCGCGATGATCGGCACGACATGGGATTCGAACGTGTCGATGCGCTGGATGATCGTTTCGATGACATCCTGGGGCTGGCCCTTTTGCCGGGCCGCCTTCAACTCGCGGAAGAGGTCGTTAAGCGCGACCTCGTCGGCCTGGCGCAGCGAGACGTAAATCTCCTCGATCAGGTCGGCCACGGCGGTTTTTTCATGCATGGACTGGTCCGGCTGGTGGCCGAAACGGTTGCGCAGGCCGGCGACCATCCAGCCGGAGAGATAGACATAGGTCCCCTTCGCCGTGCCGCGCATCCGCTTGACGGACTTGATCATCTGCTGGGCATGGAAGCCCGACCAGCAGCCGAGCGACTGGGTGAACTTCGAATGATCCTGGTCATAGGCCGCCATATCGGCGCGCATGACGCCGGCCATGCTGCGGGCAATGTCGAGATGGGTGGAATAGGTGTTCTGGATCTTGAGCTGGACGATATCGTCAACGCTGATTCCGGCCGGCGTCTGGCCATCAGGGTAACGGCGCAGCACCTCTTCGCGAAGCTGGGCATAGGTCGGGCGTGTGGACATTGTGTGTCTCCTCTTGAGTTTGGATTTTCGGGTCTGGATCAGTTGAGCGCGCGCAGCGCGTCATAGGCTGGCAGTGTCAGGAAGTCGGTGAGGTCCTCAGACGTCGCCGTCTCAGCGAAGATCTCCGCAGCCGCTTCGTAACGGCCCGTTTTGAAGCCGCTCTCGCCAACCGAGCTGCGGATCTTTTTCAGCTCTTCAGCGAAGATCTCATCGAACCAGGCGCGCGTGAATTTGCGCGTCTCGCCATTTGCCGCAACGATATCAGCGCCATGGCGAAGCCATTGCCAGATCTGGCTGCGGGAGATTTCTGCCGTCGCCGCGTCTTCCATGAGATTGTGGATCGGCACGGCACCTCTGCCGTTCAGCCAGGCCGCGATATACTCGATCCCGACCGAAACATTGGTCCGGATGCCGGCTTCGGTGATGCCGCCGCTATGCGGCTTCAGAAGCGCCCCCTGGCTGATCGGCGGAAAGCAGCGCTGGCTCAGGACCTGATTGCAGGCCGGCATATTGTCATCGAAGACCTCCATGGCCACCGGCACCAGCGCCGGATGAGCCACCCAGGTGCCGTCATGCCCGGCTTTCACTTCGCGCATCTTGTCCGCGCGCACCTTGTTGAAAGCCGCCGCATTGGCCGCTTCGTCATTCTTGACCGGGATCTGGGCGGCCATCCCGCCCATGGCATGTGCGCGCCGGCGGTGGCAGGTCTTGATGAGCAGAAGGGAATAGGCGTTGAGGAAAGCCCGGTCCATGCCGACCTCGGCACGATCCGGCAGGACATAGTCCGCGTGCGCGCGCAAGGTCTTGATATAGGAAAAGATATAGTCCCAGCGCCCGCAATTGAGGCCCGCAATATGGCGGCGCAGCTCATACAGGATCTCATCCATTTCGAAGGCTGCCGGCAGGGTCTCGATCAGCACAGTCGCCTTGATGGAGCCAATTGGAATACCAATCGCTTCCTGCGCAAAGACAAAGACCTCATCCCAGAGCCGCGCCTCGAGATGGCTTTCCATTTTCGGCAGATAATAGAAGGGGCCGACGCCCTTCTCATGAAGTTTCGCGCCATTGTGGAAGATGTGCAGACCGAAATCGAACAGGCTGGCCGAAATCGGCGCCCCATCCACGAGCAGATGCGCCTCTTCCATATGCCAGCCGCGCGGACGCACGATCATCACAGCCGGCTCGTCACCAAGCTGATAGGCCTTGCCGCTTTTTTCATCGGTGAAAGACAGGCTGCCATCGGCGAAATCCTGCATATTCACCTGACCGTCGATCATATTGGCGAAGGTCGGTGAAGACGCGTCCTCGAAATCCGCCATGAACATCTTGGCGCCGGAATTCAGCGCATTGATCATCATCTTGCGGTCCACCGGGCCGGTGATCTCGACGCGGCGGTCACGCAGGACCGGCGGGACGGGATCCACTTCCCAGCATCCATCGCGGACGCCCTTGGTCTCAGCCAGGAAATCCGGTAGCTCGCCAGCATCGAACCGGGCCTGACGCGCAGTGCGGGCGGCCAGAAGCTCAAGGCGGCGCGCTTCAAATCTGCGGTGAAGCTTTTCCAGAAAAGCGATTGCCGCTGGTGTGAGCACTCTTTCGGCACCGGCCGCTTCGCCCCGGACCGAGACCGCCTCTTCCTGGCTGGCCGGCTTGTCGAGCGTGGTTGTCAAAGACATCGCGTCAATCTCCCATTTATCATTCGAGTTGACACAACAGTATTTACAACGCGCCCTTCATTCTAGTAGCACAATGATTGTATTGGGTTTTTATGTTTTCCTTGTAAGGTGCTGAGTGTGTTTTTTGTAAATTCTGTAAAGTCCGGAAGCCGCCGATGAGCGCTCGCAAGGAAAAGCTGATGATTGGCCCGCGCCTGCGGCGGCTGCGTCGAACGCTCGGAATTACGCAGGCCCAGATGGCCGAGGACCTCGGCGTGTCAGCCAGCTACATCAATCTGATCGAAGGCAATCAGCGCCCGATCAGCGCCAATCTGCTTCTCACCCTGGCCCAGGTCTATGATTTCGATCTCAGCGATGTCGGCGGGGCAGATGACGCGCGCCTCGTCTCGGAGATGATGGAAGTTGTCCGCGATCCGACGCTTGAGGTCGGCGCCATCGGTAAGAACGACGTTGAAGAGATGGTGAATGCGAGCCCGGAGATCGCAAACGCCTTCCTTCGCCTTTATGCACGCCACCGCGATGTCACCATGCGTCTGCATTCCGATGCCAACATGCTCGCAGACCGCGAGAAGGTCGAAGTCCTCGAGGAGTCGGCGCGCAGCGTGGATGCGGTGCGCGAATTCTTTCACAAGCACCGCAACTATTTTCCTCAACTGGATGAGGCTGCCGAGATCTTTTCCGGCGAGCTCTTCCTCAGTACGGATGAGCCCCACACGGCGCTGACCGACCGGCTGAAAACCCGTCATGGCTATCAGGTGCGCATCGTTCCCGTAGATGTGATGCCCAACAAGCTGCGCTATTTCGACCGCCACCGGCGGCGGATCGACCTGTCGGAACTGCTGCGCCAGTCGGGACGCCGGTTTCAGCTCGCCGTTCAGATCGGCTTGCTGGAATACTCCGACATGATCCGGTCGCATATCGACGCGGCCGGTCTGCCGGATGAGACGTCGGAGGAACTCGCCTATGTGAGCCTTGCCAACTACTTCGCTGCTGCGCTGCTCATGCCCTATTCGCGCTTCCTGAAGGAATGTGAGGCCACGCGCTACGATATCGAATTGCTCAGCCACCGGTTCGGGGCGAGTTATGAGCAGGTCGCCCACCGCATGACGACCCTGCAGAAGCCGGAGGCGCGCGGCATCCCTTTCTTCTTTGTCCGGATGGACAGTGCCGGCAATGTCTCAAAGCGGTTTAGCGCAGGGCGCTTCCACTTTTCGAAGTTCGGCGGCGCCTGCCCGCTCTGGAACATCCATGACTGTTTCGCCACGCCGGATCAGGTGCGCACACAGATCATCCAGATGCCGGACAATACGACCTATTTCTCGATCGCGCGCACGGTCTCACGTGTTGAAGGTGCCTTTAACCGGCCTTCCAACAAATACGTGATCGGTCTTGGCTGCGACCTCGCCTATGCGCCGCGGCTTGTCTATGCGCGCGAGCTTAATCTCGATGCCATGGACACCACACCAATCGGGGTCAATTGCTATCTTTGCGACCGGCAGGACTGCCCATCACGCGCCCATGCGCCCCTCAACAGGAAGCTCGACTTCGACCCCCGCGCCAAGGGGATCTCGGTCTTCCGCTTCCACTCTGAAGACGACTAGCCAAAGCTCGCCCGGCACCGGCCCATAGCCGGACTTTCTTTCAAATTGCCGTCTGGCCCTTCCCGGTAAGTGCTTGTACAGCGCCCCGATGGATACATCTCATACCGACTTCCAGGCATCGCTCCAGCACGCCCTCGACAACAAGACCAAGCCTGTCGGCTCACTTGGACGGATTGAGGATCTTGCCGCTCGGCTGGCCACCATTCAGGGCACACTTACGCCCGTGGCCGATACTTGCCGGCTGACGATCTTCGCCGGTGACCACGGCATGGCGACGGCGGGTGTTTCCGCCTTTCCGCAGGATGTGACCCGGCAGATGGTCCTGAATTTCCTGTCCGGCGGCGCGGCCGCAAACGTGTTTGCCCGCACGCTCGGGATCGACGTCCAGGTTGTCGATTGCGGTGTGGCGGGAAGTCCCGTCGATCATCCGGACCTGATCGACGGGCGCATCGGGCCCGGAACGGCGAATGCGATTGAAGGCCCGGCCATGAGCACAGCAGAGCTCGACCTCGCCCTCTCCAATGGCCACGCCATAGGTCAGGAGGGACCGGAAGACGCGGTCTGCTTTGGCGAGATGGGGATTGGCAACACATCCTCAGCAAGCCTCCTCGCCAGTAAAATTCTCGGCCTTCCCGTCAGCGACCTTGTCGGGCGCGGCACCGGTCTTGAGGGCGACGGCCTTGATCGCAAGCGCCGCCTGCTCGAAGCAGCCGCCGGGCGGACTGCTGATGCGCTTGGCGCCCTTCAGGCCCTGCAGGAATATGGCGGCTTCGAAATCGCCACGATGGCAGGGGCCATGACAGGCGCTGCCGAGACCGGAAAGATCGTCATTGTCGATGGTTTCATCGCCACCGTCGCCGCACTCTGCGCGCGCGACATGTCTGAAAAAAGCGCGGAAAACTTCGTCTATGCCCACCAGTCGGCAGAGGCAGGTCACCAGCTTGTGCTCTCGGCGCTCGGCGCCCGCCCGCTACTCGATCTTGGCATGCGCCTCGGCGAAGGCACCGGTGCCCTTCTGGCCTGGCCGCTCATCAGGTCCGCCGCCGCCATGCTGCGTGATATGGCGAGCTTTGACAGCGCAGGGGTCAGCGGCCCCGCATGAAGGATGAAGCCGCCAAATTCCTTCTCGCCCTACAGTTCCTGACGCGGATTCCCCTCCCCCGCGCGATCGGCTTCACGCCGGAACGCATGGCTGGGACGCCAGCCTATTATCCGCTGGTCGGCATTATTATTGGCGGCGCCAGTGCCCTGATCTACTGGCTGGCTTCGCTCGCCCTGCCCCCTCTGGCCTCTGCGATACTCGCCCTCGCTGGCGGCCTTCTGCTGACCGGCGCCTTCCACGAGGACGGGCTCGCCGACACGTTTGACGGGATCGGCGGCGGCCTTAGCCGGGACAAGGCCCTCGCCATCATGAAGGACAGCCGCGTCGGCACCTATGGCTGCGCGGCGCTTACCATTGTGCTGCTTTCAAAGGCATCGAGCCTCACTGCGATGCCCCTGCAATTTGCCTGCCTCGCCCTGATCGCCGCTCACGCCCTATCGCGTCTTTCTGCCGTCCTTGTCATCGTGACCAGCCGCTATGTCCGCGACGAAGGCACGGGCAAGCCCGTCGCCTCCGGCCTTTCCACACGCGGACTCGCCATAGCGCTCGCCACCGGCCTTCTGGTCATCGCCGCATGGATCATGGTCGAGCCACCTGCCAGCATGCTTGCAGGCCTGGGCGGCCTCGTGGCCGGGCACCTCCTCATGCGCCTCTTCTTTGAGCGCAAGCTTGGCGGCTATACCGGAGATACGCTGGGCGCGGTTCAGCAGCTCAGCGAAACGGGCTTCTATCTCGGCCTGCTCGCATGGCTGTGATCCTTCTGCGGCATACGCGGCCAGATATTGAGCCCGGCATCTGCTACGGCATGAGCGACCTCCCGCTCGCCGCCACCTTCAAAACCGAAGCTGAGGCGCTTTTCGATACGCTGCCGCAAGCCAGCCTTGTCGTGGCGAGCCCCCTGTCGCGATGCAGACAGCTGGCAGACTACATCGCGGCGCGAAAGAACATCCCGCTGAGACTGGAGCCGCGCCTGCGGGAGATGGATTTCGGGCGCTGGGAAGGCCAGCCCTGGAACGACATCCCGCGCGCCGAGATCGATGCATGGGCGGAGGATTTCCTGCATGCACGCCCCCATGGCGGTGAGAGCGTCGCCATGCTGCGTGCCCGCACGCTGGAGGCGCTGGGCGAGTATCGCGGGCGGAAAGACAACACCTTGATTGTTACCCATGCCGGCGTCATCAAGGCCGCCCTTGCATCTGACGAAACGGCCGGTAGCCATGCCACGACGCTTGGTTTCGGCTGCTTCGTCACGCTGACTGACTGAAAGGACGCGCGATGAGCGAACAGGACAACCACACTGAAAAGATGAAGGCGCTCCAGGCCGAGCAGAAGAAAAAGACGTCCGAAGCGCGCGATCCGGGCCGCGGCCTGGTCCTGGTCCACACGGGCAATGGCAAGGGCAAGTCGAGTTCTGCCTTCGGCGTCATCATCCGGGCCCTTGGCTGGAAACAGAAAGTCGGCGTTGTCCAGTTCATCAAGGGCAAATGGATCACGGGCGAAAAGCAGTTCTTCATGACCCTGAAAGACCAGGTCGACTGGCACACAATGGGCGACGGCTTCACCTGGGACACACAGGACCGCGACCGCGACATCGCCGCCGCCGAAGCCGCCTTCGCCAGAGCCCGCGAGATGATGGAGAGCGGCACCTACGATCTCATCGTGCTCGACGAAATCAACATCGCCTTGCGGTATGACTATCTGGACGTGCATGCCGTCATCGACGGGCTGAAGGCCCGCTCAGACCGCACGAGCGTCATCCTGACCGGCCGCGATGCCAAGCCTGAGCTTTGCGACTATGCCGACCTGGTCAGCGAAATGACCGAGGTCAAACACCCCTTCAAGGCTGGGATAAAGGCCCAGCGCGGCATCGACTTCTGAAAAGTGCCGCTACGTCATGGGCTGCGAAGGGCATTGACAGACATTCGCACTTGCAACATCAGACCGCTCAGATGGTGCTCCCCTAACAGGGGGCTAAGAGGGAAGCCGGTGTAAATCCGGTGCTGTACCCGCAACTGTCAGCCGGGAGCTGATGGCCAACATGCCACTGGAACGCAAGTTCTGGGAAGGCGGCCAAAGGCGATGATCGGCGAGCCAGGAGACCTGCCATCGCGTCGTTCGTCCGGAGGCCGGGAAAAGTTCTCTGCGGGCGGGAAGGCTGATGCCTCTCCTTTTGTAACGACATCCAGAAAACCGGCTGGCCGCCCGCATGGGATCGCTCTCATGGGCCAGATAACGTCGTTATGAATTTCACCTGTCTTTCCGGGCGGCGGGGGTGTTGTAGAGGGGAATACCCATGTCGTACAAAACGGCACTTCTCAGCGCGGCTGCAATCGCCGTTGCCGCGCCAGCTTTTGCGCAAATCTCTGAAACAGAGGAAAACCGGCTCGGACCGGTCGTCGTCGAGGGCTCGCGCCTCGATCAGACCGCCACGGAAGTCGGCTCCAGCGTGAGCATCATTTCCGAGGAAGACCTCGAGCAGCTGAACCTCGACTTTGCTCTGGACGCCGTGGCGACCGCGCCTGGCGTCACCATCAACCAGAATGGCGCCTTTGGCGGCTCGGCAAGCGTCCGCATCCGCGGCGCCTCCTCCGGCCAGACCCTGGTGCTTATCGATGGCGTCCCGGTTGGCGACCCATCGACAACTGATGGCAGCTTCAATTTCGCCTATCTCGACACCGCAAATATTGAGCGCATCGAAATTCTCAAAGGTCCGCAATCCACGCTTTGGGGCTCGGATGCCATCGGCGGTGTCGTGTCCCTCACGACCAAGCAGCCAGAGCCCGGCTTTGGGGGCAGCGCCTTCGCCGAATACGGCTCGTTCAACACGCTCCGGGGCGGCGCCTCTGTCGAGGGCGCAAATGACACGGGCGATTTCCGGCTCTCTGCAACCGGCATCTCCACCGACGGCATTTCCAAGGCCGACGAAGACAATGGCAACACCGAAGACGATGCCTACGACTCCACCACGCTGTCTGCAAAAGGCGGCCTTAACCTGCCAAACAAAGCCCGTCTGGAAGCCACCGTCCTCTATAACGACGCCGAGTCCGAATATGACAGCTATTCTGGCGGCGCTCAGGGCAATGTCGCCGATGGCGACGAGGTCACGCAGAACGAGACGCTTTCAGGTAACGTCTCGCTTGAGCTTCCGCTCCTGGATGACCGCTTCGAGAACCTCTTCCTAGTGGGCTATTCCGACATCACGCGGGAAAACTTCACCGATGGCGCCCAGAGCTATTTCGCTGAAGGGGACCGCACCCTCTACCGCTATCAGGGCACGTTCAATATCAACGACATGAACACCCTCTCCTTCGGTGCAGAACGCGAGGAGACCACGGCGAATGACGAGGATGCCGCGCTCGATAGCCTGTTCGCCCTCTATGAGCTGAAGCCCGTCGAATCGCTGACACTGACCGCCGGGGTCCGCAACGATGACGACAATCGCTTCGGTTCGGAAACAACCGCGCGGGTGGCGGCCGCGTGGAACCCGACAGACCAGGTCACAGTCCGCTCAAGCTGGGGCCAGGGCTTCAAGGCCCCCAGCCTGTACCAGACCACTTATATCTGTACCTTCTGCGGCCTGACCGAGCCGAACCGCGACCTCAAGCCGGAAACATCCGAAGCCTTCGATATCGGCGTCGACTGGCGCTCAAGCGATGGGCGCGTAGAGGCAGGTGTCACCTATTTCGATCAGGATACAGAGAACCTCATCGATTTCTCCTACACCGCTGGCTACGACAACATCGCCCAGGTCGAAAGCAAGGGCGTCGAACTCTTCGCAGGCTATGTCCTGACCGACTGGCTGAGCGTCAACGGCAATTACACCTATATCGACGCTGAGGACGGTGACGGCAATGAACTCACCCGCCTGCCGGAACACTCCGGCAATGTCTCGCTCTCTGTCGATCCGGACGGGCCGTTTTCCGGGGCCGTTCTGGTCCGGTACAATGGCGACGAAGCCAATACGAACGGCACGACACTGGATGGCTGGACGCGCGTCGACCTGACAGGCCGCTATGCGCTCAATGAGAGCGTTGAGCTCTATGGGCGTGTCGAGAACCTGTTCGATGAGGATTACCAGCAGATCCTCGGCTATGGCACGCCCGGCCTTTCCGGCTCGGTTGGCCTGCGGCTGCGCTACTAGGAGCAGCTCATGTCGAGACTGGCGATCCTCTCTCTTCTCGGACTTGGCCTTGCCGCCTGCGGTGCCCCTCCCACACTGCAGACCGATGAAGCAAGCCGTCCGATGCGGATCGTCAGTCTCGACTATTGCGCCGACCAGTACGTCCTGAAACTTGCCGATGAGGATCAGATCCTCGCGATCTCGCCGGACGGCGTGAAGGGCTTTTCCTATATGCGCGAGGAGGCCGTTGGTGTCCCCACCGTGCGGCCCGTGGCCGAAGACGTCCTCCTCCTCAAACCGGACCTCGTCGTGCGCTCGTATGGGGGCGGCCCGAATGCGGAAGCCTTTTTTGAACGTGCAGGCGTGCCCGTTCTCACCGTGGGCTGGACCTCCAATGTCGATACTGAAGAAGTCGGCTCCATCCCTAGCCTGATCCAGCACATGGCCGATGGTCTCGGCCAGAGCGCGCGCGGCCGCCAGTTGGTAAAGGATTTCCGCGCCCGTCTCGCCGCCATCGACAAGCGGACGGATGGCGAAACCGCGCTCTATCTCACGCCGGCAGGCGTCACCACCGGCCCCGGCGCAATGGTTCATGAGATGCTGGTCGCGGCAGGCTTCACAAATTTTCAGGAGCAGCCGGGATGGCGATCCATCCCGCTTGAACGCCTCGCCTATGAGCGCCCCGATGTGATCGCGGCGGCTTTCTTTGACCAGAGAACCAATCACCCGGACTCCTGGAGCCCCATGAACCATCCTGTGGCGGAACGGAATATGGATGAGCTTCCCGTGGTCCCGCTCAAGGGCGCATGGACGGCCTGTGGGGGCTGGTTCATTCTTGACGCCATCGAAGCGCTGGCGGAAGGAGACGCATCTTGAGCGAACGTCTGCTTCTTTCCGGGCTGGTGGCGGCTTCCGTTCTTGCCATCTTTGCCGCCTGCCTTCTTGGCTCGACACCGCTTCCGCCAGAGCGGCTTCTGGCGGCATTCATGGGCGGCGCTGAGATGGGTGACCGGCTCGTCGTCTGGCAGATACGCCTGCCCCGCGCCATTGCCGCCTTCATCACGGGCGCAGCCCTCGGCATCAGCGGCGCCGCCTTGCAGGGCCTGCTACGCAACCCGCTGGCGGAACCGGGTGTCCTGGGTGTCTCAGCCTCGGCCTCCCTTTTCGCGACCTTCTCCCTCTATTACGGCCTCGCCGCGCTCTCACCCTGGGTGCTGCCCCTCGCCGCCATTGCAGGCGCCCTTGCCGCGACCGCATTGATCGCGCTCGCCGCCATTCGTACACGCTCGGTAGTGACGCTCATCCTGATCGGTGTCGGTCTTTCCAACTTCTCCGGCGCCGCGATGAGCCTGCTCATGAACCTCGCGCCCAACCCATTTTCCCTCTCCGACATGATCAACTGGATGCTTGGCTCTGTGGCCAATCGCAGCTTTCAGGAAGTAGGGCTCGCCGCCCCCTTCATTGTTGCAGGCAGCGCCATCCTGCTTATGTCGCGCCGCGGCCTGTCTGCCCTGACCCTTGGCGAAGAAGCGGCCACTGGCGTCGGCCTCAATCTGCGCAATCAACGTATCCTGACAGTTCTGGGCGCGGGGCTAGCAACCGGTGGATCGGTCGCGCTGGCAGGCGCCATCGGTTTCGTCGGCATCGTCGCGCCGCACATCATCCGGCCCTTTGTCAAACATGATCCGGCGCGATCCCTCATCCCGTCCGCGCTTCTCGCTGGCCTGTTTCTCGTTCTTGCAGACATCGGCGTGCGCCTGCTGCCCACGTCCAATGAGCTCAAGCTCGGCGTCGTGGCATCGCTGATCGGCGCGCCGGCCTTTGTCTGGATCGCGATGAGGAGGCGCGCCCTCAATGGCTGATCTCGTCACCCGCAACCTCTCTGTGAAAGCGGGCAAGGCCACGCTCGTTCACGGGGCGCATCTCAGTCTGGCGCGGGGCGAGCTTGTCGCTCTTCTGGGCCCCAATGGGGCTGGCAAGACCAGCCTGCTTCGCTCCGCTCTCGGCCTGGAAAAACGTGCCTCCGGGGAGGCTTTTCTAAGTGGCGCCGACAGCGAAAAGCTCTCGCCCATGCAGCGGGCGCGCCGCGTCGCCTATCTGCCGCAACAGCGCCCGCTCGCCTGGCCGAACACCGTCCGCGATGTCGTCGCCCTCGGCCGCTTCGCCTATGGCGCCGCCCCTGGCCGGCTCAGCCCCGACGATGCAGCCGCTGTCGAACGGGCCATGGAGTTGTGCGACCTTACCGCATTCGCCGAGCGCCAGACCGACACGCTCTCGGGTGGCGAACTTGCCCGCGTTCATTGCGCCCGGGCCTTCGCAGCCGATGCGCCGCTCCTCATCGCGGACGAGCCTGTCGCCGCCCTCGACCCGCGCCACCAGTTCCGCGTGATGGACATGATCCGCCGCTTTGTCGACGAGGGGGGCGGCGCCCTCGTCGTCCTTCACGATATTGCCCTTGCCGCGCGATACGCGACCCGGATGGTCTGGATGAAGGATGGGGATATCGTTGCCGATGGCACGCCCGAACAGACGCTGACCGAAGCCCGTATGGCAGAGATTTATGGCGTGCGCGCACATATCGATGGCCGCTCGGTGGAGATTGAAGGGGCCATATGACGGCAAAGGCATTGATGCTTCAGGGGACGGGCTCTGATGTCGGCAAGTCCGTCCTGACCGCCGCCCTGTGCCGGCTCGCAAGACGCCGCGGCATGAGCGTCGCCCCTTTCAAACCACAGAACATGTCAAATAACGCGGCCGCCTGTGCCTCTGGCGGAGAAATTGGCCGCGCGCAGGCGCTTCAGGCCATGGCCTGCGGGCTGGAACCGCACACTGATTTCAACCCCGTCCTCCTGAAGCCGGAAACCGACCGGCGCGCGCAGCTGGTCGTGCATGGAAAGGCCGTCGGCGCGATGGATGCGGCCCATTATATGACCCATCGCGGTGAGCTGCTGGACCGGGTCATGGAAAGCTTCGACCGGCTGACGGCGGCCCATGATCTTGTCATCGTGGAGGGCGCAGGCAGCCCTTCGGAAATCAACCTGCGTGCCCGAGACATTGCAAATATGGGATTTGCCAGACGCGCCGGCGTCCCGGTCTGTCTGATCGGAGACATCGACAAAGGCGGCGTGATCGCAAGTCTGGTCGGCACGAAGACGGTTCTGGACCCGAGCGATGCCGCCATGATTACGGGCTTTCTGATCAACAAGTTCCGCGGCGACCCGGCCCTGTTTGAGGAGGGAGTAAACGCCATCGAAGAACGGACAGGCTGGCCCTGTTTCGGTGTCATCCCATGGCTTACCGCCACCGCCCACCTTCCAGCCGAAGACGCGGTGACGCTGGAACGGCCCTCAAGGCCAGCAGGCGGGACGCTGAGGATTGTCGCTCCGATGCTCTCCCGCATGGCGAACTTCGACGATGCCGACCCCCTGAAACAGGAAACCGGTGTCGCCTTTGAGTGGGTGAGACCCGGACAGCCGATCCCACGCGATGCCGATGTGATTATCCTGTTCGGTACCAAATCGACGCTGGGCGACCTCGACTTCCTGCGGCAGCAGGGCTGGGACCATGACATTATCGCCCATGCCCGGGCGGGCGGGCGCGTGCTCGGGATATGTGGCGGCTACCAGATGCTCGGCAAGCGTGTCCTAGATCCGGACGGCGTTGATGGCGAGCCCGGAGAGGCCCCCGGCCTCAGCCTTCTCGATGTGGAGACCGAAATGACAGGCAATAAAATGGTTGCGCCTACACTTGGTCATTGCGTTCTTGGCCAGGCGAAGGTCTCCGGCTATGAAATCCATACCGGCAGAACCACTGGCCGCGATACACAGCGCCCCATGTTCCGCCTGGGCGGCGTCGATGATGGCGCACGAAGCGCAAGCGGCAGTATCCAGGGCACCTATCTTCATGGCGCTTTCTCAAGCGACAGCTTCCGCCGGGCCTGGCTGGAAGAGATAGGCGGCGCTGGCGATGCGGCCCTCAATTACGGACAATCGGTTGAAGACGCGCTGGACGCGCTGGCAGACGGGGTTGAAGCGGCCGTGGAGACCGACCGTCTTTTTGCCGCCGCACGCCAGCCCGGCTGGCAGCCTCAGACCTGATGACACCTGCCTCGCTCATGCTGGCCGCCTGGGCGATTGAAGCGGCGTTCGGCTGGCCGGGCTGGCTTTACCGGCTCGTCCGTCATCCGGTCGTCTGGTTCGGCGCTCTGATCGCTTTTCTTGAGACCCGGCTCAACCGGCCTGCCCTCTCTCACAGGCTGCGCTATGTGCTGGGCGCCGGGGCCAGCCTGCTCGCCATTTCGCTGGCAACCTGCCTCACCTTTCTGATCGCCAGAGCACTGGCGGGCAGCTGGGCTGGATTTGTTATTCAAGCGTTTATCGCGTCCAGTCTGCTGGCCTCCCGCAGCCTCTACCAGCATGTCGCCAACGTGACCGCGCCCCTCATCGCCGGTGACCTGCCGGGTGCGAGAAAGGCCGTCTCGCTCATTGTCGGGCGCGACCCGGCGCAACTGGATGAGGCCGGGGTGGCGAGAGCCTCCATTGAAAGCCTTGCTGAAAACGCCTCCGATGGTGTGATCGCGCCCCTCTTCTGGGGCGCGCTGCTCGGCCTGCCAGGCCTTTCCGCCTACAAGGCCATCAACACGCTCGACTCCGTCATCGGACACCGCAACAGCCGCTACGAAGCCTTTGGCGGTTTCGCCGCCCGGCTGGACGATCTCGCAAACCTCATCCCTGCCCGCCTCACAGGGCTCGTCATTGGTCTCGCCTCCAGGAGACCTGCTGCCCTGAACGTCATGCTGCGCGAGGCGCGAAAGCACAGATCCCCCAATGCCGGCTGGCCCGAAGCAGCGATGGCAGGCGCACTCGGCGTGCGCCTTTCAGGTCCGCGTATCTATGGCGACAGGACAAGCGAGGAGCCCTGGCTTAACGGGGCCGCCCGCGACCCGGATGGCAACACAGTCTCACGGGCCCTCCGTCTCTATGTCCGGGCGCTGTTCGGTGCCGGGCTTCTCCTCGCCAGCCTTGCCCTGCTACAAGCCACAATATGAGACACGACCTGGTTCATGGCGGCGCGCTCGACCGGATGAAGGCGGCTTTCCCAGAGGCGCCCCTGCCCTGGATAGACCTCTCTACCGGCATAAACCCCTGGCCCTATCCGGTTGGCGAGGTCGCGGCGGGGGCTTTCCAGCATCTGCCGACACACAACGCCTATGAGGCATGCAGGCAAGCCATGGCGGCAAACCTCTCCGCGCCCGCCGGATCTCTCACCCTGGCGCCCGGCAGTGAGCTGCTGATCCGCTTGCTGCCCAGCCTCATCTCACCGAGGCGCGTCGCAATCCTTTCCCCCAGCTATGGAGACCATGCCGCGACATGGCAGGCCGCAGGCGCTGAGACTATCCTTTCACCCCATCCCCTGCAGCTTGCCGATGAGGTTGATGCCGTCGTCGTCTGCAACCCGAACAATCCCGACGGGCAGCGCTTTGAACCATCTGCCCTGCTCACGGCCGCTGCAAAGCTCGCCCGGCGCGGCGGCTGGCTCATTGTCGACGAAGCATATGCCGACCTCGATCCCGCCCTTAGCCTCACCCCCCATGGCGGCGCCGCCGGACTGATCCTCCTCCGCTCCTTCGGGAAGTTTTTCGGCCTCGCGGGCCTGCGGCTCGGTGCGCTCTGGGCGCCGCAGGACATAAGCTCGCGATTGCGGTCGCTTTTGGGTGTCTGGCCACTGGCTGGCCCGGCTCTCGAAATCGGGGCGCGCGCCTATCAGGACGCAGAATGGCAGACCGAAACGCGCAGCCGGCTCGCAGAAGCGCGTCGCCGTCTAGACGCCATTCTTTCCGGCAACGGGCTGACCATCGCCGGGGGCACCGACCTTTTCCGCCTAGTCGAAACAAGCGACGCAACAAAACTCTGGGAAGCCCTTGCCAGACAGGGCGTGTATGTCAGGCGGTTTGGCTGGAGCGAGCGTCTCATCCGCATCGGCCTGCCACCCACTCCGACTGCCGAAGACCGCCTTGCCACAGCCCTCTCAACCCTTGAGCCGTAGAGGCAGACCCGCCGCGACAAATTCCACGACATCGCAGACCTCAGCCACTCTCTGGTTCAGACGTCCCTGCGCATCGCGGAAATCGCGCCCGAGCGGCGTCTCGGGCACCAGACCGAGTCCAATTTCATTTGAAACGAGAAAGACGGGCAGCTCCACGCTCGATAGCGCGTCGCACAGGCGGCCTGTCTCGCTTTCCAGTGTCCGCCCATGATGCATGAGGTTGGACAACCACAGCGTCAGGCAGTCGACCACCACGGCCTCGTCTTCAGCCCCGGCCTCTATGGCCGGCACAAGATCAAGCGCCGCCTCAACGGTGCGCCACCCGTCTCCACGGTCCGCCTGATGCCGCGCGATCCGGCGGCTCATCTCCTCATCCAGAGGCTCAGCCGTCGCGATATAAAGGCGCTTCGAAGCGGCCTGTTCGGCCAGTTTCTGCGCCCGGCGGCTCTTGCCCGACCGCGCCCCGCCAAGAAGAAATGTCGTTGCCATACCGCTGGATACCCCGGCGCCTTGCTGCGGTCCATCCGGGGCGCCCAACGTCTCTCACGGCTTGCCCTCAGGCTAGGTAGATTCCCGCATTTGCCGGCCTCGGCCCCAAAGGCACGCTGTCCGGTAGACATGAGATCGGACGAAAAAGACATGGACGGATCGTTTTCCACAGCGTTCGACACGCCTGCCGAAACGCAGAAGACCGCTGTCTCCCCGCAATTTTCGCGCACGGTGGACCGCTTCCTCGCAGAAGACCTTACCGAAGACCTGCGCGCGGCCGGCCGGGCGACGACAGGTCTCAAATCTCCCGCATGGGCCTGCGAAGCATGGCGCCGGAAACTGCTCGACAGGGGATGGCTCGCGCCCAGCTGGCCAAAGGCGCATGGCGGCGCGGGATGGACAACGGCCGAACGGCTCTATTTCGAACAGCGCTGCGCCGAGAACGACGCGCCCCTCATCATGTCCTCTGGTATCCGCACAATCGGCCCCCTCCTGATGCAGGAAGGCACGCCCGAACAGAAAGCCTGCTACCTCCCAGCTATCTTGTCCGGCGAACATGAGTGGTGTCAGGGTTTTTCTGAAGCTGGCGCCGGATCCGATCTTCCCGCCCTATCCATGAAGGCAGATCCTCAAGGCGATCACTTCCTTCTCAATGGCACAAAGCTCTGGACCAGCTTCGCTGAGTACGCGACCCATATGTATATGCTGGCCCGGTCCGAAGCCGGGTCTGTCGGGCGTGATGGTCTTGTCTTCCTGCTGGTCGACATGTCTCTGCCCGGGATCGAGGTCCGCCCCATACGCTGTATCGATGGCTCGGAAGAGATCTGCGAAGTTCATTTCGACAAGGTGAAAGTCCCAGCCGGCGCGTCGGTTGGGAAGGCAGGCGATGGCTGGCGCATTGCGCGGGTGCTGATGAAGATTGCCCGCTCCAACAACACCACGACAGGCACGCTCCGGCAGGCCTGGCGCGCCGCCGCACGCTATGTGAAAGCGGCCCCAGGTGAGCCCGCCCTGAAGCAAAGACTGGACCTGCTGGATGCAGAAATCACCGGCTTCGAGGCGCTTGAGGCGCGCCTTTCAAAACCCTGCGATCACTTAAACGATGCGGCCCGGTCGTCCATGATGAAGCTCCGCGCGAGCGAGCTTCACCAGGCGATTACCGAAGTCGGTCTCGACGCTGCCCCGCATGATGAGAAGGCTCTCGCAAAATACTTCTTCACTCGCGCGGCGACCATCTATTCAGGGACAAGCGAGATTCACCGCAACAGCCTCGCCCGCACGATTGGCTGCCCCTAGCGTCCCTCTTCCTGTTCGAAACCTCCGCGCCTAACCCGCAATGGCGTGGCGCTTGGCCGCCTCCACAAGACGCGGGTCGAGCGCGGCGGCCACGTTGCGGATCAGGAGACGCGCAGTGGCAGGCACGCTGACCTTCAGCCCATCGACCTTGCAAAGGTCATGCTCTTCCAGCTGGCGCAGGCGGGCCAACGCCGCATCGAATTCATGCCGGTCATACCCAAAGCGCTGCAGGACCTCGCCAAGATCGACTTTCAGCTCACACAGAAGGCGTTCGATGGCATAGGCGCGCATCTCGTCCTTGCCGGTGCGTTCGATCCCCCGCGCGATGGGCAGCTTGCCATCGAGCACCGCGTTGCGCCATTCGATGAGCCCTTTCTCCCCCTGCGCATAGCCCTTGGGGAAAGCAGAAATCGCGGTCTGGCCAATCCCGATGAGATAGCGGCTCGGATCGTCCGTATAGCCTTGAAAATTGCGATGCAGCCGCCCGTCCCGGGCCGCCACGGCAAGGCCGTCATCCGGCAGCGCGTAATGGTCGAAACCGATATCGGCATAGCCCGCCGCCTCGAAAATGCGGGCGGCCGCCTCGGCCTGGCGCATCCGCTCGGCGAGGCCCGGCAGGTCATTCTCGGAGATGGCGCGCTGGTGCTTGGCAAACCACGGCACATGCGCATAGCCGAAGACCGACACGCGGTTGATACCGGTCTCCGCGCAATAGCGCGCAGCCTCTTCAATATCCTCGACATGCTGACAGGGCAGCCCGTACATCAGATCCGCGTTCAGCGCCTTGATTCCGGCCCGGCGAAGGGACGCGATATGACGCGTAATGACAGCGCGCGGCTGGATCCGGTTTATCGCCTTTTGCACAGGCAGGCTGAGCGTCTGGATGCCCAGGCTGGCCCGCGTCACACCGCTATCGGCCATCGCCTCGACCATGCCGTCGGACAGCACGCGCGGATCGAGTTCGACAGAAAACTCCACATCGTCGGCAACCGGCAAACGCGCCCTTATGTGCGATGTCAGCCGCCGAAAATCGTCGGGCGAGAGGGCATTGGGGGTGCCCCCGCCAAAATGAAGGTTGCGAACCACGCCCTCACCGATCTCATCTGCCCAGAGGTCGACTTCCTTGAGCAGGACGTCGAAATAGGATGCAATGCGGTCATAACCGTTCGGTACGGACGTCGCGCAGCCGCAATACCAGCAGAGTTTGCGACAAAACGGGATATGGACATAGACCGACAGCGCTTCGCCCGCAGGAATGCCGGACAGCCAGTCTTTGACCGTCCCCTCATTGATGCTTTCATTGAAGTCGACCGCCGTCGGATAGCTCGTATAACGGGGCACCTGCGCGCCAGCGAACTGGATCCAGTCGTCTCTCATGCCTGCCATCTCCTGCATCAAAGGGTCTGGCAGAAACTATCGCGGGCCGGCATGCCCGGTCTTTAAGTAGACCTACTTATCCGGCTCGTCGGCCGGGCGGTCTTCATCGATCAGGATACGGGCAGCCGCTCCGTCCGGGTCATCGAACTGACCAGCCCGCACGGCCCAGATGAAACTCAAAAGCCCTGTCAGACCCAGCAAGAGCGCGACAGGAATGAGGAAGACCAGCATTTCCATCGTCTATCTCCTTTTCCAGCCGGGCCGCAGCGCATTCAGCGTCACGATGAGGGACGAGCCGGACATGGCGATCGCCGCCACCAGAGGCGTGGCAAACCCTGCCACCGCAATCGGAACCGCAATCATATTATAGACGGCCGCCAGAGAAAAGTTCTCCACCATGCGGCGGCGCGCGAGGCCAGCCGCCTCGATCATTGTCAGGATCGCTCCGAGACCTGTCCCGGTATAGACGCCGTCGCTGGCCGACTGGCTCACATCCATGGCACCGCCCGGCGCCAGCGAGGCATGTGCGAGCGACAGCGAGGCTGCATCATTGAGGCCATCGCCGATCATCAGCACCTTGCGGCCTTCGGCGCGCAATGCTTCCAGACGCGCCACCTTGTCGGCCGGGCTCGCCCCCGCCTTCCAGTCGCTGACGGACAGGGCGCTCGCGATGGACGCCACAGCGTCTTCCCGGTCGCCGGAAAGGATCTCCACCGAGATCCCCCTGGCCCGCAGCTCTTCAACCACATCGCCCGCGCCGGGGCGAAGCGCATCCTCGAACATGAAGGGATGAGCGGGATGATCGCCTTCGCTATACCAGAGCTGTAGCTGGGTCGTTCCGGCGGCGGGCGCGGCGCCTGTCCACTCGGCAGACCCCAGCCGGCAGGGCACACCGTCAATCTCGGCTTCGAGCCCAAGGCCCGGATGTTCCTTGACGTGCGGCGCGACCTGACCGGCACCGGCCGCCGACACCACGGCGCGTGACAGTGGGTGGCGCGAAGCCCGTGCAAGACGTGCTGCCCGCTGGACAAGGGCCTCATCGCCTTCAACCCGGATCAGCTCCGGCTCGCCAAGGGTCAATGTGCCAGTCTTGTCGAAAACGATATGATCGCATTCCGCAATCCGTTCGAGCGCGTCGCCCGAACGCAGGAAGACGCCCTTGCGGAACAGGCGCCCGGCGGCGACGACCTGAACGACAGGCGCAGCCAGCGCCAGCGCGCAAGGACAGGTGATGATCAGCGTGGAGACCGCGATCATCAGCGCATCGCGCACCCCTGCCCCGGCCAGAAGCCAGCCAAGCAGGGTCAGCGCAGCCGTCGTATGAACCAGCGGAATATAGAGCGAGACAGCCTTGTCCGCGATGCGGCGATACTTGGAACGGCGCTGCTCGCCCGCCTCCAGCATGCGTGCGATGTCGGCCAGCAGGGAATCGCTGGCGGCCGCGATGGCCCGCCCGCGAAGAGGCTGGGTGAGGTTGATCGAACCGGCGAAAAGCCGCGCCCCCGGCGCAATCGCGCGCGGCAGGCTCTCGCCGCTGACAAGGCTCTCATCGGCCTCACTGATGCCGTCGATGACATCGACATCCACGACGAGGCGTTCGCCCGGCGCGACGAGGACAATATCGCCGGGCACAATCTCATCGGCGCGCACAGACCGCGCGCCTGCGCCCTCAACACGGGTCACGGTGCGCGCCTGCAGGGCGGCCAGGTCATGGGCCGCAGCATGGGTCCGGCGCCGCAGACGGGCATCGAGGAACCGGCCGATCAGCAGGAAGAAAAGCAGCATCACCGCAGCGTCGAAATAGGCGTGTTCGCCGCCCCGGATCGTCTCTGCCACGCTGACACCCAGCGCGAGCAGCACCGCCAGCGAAATGGGAACATCCATATTGGCATGGCCCCGGCGCAGGACCGACCAGGCCGACTGGAAGAAGATACGGCCGGAGAAAAGGGCCGCCGGCAGGGCGATGGCCCCGGATATGGCATGCATGACCCGGCGCGTTGTCTCACCCATCTCGCCATGTCCGGACCAGACAGAGACAGACAGCAGCATCACATTTGCCGCCGCGAAGGCTGCCACAGCCATCGCAATGAGGAGCTTTCGTTCTTCACTCTTGGCAGCGCTGTCTGCCGCATCGGGCGAAAAGGGGGCAACGCCATAGCCAAGCCCCGACACGGTTTCCGCGATCCGGTTGGCGTCGAGTGTTCCGCGCCAGCGCACATCGAACCGGCCATTGGATAGGTTGAGACGCGCCTGCGTCACGCCCGGCAGGGCCTGGACAGACTTCTCGATCTTGGAGAGGCAGCCTGCGCATTTCGCGCCGCGCACCGTCAGCTGGAGCGCGTTGCCCTCAGCAGACCGGCGGACAAAGGCGCTGATATCGCCGACGCCGCTCTCCTCTGCCGGAGAAAGGCCGCTCGGGCAGCCTGGGGTGATGTCGCCAGCAGTGCTCACGGCACCCTCACATCCTTGCGGGCCTCCAGCGAGACATCGCTCGAACCGCCCGTTGCGGTCACGATAAGCTCCCACTGGCCGCTGGTGATCTCGGGCAGGTCTGCGGCGTAATAGCCAGGCTGTCCGGCAGCGGTCAGCTCGACTGTCACATCCTCTGCCCCTGTGGCGAGGCGGCGAAGCTTGGCGCTGACGGCAAGGCCCGTCACCGGCGTCTCATCGGCGTCGGTCACCTGGACGGCCACACGGTCGGCCCCGGAAAGCCCGGCACGCACGGTCCAGCCAAGCTCGGCCTGCGCGCGGCGGGCCTCGAGCGTGTCGTTATAATGCAGGCCCTGAAGATAGGACTTCTCCACATCCTCACCCGGAAAGCTGGTGATGGCCGAGTAGAGAAAGAAGCCGTTCACCGTGAACATGACGCCGAAGAAGGCGAGCATGATGAGAAGGACATGCCATCCCTTGAGCTGGCCTTCACGAGGGGCCCCGGCGTGCAGTGCAGTGCTCATGTTCTAGTCTCCCGGCGCCATGAAACTTGTGCGGTTTCCATGAAGCTCGCCTGTTGCGGTGTCCTGAAGAAGAAGGGTGAAGTGGTCGCGCCCGTCGGCGGCATCCTCTGGCACAGTTACAAAGAAGCGGTAACGGTCCACACCATTCGAGGCCACAGGAAGAGTGATGCGGCCCTGTTCATCGGCCTCAATCCCGACAACCTCCAGCTCCATCCCGTCCATGCCGTTCGCCTCAAGGGTCATCGCCCGCGTCTCACCCGACTTGTTGACGAGCTTCAGCGTATAGCCGTTGCGCACATTCCCATCGGAGAGGCGCACATAAGGCGGCGAACGGTCCTTGAGCACATTGACCTCAAAGGTGCCGCGATTGAGCAAGCCCCAGGCCATGAGGCCCGCAATCGCAACCATCAGCACCGAATAGAGCACGGTGCGCGCCCGGATCAGCCTGTATTTTGTTGGCAGGCCCGCAGCACGGCGGGCGACGGCCACGTCGGTATCATAGGCGATGAGGCCGGTCGGCCGGTCCACCTTTTTCATCATCTGGTCGCAGGCATCGATGCACAGCGCGCAATGGATGCACTCCAGCTGCGCCCCATCGCGGATATCGATCCCCATCGGGCAAACCTGCACGCACTGCTTGCAGTCGATACAGTCGCCGCGCCCTTCCCAACTTTCGCCCTTGCGGTGCGGCCCGCGCGGCTCGCCGCGGTCATAGCGATAGGTCACATTGAGCGCATGCTCATCGGTGAGCGCTGCCTGGATACGCGGCCACGGGCAGAGATAGGTGCACACCTGCTCACGCATCGTGCCGGCAAGGGCATAGGTGGTGAAGGTCAGGATACCGGCAAACCAGTAGGCCGACAGCGGCGCCTCCCCGATAAAGAAGGTCTGCGCAATCATCCGGGCGTCGTGGAAATAGAGAATGAACGCGCCCCCTGTCAGGAAGGCGATGATCAGCCAGACGATATGCTTGCCGACCTTCCGCCAGAGCTTGTTGAAGCTCATCGGCTTGGCATCGAGACGCATCCGGGCGGCCCGGTCGCCCTCAAAGGCGCGCTCCACCCAGATATAGAGATCGGTCCAGACCGTCTGAGGACAGGCATAGCCGCACCAGACCCGCCCGAAGAGCGACGTCACCAGGAAGAGGCCCAGCGCGGCAAGGATCATCAGCCCCGCCATGTAGTAGGCTTCCTGCGGCCAGATCTCGATCCCGAAGAAGAAGAACCGCTCCCCCGCAAAGTCCGCCAGCACCGCCTGGTCCGGCACACCGACTCCCCGCTCCCAGCGCAGCCATGGCACCAGGTAGTAGATACCCAGCAAGGCAGCCATGGCGATCCACTTCACCGTCCGGAACTTGCCATGGGCAAGCTTCGGATAGATCTGCTTGCGCTTGGCATAGAGATCCTGCGGCGGCGGAGCCGGTGGCGGGGATTTGGAACTTATGAGGGTTACGCGGTTCATCGGATTGGCCTATTCACCCCCACCCAGAGAGTGGACATAGACGGCCAGCGCCTTGATCGTCTGCTCGTCGAGACGCTCACTCCAGGCTGGCATATGGGCATTCCGGGCATTGTAGACGGTGTTGTACACATCATCATACTCGCCGCCGAAGACCCAGATATCGTCGGTCAGGTTCGGGGCACCGACGGTGCGGTCACCCTTGCCGTCCTGCCCGTGGCAGGTGGCGCACTGGGCCGCAAAGATTTCGGCGCCGCGTGCACGGGAGGCCTCATCTGCGACCTCGCGCCCCGACAGCGACAGGACGTGGCTGACGACGTCGTCGATCTGCTGACGCTCCAGAAGGCCGTCCCGGCCAAAGGCGGGCATCATCGAGAACCGGGTTTCCGGATCCTCTTCATGCCGGATGCCGTGCTGGATCGTCTGCTGGATCCCGTCCAGAGAGCCGGTCCAGAGCCAGGAATCGTCGGCCAGCGTCGGATAGCCCTTCGCCCCGCGGCCACCAGCGCCGTGACAGGTCGCGCAATTGTCCCCGAAGGCACTTTCGCCCGACGCCATGGCAAACTGCTGGAGCCCGCGGTCCGTCTCGATCTCCTCGAGGCTGGCTGTCAGCAGGGCTGCACCGGACTCGCTGCGCTGGGAGCGCAGGCTTTCGACCTGCTCGGCCACCGCGATACGGTCGGACTGGCCTGCGAGACCCCGGGTATTCGTGCCGAGGCCGGGCAGCGCCGGCAGGGCCGGCATGACAACCATATAGCCAACAGAGAAGGCGATGGTCGCGTACCAGATATAGAGCCACCAGCGCGGGAGCGGATTGTTCAGCTCCTTGATGCCATCCCATTCATGGCCTGTGGTCTCCACGCCGGTTGGCTGGTCGATATCCTTGTGGTGTTCACTCATCTCCCGGCTCCCGGTCTGAAAGTGGAAGGCTTGCAGCCTTGTCGAATTTTTTCTGGTTTTTGGGCCAGAGCGCGTAGGCCAGAACGGCGGCGAAAATCGCCACGAAGTAGATCAGGCCGCCGGTCTGGGCGAAGCTGGACAGTTTCTCATACATGTCTCTTTCCTCCCTAGCGCGCGTTCATGAGGTCTTCGGCTTCGTAGGTGGAGAAATCCACCAGCGTGCCGGTCATCTGAAGGTAGGCGACGAGGGCATCCATCTCGGTGATACGGTCCGGATCGCGGTCGAAGTCGCGGATCTGGACAGTCCCCTCGCGGCCGGACGCCTCGGTGTAACGGGCCACAAGCGCATCCTGCTCATCGAAATAGATGTCCGGATCGGCCTGGGCCTGAAGGTCGTTACTGGCGTTCTCGATCATCTCGTCGGTATAGGGCACGCCCACCGCACGAAGCGCCTTCAGATCGTCCTCGATATTGCGATAGTCCAGCGACTTCTCGGCGAGGAAGGCATAGGGCGGCATGATCGATTCAGGCACCAGGGCGCGCGGATCGATCAGATGGTCGACATGCCATTCGTCCGAATACTTGCCGCCGACGCGGGCCAGATCCGGCCCTGTGCGTTTGGAGCCCCACTGGAACGGGTGGTCATACATCGACTCCGCAGCCAGTGAGTAGTGGCCATAGCGCTCCACCTCGTCGCGCAGCGGACGCACCATCTGCGAGTGGCAGACATAGCAGCCTTCGCGCAGATAGATGTTACGGCCGGCCACTTCGAGCGGGGTGTAGGGGCGCATGCCTTCCACTTTCTCGATGGTGTTATCCATGTAGAAGAGCGGCGCCATCTGGATGATCCCGCCAATCGACACCGTAATCAGGATGCCGATCGTGAGGATGAGCGAGTGGCGTTCGAAGACGCCGTGTTTATTGATGAGTCCCATTGGTCCTCGACGCTCCTATTCAGCGGGCTGCAGCTCAGCGGCTGCCGGCGGTTGGCTTACGGGTTTGGCATCGGCGGGCTGGTTGATGCGCGCATCACCTCTCGCGGTACGGATCAGGTTGTAGCACATGATCCCGGCGCCGCTGAGGTAGAGCAGGCCGCCCACCATACGGATGATATAGCTGATATGCTTGGCCTCGACGGTCTCCACGAAGCTGTATTCGAGGAAGCCGAAATCGTTATAGGCGCGCCACATCAGGCCTTCCATGATACCGGCGAACCACATCGACACGATGTAGAAGACGATACCGATGGTCGCGAGCCAGAAGTGCCACTCCACAAGCGCCATCGAGTAGAGGCTCTTGCGCTTCCAGAGCCACTGCGTGAGGCAGTAAAGCGCACCGAAGGAAATGAAGCCGACCCAGCCCAGGGCACCCGAGTGCACGTGGCCGATACCCCATTCGGTATAGTGGCTGAGCGAGTTCACAGCGCGCACCGACATGAGCGGGCCTTCGAAGGTCGACATGCCATAGAAGGCGAGCGAGACGACCATCATGCGCACGACAGGGTCGGTACGAAGCTTGTCCCAGGCGCCCGACAGGGTCATGACGCCGTTGATCATGCCGCCCCAGCTTGGCATCCACAGCATGATCGAGAAGGTCATGCCAAGGGTCTGCGCCCACTGCGGAAGGGCGGTGTAGTGAAGGTGGTGCGGACCTGCCCAGATATAGATGAAGATCAGCGACCAGAAGTGAACGATGGACAGGCGGTAGGAATAGACCGGCCGGTCAACGCGCTTCGGAATGAAATAGTACATGATGGCGAGGAAGCCGGTCGTCAGGAAGAACCCGACGGCGTTGTGGCCGTACCACCACTGGGTCAACGCATCCTGCACGCCCGAAAAGAGCTGGTAGCTCTTCGACGAGCCGAGCGACACGGGCAGCGAGAGATTGTTCACGATGTGGAGCATCGCGATGGTCACGATGAAGGACAGGTAGAACCAGTTCGCCACATAGATATGCGGCTCCTTGCGCTTCCACAGCGTGCCCAGGAAGATGATCAGATAGGCGACCCAGACGATGGTCAGCCAGAGGTCGGCATACCATTCCGGCTCGGCATATTCCTTCGACTGGGTAATCCCCATGAGATAGCCGGTGGCGGCGATGACGATGAAGAGCTGATAGCCCCAGAAGACGAACCAGGGCCACATCCCGCCGAAGAGACGCGCGCGTGTGGTGCGCTGAACGACATGGAAGCTGGTGGCCAGAAGCACGTTACCGCCAAATGCAAAGATCACCGCGGAGGTGTGCAGCGGGCGCAGACGGCCGAAATTGGTCCAGCCAAGCTGATCGAGATAGAAAATGTTCGGCCAGGTCAGCTGGCAGGCGATGATGACGCCGACCAGGAGACCGGCAATCCCCCAGAACATGGAGGCCGCCACACCGAACTTGACGAGCGTGTCTTCATAACGCGTCTCATCGAACGGGTCGCGATCGCCGAGCTTGCCCGCCCAGAGGCCGATACCGATCAGCCAGAGCGCAATCGCGGAAAAGAACAGGAGCGCATGCACTCCCATCAGACGGTCTGCTGCGTTGCCAGCGATCAGGATCGCCAGAACCGCAAAGACGCACAGAAACGCAGCCACCATGCCGGTGCTGCTATCCCTTGCGCCCTTCTTAAGGATGCTGGTGCTCAATTTGCCTTCCCCTCAAACTAGGGCCCGCACCGGAAGCGGTGGCGGGTCTCTTCATGCTCGAGGGATTACGAAAGGGACACGATGTCCGGTATACGGGCTCTTACGTATGGGCCAGCCTGTCGCAGAAACAGTAGATTGCGGGCAACAGGAGGCATCCCGCATGTACCGTCTTATTATATTCTCGGCCGGATTCGCCCTGGCAGCCCTTGCCTGGCCTGAGGTTCAGTCACATCATCTGCGCAGCGAGCTGCTTCAGCTTGCCTGGTGCTCGTCTTCGGGTCTGAGCCCGTCGCAACCGACGATTCTCGGGATGCACTGCGTCTGGTGCCCTGCCCTGCTCACAGGCGTCGCCGCCATGATTGTCAGCCCGTTTCTTGGGCAACTGCGCACCCTGAAGCACGCATTCCGGCGAATCGCCCCGTGAGAAATCTGTTCGTAACCACACCCGGCTTGTTGACCGCGCTACCCTGCCTGTCGCATTGCGACTGGGCAGCAGGGAAAGGTACGCGCGCTGACGAGCCCGGATCAAATCTACGATATGGCGGAGATGGACGTTGACGCGCTCCATCAGCACTTCCGGTCCATCTTGCAGTCGGTACCGGATGCCATGGTCGTCATCAACGACGCCGGGATCATTACGGCGTTCAGCAAGGCGGCCGAAACCCTGTTCGGTTATGAGGCCGACCAGCTGCTGGGACGCAATGTCAGCATCCTCATGTCGCCGTCCGAAAGGCCGCATCATGACGGCTACATCACGCGTTACCTTCGAACCGGTGAACGGCGCATTATCGGCATTGGCCGGACCGTTACGGCGCGGCGGTCCGACGGCTCTCTTTTCCCCATCGATCTCAAGATCGGCGAGGCCAAGATCGGCGAACATTTTCTTTTCACGGCGTTCATGCGTGACCTGACCGAACAGCGGCGCAATGAAACGCGCATGAAGGCCCTGCAGGCTGAGCTTGTCCATTTCTCGAGGCTCAGCTCCGTCGGCACAATGGCCTCTGCCCTCGCGCATGAATTGAACCAGCCGCTGACCGTTGTGACCAACTACCTCGAGGCGGCGCGCGACCTTCTGGATGCGCCCGACGAAGAGACCATGAAAATGGTTCAGGAAGCGCTGAACGAAGCGGCGAAACAGTCGGTACGCGCAGGCCAGATCGTGCGAAAACTGCGCGACTATGTCTCGCGCGGCGAAGTCGAGAAACGCGCCACCGATCTGGTGCCGTTGCTCGGCGATGCTGTGGCCCTTATCCAGACCGAGATGGATAACGCCAAGGGGGCCATCACCGTCAGCGTCGCCGAAGATACCCCGCACGCCATGATCGACCCCATCCAGATCCAGCAGGTGGTGATCAACATCGTCCGCAATGCCTTCGAGGCCGTCGCCAATGAGGCTGAGCCCCGGATCGATATCCGGGCCAGCATGACCGACAATGGCATGGTCCTGGTGACGATTGAGGACAATGGACCCGGCATAGACCGGGAAGTGTCTGAACAGCTCTTCCGGCCGCTGGCAAGTTCCAAGGCGACCGGCATGGGCCTTGGCCTCTCCATATGCCGCACCATCATCGAAGCGCATGGCGGCACGATTGAAGCGATGCCTGCCGGCGAGACGGGCACCCGTTTTGCCTTCACGCTGGAATGTGTAGAAACCGACACATGACCGATACAGAAAAGCAGCTTGTCCATCTCGTCGATGACGATGAGGCGATCCGCCATTCAGCCAGCTTCATGCTGCGCCTCGCCGGCTACCGGGTGCAGACGCATCCTGACGGGGTGAGCTTTCTCGACAAGCTCGATGAGCTGGAGACAGGCTGCGTCCTGCTCGACGTGCAGATGCCCAAGATGAACGGCCTTGCGGTACAGAAGGCGCTGAACGAACGCGGCTGCGAGATGCCGGTCATCGTCCTTACCGGTCATGGTGACGTCTCCGTCGCTGTGCAGGCAATGAAGGCAGGCGCGGTGAACTTCGTTGAGAAGCCCTACGAGAAGCAGGTCCTTCTGCAGGCCATCAATGAAGGCTTCGAACACCTCGACAGCCTGCATCAAGGCGCACTTCAGAAAACCGAAGCTGAAAAGCGGCTCTCCCATCTCAGCCCCCGCGAACGCGACATTCTGAACGGGCTGGTCGAAGGCCTGACGAACAAGGGGATCGCCAACTCCCTCGATATCTCTCCGCGCACCGTGGAAATCCACCGCGCCAACATGATGGACAAGCTCGGCGTCGACAGCCTGTCGGCTGCCCTGCGCATCGCCTTCGCCGCGGGCCTCGGCGCGTCAACGTAAAAACGCCCAGTCCGCTTGCCGCCGCAATGACGCTAGCTGGGCACGGGCCCGGTCTGCGTGTCTTCAAGCGCTTTCAGCACCAACACCCGCCAGATACGCTCCGGCAGGCTGGACGGCTTTTCCAGCTGCAGGCGCTGAAGGTGCGGGCGCCATGGCTCGGCATCCGGGCCTGAAGCGACCGCCGCCGCGACATAGCCCGCCTGCTGCCAGAAGCTCGCCGTATGGTCCTGAAGATGCTCGAGCGCGAGCGCCAGATCCTGCTCAACCTCATCCATTTCCGTCCCGAAGGGATAGGTTGGCAGATAGCCAAGATGCGGGCGCAGCGCGGCGTCGATGGCGTCTGGCGTATTTTTCTTCCACGCCTCAGGCAGCTTGAAATCAGCCGCCAGTTTCTTCGCCGCAATCGCTTCGCGGACCAGCTCGTCCTGAAAGCGGCTGTCCGTGATTGCCAGCATACGTTTGACGCATTCCTCATCGGGCTGGCCGCGTAGGTCTGCCACACCGTATTCGGTGATGATGATATCGCGCAGATGGCGCGGCACGGTCACATGGCCGTAATTCCAGACAATATTGGACTCCACCTTGCCCTTGCTCTCGCGCACGGCTTTCAGAAGGATGATGGAGCGGGCCCCTTCCAGCTCATGGGCCTGCGCCACGAAATTGTACTGTCCGCCCACACCGGACACGACGCGCCCGTCTTCCAGCGCATCGGAGGTCACTGCGCCAAGGCAGGTCGCCTTCATGGCAATATTGATGAACCGCGCATCCACCCGCTCGCGGCGGCGCACCTCTTCATTGCCATAGAGCGCATTCACATCGTCGACCGAGGTCATGTTGATGAGGTTCAGGACGTCGTCCGGCGCCTCCCGGAGCGCGCGGTAGAAATTCTGCGGCCCCAGGTAAAAGCCGCCATCGATGGTGATATCGCGCCCTTCATGGGCCCGGCGGGTGAAGATACCGGCGCGCAGGATCTCGAACATGCCCTGGGTGAACATTTCGGTACAGCCATAGAGGCCCTGAATGAAGGGCGACTCGCAGCCCTCCTCCACCGGCCCGGCGGGACCAGGCAGCGCGCGCACGGCATTCTGGTATTCGGCCTTGTTGGCATGGCGCAGCCGCACCGACTGCG
>NVWP01000038.1 GCA_002733705.1 Henriciella sp. | reverse complement strand
TTCGATTTCAAAGTGCAAGCCACACAGTCCTGTTTACGGGCGTAGTACTTCTTGAACCCGTCCTTGCCGAACTCAGGGCGTTCCTTTGTGAACGACCGCCAATAGGGCTTCAGTGGTTTGCCGCCGGGGCAGATGTATTCGTCGGCCTTGTGGTCATAGACGAAGTTGGTCGCTGGGAACGTTCCATCCTTCCTTTCGGATTTATCAAAGACCGGAATATGGGGTTCGATGCCTTCATCTTCGACCAGCCAGCCCAACATGTCGGCTGATCCGTAGGCCGTGTCGGCGGCCAGAAGTTCGGGGTAAAGGCCGAAGCGATCCTTGGCTCGTAAGATCATCTCTTGCGCCGCGCCTGCTTCGGCTTGGCGGATTGGTGAGGTGGCCTCGACGTCAACGATAACGGCGTTCTCAAGATCGACGAGGTAGTTGGTTGAGTAAGCGAAGAATGGTCGATCTCCGTTCGCGCCGGTGTAACGTGCGGCTGGATCAGAGGGCGACAGCGCCTTTGGCTTGACGGATGTTGCGCCGCCGAAAGCCGCGTCGTCCAGTGTGTCGAGATATTCCTGAACGGCGCTCGGAAACGGCTGAAATCACGCCGTTTTCCGATCCGTTGGCCAACGTATCTCAACAAAGCGGCGGCAGATTGGTTCCGCCTCTAACGGAAATGTAAGTCTTGTGTGACAGCTAATCGTTGATATAGCCGCCCGTCGTCCAATATCGGTGCCGGAGTTGATGGGCACTGATGCCGGTCGCAAAAGGCACAATTAAGCCTGAATCTTGCGGCCTGTATAAATTGAGCCGGGTTGAACAGGGGACAGTAATGTCACTCAAGACCAGAAGACAAAGTTCGCACTTCATTGCGAACACATCGCTTCGCAATCGTGTGCGCCGCTGGTGGCTGGCCAAAAGCGATTCCGAACAGCGTTCCGCAGTCTCGCGCGCGGCCCTTGTGACCGCCTGCGCCATGGGGCTGACCTTCGCGCTGCCTGCAATCTCCTCCGCCAATACGCAGAAAGAGGAAGAAGCCGACTTCCGCGAGCAGACCCTGCGTTTCGCAGAGGCACAGGATGGCGGCGAAGCCGTTCGCCGTGACCCGTCCGCGCCAGCCGTCATGCAGCATGAATGGCTGCGCAATGTTGAATACTCGCTCGAGCGCGACCCGGAGTCCGCGCTGACCCGCTATGGCGGTCTGGAGCGTGATGCCGCCGTGCTGGCCGGGATGAAGAGTTTTGATCCCTCGCACCTGAAGCGTGCCGAGGATATGAGCGGCCAGATGAAATGCCTCGCCGAGGCGGTCTATTACGAGGCCCGTTCTGAATCGGCCGAAGGGCAGATCGCTGTCGCAGAAGTCATCATGAACCGCGTGCGCGATCATCGCTATCCGAATTCGGCCTGCGGCGTGGTCTATCAGGGCGCCACGCGCACCACAGGCTGCCAGTTTACCTTCACCTGCGACGGCGCCATGGCGCGTAGCCCGCGGGGATCGCGTTGGGAAGCGGCGAAATCTGTCGCTGCGCACGTCTTCCTGAACCTTGATGAACCGCGCACGGGCGGAGCGACCCACTATCACGCGACTTATGTCAATCCGGTCTGGAATGCCGGGCTGATCCAGACATCGCGCATCGGGACACATATCTTCTACCGCTTCCCGCGCGGCGCCGAGTGGGCGAGCGCGAAAGCGGCCGAACGGGCCCGCATCGCCAGCGAGAATTCGCAGGAAGAGGTCGGCGATGCCTCGATCATGACCCTGGAGGCGGACAGCACACAGGATCTCAACGCGAAGTCACTAAATGTGCTAAGCCCGGCGCCTTAAGCTTCCCTTCAAAGCGAAGAAAGGCCCCTGCATGTCCGAGACCCAGCTTTTCGAGGCTGTAGATACCTATATCAACAGCCTGTTTGCCGCAGATGACGCGGTGCTCAATCGCGCCGTGGAGCGCGCCCGTCGCGCCGGTCTGCCGGAAATCCAGGTCTCTCCCGGACAGGGCAAGCTGATCTATCTTCTGGCTAAGATGATCGGCGCGCGGCGTGTGCTGGAGGTCGGGACGCTGGGCGGCTATTCGACCGTCTGGCTGGGGCGCGCACTTCCTGAGGATGGCGAACTCCTGACGATCGAGCTGGAGCCTGACCACGCCGCCATCGCCCGCGAGACGATCAAGGATGCTGGGCTGCAGGCTCGCTGCGAGGTAATTGAGGGCAAGGCGCTCGATGAAATGCGGGCGCTGGAGCCGAGCTTCGATCTTGTCTTTCTCGACGCCAACAAGGACGGCTATCCGGCTTATCTGAAACAGGCCAAACGCCTGTTGCGTCCGGGCGGGCTCATCGTTGCAGACAATGTTGTGCGCGAGGGCGCCGTGCTGGACCCGTCCAAAGTCGATCCGAATGCGATTGGTGCGGCAGCCTTCAATCAGGCGCTCGCAAGCGATGCGGATCTTGAAGCCATCGTGCTCCAGCAGGTCGGCATCAAGGGCCATGATGGCCTTGCCATCGCTCGCGTGAAGGACTGATCTGCCGGTAAGGCAGGTATCAGGCGCGCGGCGGCAAACTCTTGATAAGCTGACGGCGCAGCCGGCCCGGGATGAAGCGCTGGGCAAACTTTGCCTGCTGGGCGCGCTTACCGGCCATATAGTGAACTTCTTCGCCATGGGCGGCATCCCAGGCGCGCTCTGCGGCAAGCTCGACCGGATAGACGTCCTGGCCCTGGTCGCGTAGCTCATCGCTTACTTTGGCGTTGGTCCGGTCGCCAGAGAACATGTCGAGGATCGGCGTATCGATCAGCCATGGCATCAGGCTTGTCACGCGAATGCCCATGTTTGAAAACTCGACATCCAGCGCTTCCGTCAGGCCGCGAACGGCGAACTTCGTTGCTGAATACACAGCCATTTGCGGTCCGCCGACGACGCCTGCCGCCGATGCCGTGTTTACGATGCGGGCGCCTGTCGTGTTGCGAAGAAGGGGCAGCGCCGCACCAACGCCATTCAGCACGCCTTTAACGTTAATATCGACCATCAGGTCATTGTCTTCGCCAGAGATAGCTTCGAACCAGCCATGACGGGCAATGCCGGCATTGTTGAACAGTACGTCCAGCTTGCCGCCTGTGGCTTCAGAAAAATGCTCCATACCGGCGGCCCAGTCTTCGCGGGACCGCACATCCAGCTTTTTCCAGACACAGTTTTCTTCGCCGATTTCCTGAACAAGGGTTTTGAGGCCCGTCTCGTCAATGTCGTAAAGGCCGACAAACCAGCTGCGGTCAGCGAATAGCTTCGCCGTTGCCTTGCCGATTCCAGATGCGGCCCCGGTTACGAAAATACTTTTGCGGCCTATCGACTTGCTCATGGAACGCTCCTCCCCGGGGTGCAGGCTCTTATAAATTCAGGCCGACGTTCGAAGCGTGTAACTCAGGCCACGTCGAGGCCGACGTCAAGGTTTGACGCAGAGTGAGTGAGCGCGCCGACAGAGATATAGTCGACACCCGTGGCGGCGATCCCGGCGACGGTCTCGAGGTTCACGCCGCCGGATGCTTCGGCCTTGCAGGTGCCATCGATCATGGCGACGGCCTTTTTCAGCGTGCCGGTATCCATATTGTCCAGGAGAACGGCATGCGGCTTGTGGGGCAGGGCCTCTTCAAGCTGCTCCAGCGTATCGACCTCGATCTCGATCATGCGAAGATGGCCGGCATAGGCGTGCGCACGTTTCAGCGCTTCTGAAATAGAACCGCAGGCGGCGATATGATTGTCCTTGATCAGGATCGCGTCATCGAGGCCATAGCGGTGCGAGGTGCCGCCGCCGCAGCGGACGGCGCGCTTTTCCACCGCGCGGTGGCCCGGCGTGGTTTTTCGCGTGCAGACAATGGTGGCGTCCGTGCCGGAGACCTTTTCCACAAATTCCCCGGTCAGCGTGGCGATGCCCGACAGCCGGCCGAGGAAGTTCAGCATGGTCCGCTCTGCCGTCAGGATAGAGCGGGCCGGCCCGGACAGGGCCGCAATTGCCGCGCCCGGCGCCAGCTTGCCGCCATCATTGATATGCACGTCCAGCTCAACAGCCGGGTCGACCAGTTTCAGCGCATAGGCCGCCGCGTCCATCCCGGCGAGGATGCCTGCCTTTCGGGCCCGGATTTCGGCCCGCATCTGCGTGCCCGGTGCGATCGTGGCATCGGTGGTCAGGTCACCTGCGCGTCCAAGATCCTCGGTCAGGGCCAGGCGGACGATGGGGTCGAGGATGAGGTCGGGCAATGGCGGGGGCGGCGGCATCAGATAGGCTCCCTGAAGACGGACGAACCGGCAGCTTTAAGGAATGAGCGTTCCGCAGGATCGCGGCGCTCGGGAAAGTCGGTGCGGAAATGCCCGCCGCGGCTTTCCTCGCGGGCAAATGCGGCAGAGGCGATAAGCTGCGCGGCGATCAACGCATGCGCGCGCCCTTCATTTTCGATACGGGCGTCCAGCCGGGTGAGAAGCCCTTTCAGACCCTCGCCGCTGCGCACGACGCCGCAATTGTCGGCCATGTCACGGCGCAGCTCCAGCAGGCTGTCATCGCTCAGCTCTTCGGGAACAGTCGCTTGGGAGGGGCCGGGCTGCCCAAGCTCACCTTCCTTCAGGCGCTCAGCGATCCGGTGAGAAAAAACGACCGCCTCCAGGAGCGAATTGGAGGCAAGCCGGTTGGCCCCGTGCGCCCCGGTCGAGGCGCATTCGCCGCAAACCGACAGCCCGTCCAGCGTGGCGCGGCCCCAGGTATCGGCCACGACACCGCCCATATGATAGTGCGCGGCCGGCGCGACGGGGATGGGTTCAGTGCGCGGGTCTATGCCCGCTGCCATGCAGGCGGCAAACACTGTCGGGAAATGGGCGGGAAATTCGCTGCCAACCGCTTCTGTCGCGTCCAGAAAGGCGCCCCGACCGGCCTTGATCTCGCTGTCGATGGCGCGGGCAACCTCGTCGCGCGGGGCAAGCTCGGCCTTTTCATGGTAGCGCGCCATGAAAAGCTCACCTGACCTGTCACGCAGGACCGCGCCTTCGCCCCGCAGGGCTTCTGTCGCCAGCGGAGCAGGATCTAGGCCGACATCCATGGCGGTCGGATGGAACTGGACAAATTCGGTATCGGCGAGCAGCGCGCCGGCCGACCAGGCCATTGCAAGCGCATCGCCGCGCGATTGCGGCGGGTTCGTCGTTACCCGGAAAAGTCCGCCAGAGCCGCCGGTACAGAAGATGGTCTCGCGCGCCGTCATCGGGTGCAGACGGCCTTTTTCGTCGCGCGAGACAACGCCCGCCACCCGGCCATTGTCGTCCTGCAGCAAGCCAACGGCCCGGAAGGGTTCAACCAGTTCAATATGGCGGTTTGCCTGTACGGCTGTGGTCAGCGCGCCCATGATGGCCTTGCCGGCCAGATCGCCCGCGACGCGTGCGACCCGCGGGACAGAATGCGCCGCCTCGAGCGACAGCGACAAGGCGCCTTCCGGCGTGCGGTCGAAGGGGACACCCAGTTCGATGAGGTCAAGGACGCGGGAGGGGCCTTCTTCCGCGATGAGGCGGGCAATGACGGGATCCACCAGTCCAGCGCCTGCGACCACCGTGTCCTTTGCGTGCGCCTCGGCGGTGTCGAGCGGATCCAGCGCGGCGGCCAGCCCGCCTTGCGCCCAGGCGGAAGAGGCTGCTTCGCCGAGCGGCGCCGGGGCGATGACGGTGCATTTGCGCGGGGCAAGCCTCAAGGCCAGGAACAGGCCGGCCAGCCCGGCGCCCACGATCAGAATATCGCGGTCACCGGTCGGGGGTCCGGCTTTCAGAGAGGTCGGTGAAGCCATGGTTCAGGTCCGCGCCCAGCTCATGAAATGGCCCCGTCCGCGCGCCGCCATTCGGCTTCATAGATGTCGGCGCCCAGCAGCAGCCCGCTCATGAGCGAGGGGCTGTCGAGACGAAGCTGGAAACTGTCCGGCGTGTAGAAGGCAGTTGGCTCTCCTTCCAGGAAGGTCTCTATACGGGATCGGACCATGATGTCTTCGCCCTCGACGCTGACGGTGCAGCTCTGGGCGACGACATAGGTCGTGTCGATGGTCGGGCAGTGCTGTCTTGCGGTCAGCTCGCAATCATAGGTGCCGGGCGTGTCGGTGGGCATCAGCCGGGCCTGACCGCCAAAGCTGCAGGCCTGGCGAAGGTCGGCTTCGAACATCCAGTTGCCGGCGATATCTGGCGCTGCCTCTGCTGCCTCTGCTGCATCGTCCTGCCTTGCCGATGCAGGCGCCGAGGTGAGCGCAAGTCCTGCCGCAGCAGCCACGAAGACGCGCAACCCGCTCATGAAATACCTTCTTCGGACCGCCGGAATTCAACCGGCGCAGTCGCCGCCGAGACGAGTGATCCATACATGCGTTTCGCGTTCTGGATGGTCAGGGCAAAATTGTCTGGCACATAGAGCAGACCTTCGGCCTTTGATTCCAGAAACTGCTCGATTTCGGACCGGATCGAGACCTGATTGCCGAACCGGCGCGCCTTGCAGCTCTGCACAACCACGGACCGCCCCCACATCGAGCAGACCTCAATGGCGGTGAGTTCGCAATTATACAGCCCTTCTTCGGGATGGGGGGTAAGGCGGGCCGTGCCGGACATGATGCATTCGCCATCGCGATAGGGTTTGGTCTGAAACGTCCAGTTGCCAAGAATGTCGCCGGGATCGCTCTCCGGAGCGTCCTGCGCCATTGCAGGCGTGACGGCCAGAAGGGCGGCCGTCAGGAGAGCGAGGCTGGCGCGTCTCAGCATGCGATGTCCCTGGCTGAATCTGACCCTGTCCACAGCAAAGCCCGGCAGGCGTCCAGTTTCAAGCATCAGGATGCGGAAATCACCTCGATTTCACGTGGGGCAAGTCCGGTTTCGAAGGCCAGCGGCTTTTCCGTCTTCGGCAAGGCCAGCATGGCATCGATGGCCGCCTTGGCCTTCACACGGGTCTCCTCGTCGATTTCGACCTCATGTTTCATCTCGGTCAGGCAGTCGAGGATGTTCTCCAGCGTGATCCGCTTCATGTGCGGGCAGAGATTGCAGGGCCGGACAAAGTCCACGCCCGGATTCTCCGCTGCCACATTGTCGCTCATCGAGCACTCTGTCAGCAGGACCACCTTGTTCGGGCTGTTGTCCTGGACATAGCTCGCGAGCGCCGAAGTGGACCCGGCGAAGTCGGCTGCCTCGAGGACGTCCGGCGGGCATTCGGGGTGGGCCAGGATCACGACGCCCGGATGGGCTTCGCGCAGCTGGCTGACATCGTCTGCGCTGAACAGTTCATGCACCTCGCAGGCGCCCGGCCATGTGATGATGCGGATGTCGGTCTGGGCGGCGACGTTTTTCGCAAGATACTGGTCCGGCACCAGGATGACGGTGTCGGTGTTCCACTCTTTCGCAATCGCCTCGACAACCTGCGCCGCGTTGGAGCTTGTACAGGTAATGTGGCACTCGGCCTTCACGTCGGCGGTCGTGTTCACATAGGTGACGATCGGATAGTCGGGATAGCGTTCCTTGATCAGGCGGACATCCGGGCCAGTGATGGAGGCCGCCAGCGAACAGCCGGCCTCCAGGCTCGGAATGAGAACGGTCTTCTCAGGCGCGAGAATCTTGGAGGTCTCGGCCATGAAGTGCACGCCTGCCTGGACGATCACATCGGCATCGACACTTGCCGCTTCGCGGGCGAGCTGCAGGGAGTCGCCGCGAAAATCGCCAACCAGACGGAAGATGTCCGGAGTCATGTAATTATGGGCAAGGATGACCGCGTTCTTCGCCTTTTTGAGGCGGTTGATCTCAGCCACCAGAGGCGCAATCGCCGGCCACTCCATCGGCGTGATGAAATCCGACACAAGCGGATAGAGCGCTTCGGTCTCTGCTTTGACCTCATCTGTATAGGACAGGCCACGCGCTTCGGCAGCGTTTTGCGCTCGAAGCGGCGTCGGAGTCGGGCAACCCGGTCCGGAATCGATCAGTCTGGCCATATCGTGTCCTCCACGCTTTTGCTCAATATGAGCATTACTTGGGTGTCCAAAGGCGCGATTTCAAGTCTTTCTGCGAAAGAAAGGAAGGAAATCACGCCTTGCCCGCCCTTATAGGCAGGGTGAGCAAAAGCCGATTTAGGCGACACGTTCCGGGCTTGCAAGACTTATGTCGGTTTTAAGACAAAACGGCGCAGGGCTAGTCGCTCAGGAGCTCGCCATACCAGGCCTCGACATCGGCCTCGACAAGATGAAGCGGACGGGGGCCGCCAGCCAGGATGACGGCATTGAAGGCCGCCTCGTCAAAACGCTCGCCAAGGATCGCTTCAGCCCGTGTGCGAATGTCCAGAATGCGCCGGCGCCCCGTAAAGTAGGACGCGGCCTGGCCCGGCCAGACCATGTAGCGCAGCACTTCCTCCTCCATGGCGCGCCTGGGCTGGCCGGTTGTCTCGACCAGATAGTCCACCGCGCGGTCATAGGACCAGCCACGCGCGTGAAGCCCGGTATCGACCACGAGGCGGGCGGCCCGGAAAAGGATCGACTGAAGATAGCCGATGCGGCCCAGCGGATCGTCGCCATAAAGCCCGGCGCTGTCGGCAAGGTCTTCGGCATAGGTCGCCCAGCCTTCCCCATAGGAGGCGTCCCAGATCATCTGGCGCAAAAGCGGATTGCGCGTCTGCTGGGCGGTAATCGTGCTTTCGAGGTGATGGCCCGGCACGCCTTCATGATAGACCAGCGTGGGCAGGGTGAAAGCCGGCCAGGTCTCATCATCGCCGAGATTGATCTGGAAGAGGCCCGGACTGGAGCCGTCTGCTGTTGCCGCAACATAGGACGCTCCGGCAAAGGTCGCCTCTTCAAAGGCCGGCATACGCGTCACGACAAGACTGGCCTGCGGGGCGTCTTTCACGATTTCGGGCAGGGCGTCATTCGCCTTGGCGACGAGAGCGCGCAGCCGCTTGAGCAGGACGGGCCGGGTCTCGGCCGTCAGCGCGGGCGTCTCTTCGGGCAGCTCTGCCAGATAAGCCAGGCGTTGGGCCACGGTGCCGCCTGAAAAGCCGAGGGCTTCGAACTGCGCATCGATTTCCGCTTCGATCTGCGCAACCGCCTGAAGTCCTTCCTCATGCAGGAAATCGGGATCGATATCGGAGCGTGTATAGAAGGCGAGCAGGTCAAGATAATAGTCTTCCCCATCGGGCAAGGCCGAGAGGCCGGCCGTGACTGGGGCGCCCAGCTGCAGACGATGGACCGTATCGGCAAAGTCCAGATAAGCGGGTATGACCTCGTCCAGCATCAGGCGAGCAGCCGCTTGACGGTACTCATTGGCCGGCCGCCCTTTGCTCGGATCGAGCCCGCCCACGACATTCCCGAACGTCTGGATCAGCGGATGTGTCTGGACCGGCTGGCTGACGAAAGTGCGCAACTGCCGCTCAAGCGCTTCGAGCACGCGCCGTGGCGGCAGGATCCCGCTGTCTGCATCCGACAGAAGGCGGCGTTTCTCGTCCGCAATCGCGTCGGGCAGGGCAGCGAGACGGTCGAGATAGTCCTCGGCGTCCTTGTGGGAGCGCAGCGGCTGGCTTGAGATCAGCAGGTCCGGCACATCGACCCATGCGCCGCTGAGCTGATCGACGGCATAGGGGCGCGCGACCCCCAGACCATAACGTCCGAAGCCATAGGCCTCCAGCTCTGTGAGGGCTTCATATTGCTCGCGCGCGATCTCAAGGTGCCGGGCAAGCTGGCTGTCCTGGGGTATATCGGGTGTCGAGGAGAGCCGGTTGAGAAGTTCGATACGCAACAGGCGGGTGCGTTCGAAGCGGGCCTGCGAGCGGTCATCCAGCACATCGTTGAATGTCTGGCGCAGCGCGTCTTCCTCAAGCCCGAGACGCGTCGCCGTTTCCGGGGAGAGGGCAAGTTCGGCGCGTGCCGTATCATCAAACACACTGTTGATGTCGCGGACGGTGCGCCGGGCAATGCCGTCCTCATTGACGGCCGGCCCGCATGAAGCCAGCAGTCCAAGGCCAAGCAGACACAGGATTGGTCGCAGTCTTGCAAGCGGTTCGGGAAGTGTCATAAGGCGCGATAATCTGCTCGGAAAAGACAGGGGATAGGCCCCCAGCCGAATAGCTGCTCGGCTGTTGTGAGCTTCTGGCTTATCCGGTAAACCGCGCCGGTCAATCAATGGAGTGTTCCCGTGGCAAATTCTCAGTCGGCCCAGCCCTCTCAACTGAGCGGGCAAGTGCTTTTCTATTCCAACCCGCAGCCGCTTTCGGCAGAGAAGCATGCCGGTCTCGGCCTCAAGCAGATCGAAAAGCCATTCTCGTTCCTTGGCAAGGCACATGCTGTGCCTCTGACTGTTCAGGAATTTGGTCTGGCGGCGACCTCCTATCCGGTGATCTTTGTCGGGTCCGACAAGATGCCGATCGGGGCCATGGGCCTGCGTCAGGATGAGAATCTCTTCGTCAAGAAAGATGGCACCGTCGATCCGGACTTCTATGTCCCGGCCTTTGCCCGCCGTTATCCCTTCGTCTTCGCAAATGATTCCAAGGAAGACCGTCTTCTGCTCTGCGTCGACCGCGATGCGCCGATGGTCACCAACAAGCCGGAAATTCCCTTCTTCGAGAATGGCCAGCCGTCCGACTTCACCCAGAACGCCATGCAGTTCTGCCAGGAATTTGAACGCCAGCGCCGTCAGACAGCCGAATTCGTCAAGGACATCGACAAGCTCGGCCTCTTCGCTGAACGCACGGCGAGCTTCCAGCCACGCGACCAGAAGGGCAACAATGTCGGTGAGCCGCAGGTTCTCGCCAAATACTGGGCCATCGACGAAGAGAAGGTGAAACAGCTGCCTGATGAGAAGCTCTGCGAAATGCAGCGCAACGGCATGCTCGGCGCCTGCACGGCGCACTCGATCTCGCTGCTTAACTGGTCGCGCGTCATCAACCGCGCCATGCGCCAGCAATCCTCCGATGCGGTCCAGCAGCCGCAAGGCGGTTCGGACGGCCCGAGCCTGCAGATCTAGTCGCACCTCGCGAGAATTCGCATTCAAGAAGCGGCCAGGTCCTCGCATCGGGGATCTGGCCGTTTTCGTATTAGCGCCGCCACTGGAGGGAGCTGGCCGGATCACAATTGCGAGAGGGACGCCACGTCTCATGCAGTTTCACGGGCTCGCGGCTTACACACTTGGAAGAAAATGCTAAATTTGCCGAGATGATGAAATTTCCTGCAGGACTTCTCAGCGCCGCCATGGCTCTCATGCCGGCGTTCAGTGCTTTCGCCCAGCCGGTCGATGGTGGTCATGCCCGTGTCGATCTCATTTCTGAGCGCGAGGTGGCGACCCCCGGTGAGACCGTGTGGTTCGGCCTCAGCTTCCAGATGGATGATGAGTGGCACATCTACTGGAAGAATGCGGGCGATGCGGGCATCCCGCCGGCCGCTTTCTGGGATGAGGATATCGGTGTCGATGAAGGGGCTATTGGCGAGATCGACTGGCCGCTGCCGGAGCTGATCCCCGTCGTTGAAGGCGAAATCATGGATTACGGCTATAGCGACCGGGTCGTGTTGCCGTTTCCAGTGGAGATGCCGCAATCGTCTGACGGGCCGGTCCGGCTCAGCGCCACCATCGATTACCTGATCTGCAAGGACATCTGCATTCCCGAATCTGTCGACGTGTCGACCGCGCTGGAGATTGGCGAGAGCCAGCAGCCGGACCGCGAAAACGCCGAACGCATCGCAGAAGCCTTGTCTCAGGTGCCCCCGCTCTTCGAAGGCGAGACACGCCTGACCCCAGACGGTGAGGCATGGGTCTTGTCAGCTGCTGGCGGAGAGCTGGCGGGCCTCTCCGGCAATGCCCGCTTCTTTCCCGACACACATGATATCATCCATGCTGCCGACCAGCCGGCGACCTTCGGCGAGAATGGACTGACGCTGGAGCTGACGCCCGGCCGCGGAGAGCCGCCTGAAGCCCTGTCCGGCGTGATCCGCGTTGCGACAGGCAGCGATCCCCCGGTCGCCGTCCGCATATCGGCCAGCCGCGGCGACGTGATTGCCGGCACAAGCGGCGTCAGTAGTTCCGCTGGCAGCGCCAGCGCTGGCGCAAGCGGCGATGCGGCCAGTGGCGGAGCAGGCGGGCCGGGCCTCAATTTCTTTATCCTGATCGGTTCGGCGCTGCTTGGCGGCCTCATCCTCAACCTGATGCCCTGCGTCCTGCCGGTCCTTTCGATCAAGGCCATCGGCATGGTGCAGGCCGCCGCGAGCGGGGAGCGCAGCGAGCTTCGCAAGCATGGCATTTGGTACACCGCCGGTGTCCTGTTGAGCTTTGCGGCGACCGGTCTCGTCTTCATCGCCCTGCGCGCCGCCGGACAATTCGTCAGCCTCGGCTTCCAGCTTCAGTACCCTTCCGTGGTGGCCGCGCTCGCGCTGGTCATGGTGCTGATCGGTCTCTGGCTGCTTGGCGTCTTTAATCTCGGCACCTCGATGCAGAATGTCGGCTCTGGTCTTGCCGCAAAGCAGGGCAGTGCGGGCGCGTTCTTTACCGGCGTGCTGGCGGCGGTTGTCGGCGCTCCTTGCGTCGGCCCCTTTCTTGTCGGCGCGCTTGGCGCCGTCATGAACGAGCCCTGGCCCATCGTCATGCTGGTCTTCCTGACGCTCGGCTTCGGGCTTGCGCTGCCTTTCCTCGTCCTCAGCTTCGTGCCGGGCCTGCACAGCGCGCTACCCAAGCCCGGCTTGTGGATGGAGCGGCTGAAACAGGCCTTCGCTTTCCCGATGTTCCTGACGGCGGCCTGGCTTGTGACCGTGCTCGGCAATCATCCGGCCGCAGGGGCAACGGCGTTCGGCGCCGTGATCCTCGCTTTCGGGGTCTGGCTGCTCAGCGTCGCGGGCGGGCGTCTTCGTGCAGGCGTCATGACGCTCGGTGCGGTCCTGGCGGTCCTCGGGATCGTCTGGCCGGTATCGGCCGGTCTTCAGGATGCGCCCAAGGAAGGCACGATGACCTCCTATGCGAGCCTCCAGCCAGAGCCGTGGTCGCCAGAGCGTGTGGACGAACTCGTGTCACAGGGGCGCGGGGTCTTCGTCGACTTTACCGCCTCCTGGTGTGCGACATGTCAGGTCAACAAGCGCACCACGCTCACCAAGCCGGAGGTGCTTGAGGCGATGGCCGATGCCAATGTCAGTTTCCTGATCGCCGATTTCACCCGTCCGGATGAGCAGATTTCCGATGAGCTTAAACGTCGTGGAAGTCCGGGCGTGCCGATGTATCTTCTCTATGGACCGGGCGAAAGCGAGCCGGAAGTCCTGCCGACCCTGCTCAGCCCGTCCATGATGAAACAGAAACTCGCCGCCTTCTGACTCTCCCTCACCCCCGGAAAGGACCCTTGTCATGCAGACCCTCACCCGCCGAAATCTGGGACTGGCCTCCGGCATGGCCGCGGCTGTCGCGCTGAGCGCCGGCGCGCTCATCGCTTTCTCGGCCTCCGCCTCGCCTGCGGCTGAACCGGGAATGGAGGCGCCAGACTTTACCGGCACCACGACAAGCGGAGAGACCGTTTCCCTCTCCGATTTCGAAGGCCAGACGGTCATTCTGGAATGGACCAATGATGGCTGTCCTTTCGTGCAGAAACACTATTCCGACCCGCCGAAGAACATGCAGTCGCTCCAGGCCCGTGCGGGCGAGGAAGATATTGTCTGGCTTCAGATCATTTCGTCGGCGCCCGGCAAGCAGGGCCATGTCGACGGGCCGCGCGCGGAAGAGATCAATGCCGGGCGCGATGCAAGCCCGACCCATGTCATTCTCGATCCTTCAGGCGATATCGGCCAACTCTATGAGGCCAAGACCACGCCGCACATGTTCGTGATCGAGCCTGACAGGGACATCGCCTATGCGGGCGCCATCGATTCCATTCCGTCAGCGCGGGTCGCCGATATTGATGAGGCCGAGAACTATGTCACCGCCGCGCTTGATGCGATGGCCGCCGGAGAGCCGGTCCAGACGACATGGGCAAAACCCTATGGCTGCTCGGTGAAGTATAAGTAGCCAGCCTCAGACATCATGAAAAAGCCCCCGCAGACTCGCTCTGCGGGGGCTTTCTCTTGCTGTAATGATGGCCGTCGCGGGCGCGTCTATTTTACCCGTTCGACGCGGAACAGGACACCGTCGTCAAACTTCATCATATAGCTGCCAAGGGCTGCCGACTTGATGGTCGCGTTTTCGACGCCGCGCTTGGCGGAATAGTAGACCGACTTGTTGTCGATCTGCTGCCAGACCTGCCCGTTTTCCAGCGTGACATAGAACTTGCCGCGCGCAGTCGATTGGACCGAGGCGATTGGATAGGTGACCTCGTCGATCTTTTCGTCCTTGCCGAAGACCGAAGAGGCAAGCCCCGGCAGGCTCGGAATGGAAAAGCCGAAGGAGTCGCGCCTGACTTCCTCGACCTCTCTCCGGGTCACGACAACGGCGTCGCCCGACTCTTCAGCAGATTTCAGACGGCCAACGGCGCTGTCATAGCAGGCGAGGCGGTCGGTATCGCTTTCGATGTCCGCGCAGGCATAGACGGTCGCGGTGGAGACAGGCGCTTCGTCCGGCGCCTGGGCCAGGGCAGGGGCTGCCATTGCGGTGAAAATGGCCATTGCTGGCAATACGTGCTTCATCCTGTTCATCTCCTGCTCAGACATGCCGCGCTCTCTTTCCAAGTCCGCACGGGTCTGGAACACTAAAGCGAGACACGACATCATGGAAAGTCATGGAATTCAGACGATGAAATCATTCAAGCGTACTCTTCTCGCCGCCGGTGCGGCCAGCCTTGTTCTTGCTGTCGCCGCGTGCGGCGGTGGTGGCGGCGGCAATGACGCAAATGGCGAGGAAGCCGCTGTCCTGCGCCGCGGCATCTCCGCCAAGGTCGACACGCTCGACCCGCACCGCTCCTCGGCCAAGTGGGAAAACATCGTCATTTCCGACATGATTGTCGGCCTGATGACCATTACGCCGGACCGTGAAGTTATCCCCGGGGTCGCGACCAGCTGGGAGACCAGCGAGGACGGCCTGACCTGGACCTTCAAACTGCGCGATTCCCAGTGGTCCGATGGTGAGCCCGTGACGGCAGACGACTTTGTCTATGCCTTCCGCCGCATCCAGGACCCGGCCATCGCCTCGCAATATTCCTCGCTTCTCTACATTGTGAAGAACGCCGCTGAGGTGAATGCCGGTGAGCTGCCGCCGGAAGAGCTCGGTGTGCGCGCCATTGATGACCATACGTTCGAGATCACGCTGGAAGAGCCGGCTCCCTACCTTCTAGGCCTGTTGACCCACTACACCACCTATCCGGTCCCGAAACATATTGTCGAACAGTATGGCGAGGCCTGGATCCAGCCGGAGAACATTGAGGTGAACGGCCCCTACAAGCTCGCCTACTGGCGCACCGGGGATCAGCTCGTCGCCGAGAAGAACCCGCTTTATTACGAAGCCGATGAGCTTTGCTTCGACCGGGTCGCCTATTTCGAGATCGAGGATGCCGCGGCCGTCGAGCGCCGGATCGAATCGGGCGAACTCGACATCAATAACGGGTTCGATGGCGGACGCACCGAGGAGCTTGAGGCTAAATTTCCAGGCTGGGTGCGCACGACGCCGGGCCTGATCACCACCTACTGGACCTTCAATTCCAGCCAGCCGCCCTTCGATGATGTACGGGTCCGCAAGGCCCTCGCCCTCGCGCTCGACCGTGACTTCATTGTCGACCGGGTGCTGACCCCCGGCTTCGTCGCGGCCTATTCCTTCGTTCCGCCAAAGATGAGCAATTACAATACCGAGCGTCCGGAAGTCGACTTTGCCGGCATGCAGCGTGAGGAGCGTCTGGCAGAGGCGCGCGCCCTGCTGGAAGAGGCTGGATATGGGCCGGACAATCCGCTGAGCTTTGAGTTCATCCACCGCTCCACGGACGACAATCCCAAGGCGGCGCCCGTGGCACAGGCCAACTGGAACGAGATTGCGCCCTGGGTGAATGCGCAGATCCTGCGCCAGGACACCAAGGTGCTCTATGCGCGCCTGCGCCAGTCCGATTTCGAGGTCGCGGACGGGGCCTGGGTTGCGGACTTCGACGACCCGGTCAACTTCCTCTACCTGCTCGAATCGGACACCGGCCAGCAGAACTATGGCCGCTACTCCAACCCGGAATATGACGCGCTTCTGGAAGAGGCGAGCCGCACCCGCGATCTTGATGCCCGGGCCGAAATCTTTGCCCGCGCCGAGAAGATGATGCTCGAGGACTACCCGATCACGCCGATGTGGATACAGGTGACGAAGAATCTCGTCGATCCGGAGCTGACCGGCTGGGCCGAGAATGCCCAGAACGATCACCTTTCGCGCTGGCTGTGCCGGCCGGGTCTTGAGCCGTCCGTAGAGGCAGACGCCGGCGCCGAGGCCGACGAGGAATAGGACGCGGCGGGTCTGAAGGGGGCTGGCGAGATGAGCGACGAAATGGAGGCGGCCGGGCTTGCTTCGGTGGGCGCGCTTTCGCCGGGCGGCAATGCCGACCTCAAGGGCCAGCCCTGCCGCAATTGCGGGGAACTGGTCGAGCAACGTCATTGTCCGCGCTGCGGCCAGCTTGCCGCCAGCTTCCACCGTCCCTTCTACGCCCTCGTTGCCGAATCGGTCTCCGACAGCCTCGCGCTGGACGGGCGTATCGCGCGCACGCTGCCCCTGCTCATGTTCCGGCCCGGTCGCCTCAGCCGGGACTATAGCGAAGGCAAACGCGCCCGCTATGTGCCCCCCTTCCGCCTCTTCCTTCTGTCCAGTCTGCTCTTCTATTTTGTGCTTTTCGCCTTTGTTGGATCGTCGGGACTCCTTGATAATGCAGAGTTTCAGACGTCTGGCGGCCGGGGGCTAAGCCCGGCGGAACGCACAGCCCTGATCGAGTATTTTGCGGGCGACGAGACGGTGGAGGACGAAGATCTCCAGGAATTGCTCGGCAGTGTCCGCGCGCGCGAGAACTCGGGTGCCGGTGTGTCGGAGGTCGGGCAGCCGGTGCGGGATGAGCCCACTGCGGGCATTGCTGAGAACGGCGAGGTCGCTGTCCAGTCCGGTCTTGGAAAGCAGGCCGACGAAGCCATCGGCCGGGTCATCGACAACCCCCGTCTCTTTTTCATGGCGCTTCAGTCCTGGGCGCCCCGGTTGAGCCTTCTGCTGGTGCCGATGACGGTTCTCGCCCTTTCCCTCATCTATGCCTGGCGCCGGCGTATCTATATCTATGATCACGCGATCCACGCGCTGCATCTTCACAGCTGGATGTATCTGACGACGACGCTCGTCATCGTGCTTTCGATATGGGCTGGCAGCTGGCTCGCCAGCCTGTATATGCTGATCATTCCTGTCTATGTGCTGTTCAGCCTGCGCGGTGCCTATGGATCAGGCTATCTCAGCAGCTTCCTGCGCATGCTGCTGCTCGTCCTTTTCTGGGCGATCTGTCTTGTGGCGCTGATGACGATCATCCTGCTCGTCTCCATACTTTCGGTCTGAACAGGCCAAAGAAAAGCGGCGCAGCCTACTAGCAGGTCTTTACGACATTTAAGCAACACTGCTTGGCCAAAATTGTGACGGGTCGGTCACTTTTGATTGACCTGACGAAAACTCTTTCGCTAGCAGTTGTCGCAGTACCGTTCTCAGAGGGGGCGGTCGCCAATTGCCACAGGCATATGAGAGTTAATCTGGAGGTTCAACTGTGAACGGAACTACACTCAAGAAACACCTGCTGACATCTGCGGTTTTCGCCGGTGCGGCCATGACGGTGTTCGCCGCACCTGCGTTCGCGCAGGATGACGTCGAGCGCGTCGAAGCTGCGCCAGCTGATGCTGAAGCGCGTCAGGAAACTGTCGTCGTTACCGGCTCGCTCATCCCGCAGTCCGGCAACCTTGTCGCAACCAGCCCGGTTTCTGAGATCGGCTCGGAAGAGTTCGATATCCGCGGCGCCGTCCGCGCTGAAGACATCGTCAACACGCTTCCGCAGGCTTTCGGCGCTCAGGGCTCGAACCTCGCCAACGGCGCAACCGGTACCGCTTCGGTCAACCTTCGCGGTCTTGGTTCCGAGCGTACGCTGGTCCTGCTCAACGGCCGCCGTCTGCCTTACGGCTCGCTGAACACGCCGGCTGCTGACATCAACTTCATTCCGTCGCAGCTCGTTGAGCGCGTTGACATCCTGACCGGCGGTGCTTCGGCAACCTACGGTTCGGACGCTATTTCCGGCGTCGTCAACTTCGTTCTGAACGACGACTTCGAAGGCGTTCGCGTCGACGGCAACTACAGCTTCTACCAGCACGACAATGATGGTGAGCTGCAGGGTCTTCTGGAAGAATTCTCCGCACTGAACCCGGGCCAGTACCGCGTGCCGAGCGGCTCGACCGTTGATGGCGAAGCTGTCGACGTCACCGCCATGTTCGGCGGCGAGATCGCCAATGGCCGTGGCCACATCATGGGCTTTGCCGGCTACCAGAACACAAACGAAGTCCTGCAGGGCGACCGCGACTACTCGCAGTGTGCCCTCGGTACCCGTAATGGCGGTTCTGAGTTCACCTGCTCGGGTTCGTCCACGAACGAATTCACCAACCTGCTGAACCTTGATGGCGACTATGTCTTCCCGAACGGGAACGGCACCGCACGCGTCAATCCGGACGGCTCGGGTGAGTTCATCGACCGGAACAACGTAACCGACACGTTCAACTTCAACCCGTTCAACCACTTCCAGCGTCCGAACGAGCGCTATAACTTCGGCGTGTTCGCTCGCTATGACATCGCGGACAACATCGAAGCTTATTCCGAGCTCATGTTCATGGACAACCGCACCAACTCGCAGATCGCTCCTTCGGGCGTCTTCGGTCTGGGCGTGAATGGCGATGCCGGTGGCATCAACTGTGACAACCCGTTCCTGTCGGCTCAGCAGGTCGACTTCCTCTGCGGCGCGATCGCAGACGGCGCGGTTGATACCGACGAAGATGGCAACCCGGTTTTCGACGGCGAGCCTGACCGTGAGGCCCTGGCTGCTGATGCCATCGTGCCGAACGTTCTCTCGCTGCGCCGCGCTGTCGAAGCCGGCCCGCGGAACAATGACATCCGTCACACCACGTGGCGCGGTGTGCTTGGCGTCCGTGGCGATCTCGAGGGCACCTCGGTTGGCTACGACGTGTCGGCAAGCTTCGCCAACGTCCATCGTTCGGAAGTCTACAATAACGACCTGTCGATCAGCCGTATCCAGAAGGCACTCTATGCCGTCACCGATCCGGACACCGGCGAAACGGTCTGTAACGTCAATGTCGACGACGATCCGACCAATGACGATCCGTCATGTATCCCGCTGGACATCTATTCCGGCCAGCCGGTTACCAATGGTGCTTTCGATTACGTGACCATCCCGCTGCTGCGTGACGGTGAAACCACCCAGACCGTCATCAACGGCCGTCTGTTCGGTTCCTTCGGCGACTGGGGTCTCCAGAGCCCGATGGCTACCGACGCACCAGGCTGGGCCTTCGGTGCTGAGTACCGCCGCGACACCATCGACTCCAATCCGGACGTTCCGTTCCTGACGGGCGACGGTGCTGGTCAAGGTGGTCCGACCACGGGCATCAGCGGTTCGCAAAACGTTGTCGACCTCTTCGGCGAGATCAACGTCCCGCTCATCCAGGGTCGTCCGGGCATCGAGACCCTCGGTTTCGACGCTGCGTATCGTAAGTCCTACTACGACGAAGTTGACTCCGACTCCTACAAGATCGGTATCGACTACGCGCCGTCCACGGACATCCGCTTCCGCGGGTCCTACCAGCGTGCCGTTCGTGCCGCGAACGTCTTCGAGCGTTTCGCAGCGCAGAGCATCGGCCTGTTCGATCTCACGGCAGGTGACAACGGTCTGTTCGATCCTTGTGCCGGCTCCAATCCTGAGTACACGGCAACCCAGTGTGCCAACACCGGCGTGACCGCTGCTCAGTACGGCAACATCATCGATAACCCGGCTGGTCAGTTCAACACGCTGACCGGTGGTAACCCGTCGCTTGAGCCGGAATCCTCTGACACCTTCACCTACGGTTTCGTTGCGACCCCGCGTTTCATCGACAACCTGACGGTGTCTGTCGACTACTTCGACATCACGGTTGAGGACTACATCAACACGGTGCCGCAGGAACTCGCACTCGACCAGTGTGCCCTGTCCGGTGACGAGTTCTTCTGCTCGCTCGTCAACCGCGGTAACGGTGGTACGCTCTGGGCCAACCAGACCGGTTACATCACCGCGACCAACATCAACACCGGTGAAATCTCCACCAGCGGTATCGATCTTCTGGCCAACTACGTCTACGACGCTGGTACGGTCGGTATGTTCAACTTCGACTTTGTCGGCACCTGGCTTGAAAGCCTGGAAGTGCAACCGCTTCCGGACGTTGAAGTCGGCGGCAAGTTCGACTGTGCCGGTCTCTACGGCGGCCGTTGCCAGTCCAACTTCGGTTCGGGTGCAAACCCGGAATGGCGCCACAAGGCCAGCGTGACCTGGGGCCTCGACGCCTACTCGCTGACCGGTACCTGGCGCTATTACGACGAAGTCACGCTTGATGGCACCGACGGTTCGGGCATCAACGGGACGCTCGACAGCCAGAGCTACTTCGACCTTGCCGGCCGCTATCAGCTGCTCGACAACATGTCGGTCCGCGCTGGCGTCAACAACGTCACGGACGAAGATCCGCCGCTGTCGTCGGTCGTCGGTACCGCACCGGGTAACGGTAACACCTACCCGCAAGTGTACGACGCGATGGGTCGTTACGTCTTCTTCGGCGCCACGGTGGACTTCTAGGTCCTTCGGAAACTCCGAAAACGAAATCAGGGAAGGGCGGCTCTCGGGCCGCCCTTTTCTTTTGCCCTTCGTCTTTGCCGCCGAAGGTCAATTGCCCGGACGGGGCCGGGCGCGCTAAGAGCGGGCCATGGCCAGAAACACGCCCATCCCGAATATCTCCGATGAAGACCGCGCCTATGTGCACAGCCTGCTCATTCATGAGGATGCTGATGTCCTCGCTTTCAACAAGCCGCCGGGCCTCGCCGTCCAGATTGCCGGCGGGCGCGGCAAGTCGCTCGATTTCCTTCTCTGGGCCTTTGCAAAATCCAATGGCAAACGCCCGCGCCTCGTTCACCGCATCGATTCCGGCACGTCCGGCGTCCTTGTCGTTGCGCGCACCAAGCCTGCCGCAGCCCATCTCTCGGCGCAGTTTTCAGGCCGCCATGCCCGCAAGACCTACCTCGCTCTCGTGTCCGGCCAGCTGCCCACCACTGATGAAGGCGCCTGTACCGAAGCCCTTCTGAAAGTGCCTTCAGACTGCGGCGGGCGCGAAAAGATGATCCCGGCAAGCCCCGGCCAGAAGGGCGCGCTTAGCGCAGAGACGCAGTGGCGTATCCTCTCGCGCGGCGAAGGCGCGGCCCTGGTCGAGGCGCGACCAGTTACCGGCCGCATGCACCAGATCCGCGCCCATATGGCCGCCCTCGGCTGTCCGATCCTGGGCGACAGGATCTACGGTTCCGGAAAGCTCTCGGCAGACCGGCTGATGCTGCATGCCGCCCGGCTCGATATCACCCATCCTGATGGCAGCGCCCTGAGCCTGGAAGCGCGGCCCCCGGCGGACTTCGTCCACAAAGCAGAAGAGGCCGCCCTGTCCATCTGAACCGGGCGGCCTCTCATTCGACCCGCGAATTTTCGGGGCCCAGGTCTATTCGCTTGCGGCTGCGGGCGTCAGCCTCAGAAGACGTCCGCCTTCCTTGTCCTCGATAACATAGATGGCGCCGTCCGGGCCTTGCTCGACCTCGCGGATACGCTTGTCCCACTCATAGCGCTCGGCCTCATTGGCGGTGGTTTCCATCGTGCTCGACTCGCCGCCTGAGCCCTGATTATCGAGCGGCGTCTGGACAAATTCCACCCGGATCAGCGCGCGCGAAGAGAGCCCGCCGATAAAGGCATCGCCCTGCCAGTCGCCGAAGGTGTCGCCATCATAGATGATAAGGCCGGCGGGGCTGATGACCGGCGTCCAGGAAATGGCCGGGTTCTCATAGATCGGGAAATCCTCATGATTTCCGAAGAACTGCTTGCCATTATAGTGCTCGCCATTCGACACGATGGGATAGCCATAATTCTCGCCGCGAACGATGCGGTTGAGTTCGTCGCCGCCTTTCGGTCCCATCTCATGCACCCAGAGCTGACCGTCGCCGTCAAAGGCCACGCCCAGCATATTGCGATGGCCTAGCGACCAGATCGTGTCCGCAATCCCGCCATTGCCATAGAAGGGATTGTCTTCCACCGGCTCGCCATCAGTGGTCACACGGATCACCTTGCCGAGATTGATGTCCATATTCTGCGCCGGGCTGAAATGCTGGCGCTCGCCCGATGTGATGATGAGATTGCCATCCGGCGCGACAGCCAGCCGGTGGCTGTAATGCCCATTACCTTTGAGCTTTTGCGACTGCTCCCAGATGCGGGTCACGTCGCTCAGGCTGCCGCCGTCTTCGGTCAGCTCCAGCGTCGCTTTGACGACGACCGCGCCGCTCAGCGTGTCATCGGCCTCGTCGCGCTCGACATAGGACAGGAAGACGGTGTTGTTATTGGCAAAGTCCGGGTGGATGATGATGTCGCCCAGACCGCCCTGATTGCGCATTTCCGTTTCCGGCACATTGGCGATCTCTGCGATCTTCGAGCCATCCTCGTCCAGCAGCCAGAGGCTGCCCGTCAGCTCGCTGACCAGCGCGCGCCCATCCGGCAGGAAGGTCATCGCCCAGCCATGGTCAAAGCTTTCAAGAACTTCCGCCGTGAGTTCGGTGCCGTTGGTGCCGGTCACGCTCATCGTCTCAGCCGGCGTCTGCGCTGCCGCCCCAAGCGCAAGGGCAGGGATGGCGCAGGCGGCGAGGAGTGTACGGGAAATGCGGGTGGGCATGGTGAAACCTTTCAGGCTGCAGGATGTCTGCAGCAAGAGGTAGAACACTTGGCCGCCCTGCCCAGCCCGATCAGATCCTATCCATACCAGTCCAGCGCCCCATGATCGGAGATCAGGTCCACGGCCCCGTTCAGCATCCGGAAGAACATGTCGTCACCGCGCGGCGTCTGCGTGACCAGCATGGCGGCGAAATAGGCGGTGAAGAAATGCTGGTAAGCCCCGGCCACATAATGGCGCAGGAAGTCCTCCCGGCCATAATTGGAGACGCCCAGCCGGTCGAGCTCTGAGAGATAGAGATCGACAAGCGCGCTCTCATTGGCCTGGCGTGTGGCCGGGTCGATGGCGCCAGCGATGAAATAGCCGACATCGGCGCCGCCCGGCCCATAGCCGAAACTCTGCCAGTCCACCACGGTGACCGGCTTGTCTTTGTTGGAAAGGTCGAACAGCATGTTGTCCGGTCGGAAGTCCGAATGGATCAGGCATCTCTGGCCTTCCCGGCTTTCATCGAACTTGTCCATATTGCGCGACATGCCATCGCCGACCCGGATGGCTTCGGGTGTCACGCGGTCGCCATAGCGCGCCTTGAACCCGTCCCAGAGACCAGCGACCATGTCCGGATCGAGAACGTCGGGCGCGTTCGTCGTGCCCATCACCCAGTCATATTCGTCCAGCCTGTCGTCTTCCCAATAGGCTGAGTGGAGCTTGGCGGCCTCTTTTAGCACCAGCTTGGCCTCGTCCAGCGTGACCCCGGCCAGCTGGTCGCCCTGTTCGGCCGGCGCCATGTCGCCCATCATCAGGACGAAATCATGGGTGTCCTCATTCACGTCCGTGAAATAGCAGCGGGGGGTGGAAATCCGCGCATCCGGCTGCAGCAGCTGGTAGAATTTCACCTCGCGCAGGTAATTACTCAGCTTGATGCCGGTGGCGCGGCTTTCTTCGCCTTCGGCTGGAAACTTGCCGACCAGCGTCTTCGGCGCGTCCGGCGCGGCGCTTTCATAATCGAGCTTGAAGCGCACACAGTCGCCGATCTGCCCGGTGCCGACCTTGCCAGCCTCGAACGACCTCACCTTGGCGTCCACGCCGCCATCGCGCAGCGCCGCGGTCAGCCAGTCGGCATCGATCTCTTTCCAGTCGCGGATATCAGGCATTCGCGGCGTCTCCGCTCAGGGGGTGAACATAGACCTCGTTGTGCTTGATGAGGCTGTTCTCGAGAAGAACGAGGTCGAAACCGCGCAGCTTGCCCTCGCTGGCGCCGTCACCGACATCGCAATACCAGCGCCCGCAGAAGCCGCCCTCAATGGCCCAGACCGTTTCCGGCAGATAGATCATGGGCGGGGTCGATCCGAACAGTGTTTCAAGATAGCCGCGCAGCGCCTCGCGGCCCTCCACGCCGTTGGGCACCTGCGGGTCCTTGTACACCGTATCGGCCGAATAGAAGCCGACCAGCCGCTCGACATCCTTGTCTGTCCAGGCTTGCAGCCAGTCTGCGTTGAAGCGTTCGATATCCATGGGGCTCATCCGTTGAGAACCCTTTCCTTGTGGGCGTCAGTGAAAATCTCGTCGGGCACGCTTTCCGGCCCGCCCATGATGGCAAAGCCGTGCATGCCGAGCGTCTGGTCGGACGCGCTGCGCTCATGATAGCGCTTGCGCCGTTCGCGGGCCGCCTCGCCAAATTCCATGTCGAGCGTTGCCTGAAGGTGGCCGGCAAAGCGAAGCCGCCGCATCCGTTCGGCGCGCTCTTGTGCGTAAGATGAAAAGTCCGGCGCCGCGCCCGGCGGGGTCGCTTTCAATATGTCGGAAACGATCCGCACATCGCGATACGTGATGGAGAGGCCAAGCCCGTTGATCGGGTCGTTCCAGCCGGCCGCATCCCCGATCAGCACACATCCGGCTGCGAAAGGCTCATCGGTCCAGCTGTCATTGTTGAAATAGGAGAGGAGCGGTCCGGCCGGTGTGCCATCGGCAATGGCTTCATTGCCGGGGGCGCAATTCATGCGGAAGCTCTCCAGGAATTTGCGCGGCCCGTCCTCGCCCGCGAACCGGCCTTTCTCTTCCAGCGCATAGCCGCCATAGACCCGCACCTTGTCGCCGCCCTGCGGAAAGGCGAGAAAGCCGAACTGGCCCTCGGTGCCGATGGCCTGACGGGACGCATCCCATCCTTCGACGCCTTCGACCAGCAGGCCCGCAAACCAGTGATGCGGCTTGTCCTGATGCAGCTTGATGCCCGCTTCCTTGCGCACCGGGGACATGCGGCCCTCTGCGCCAACCACCAGCGGCGCCTCAGCCGTATGCGTCTCGCCCTCATGCTCATAGGTCACAGAAGGGGACGCCCCCAGCTGGATGTCGGTGACATTCACACCGCGCAGCGTCCTTGCACCGGCGCGGCCCGCTTCATCGAACAGGGTCTGGCAATGATGCGGATGGCCGATGGTGAGCGGACCTGGAACGGTTTCGGCGAAAATGCCGAGGGGCAGGGCGGTGGTCTCTGCCTCTGCCGGATCGCGGCTCTCATCATAGGTGACGTGGCTGGTGATATGATGCCCGCCCGCCTCGACCAGCAAGTCATAGAGACCAAGGCGCTGGACTTCGGCGACGCCCCAGGGCGCAATCCATTCGCCGCGCACGCGGTCTTCATATTCTGTCGATTTTTCAAGCAGCAGGACTGACTGTCCGGCCTTTGCCATGGTCGCGGCCAGCGCAGAACCACCGATGCCGCCACCCACAATGATCAGATCATAGCTCATCTTTTCCTCCCGGATGTCTCTTGTCGGACATTCACGTTGGGCAAAGCGTATCGGGAGGAATGGTCTTGGCAAGACGCGACGCCGCGTCAGGACTGTCTCAAAGCTCAGAAAAATGCTGAGGCTAGAAGCTCGCTCATACGTCCTTTAGTAGCCAAAAAAGCAGGATCGGCAGAGCGAGAGCGCCACCCACAACAGCAAGCTTGTTTGACATTGGAAATCTCTCTTCCGTACGGTCTACGGCGCTATTGAACGGTGGCTGCCCAAAAGCCTTTCCACAACTGGGGCAGGTATTCCAGCTGGGGTTTAGCGCTGTGTTGCAATCTGGACATTTCATCGGGCTGCTCCTCCAAGGCGGATCAACTGAAGATTGATGGACGGCAGCATATCATCGACTTTCTTCCTGTCAGCTGTAAAAGCCCTCTCAATGAACGGATTTCTCTATGTCGCTCTAGGCGGCGCGCTTGGCGCCAGCCTCCGCCACGGGGCGGGGCTTGCGGCTGTGCGCCTTGGGCTTTCGGGCTGGCCATGGGCGACCTTCTTCGTCAACCTGCTCGGCAGCCTTCTCATGGGGCTGCTGATCGGGTTTCTCGCCTTCCGGGGCGAGAGTCTTGGCGGCGGGCAGGGCACGCGTCTCTTCCTCGCCACCGGCCTTCTCGGCGGGTTTACCACCTTCTCGGCTTTTTCGCTGGAAGTGGCACAATATATCCAGAAGGACGACTGGACGCGCGCCATTGCCTATGCCGGTCTTTCCGTTGTAGCGGGCCTCGCTCTCGTTCTCCTCGGCCTCTTCGTGATGAGAAAGGTGCTCGCATGAGCCAGCAAGTCATCAATGAAACTGTCAGCCCCAAGGAAGAGGGCACGCGCCTCGACCGCTGGGTGAAACGCCGCCTCTCGGTGACGCAGGGCCAGCTGGAAAAGCTGCTGCGCTCGGGACAGATCCGCGTCGATGGCAGCCGCGCCAAGGCGAAGGACCGTCTTGAGGCGGGCATGGTCGTGCGCCTGCCCCCCGTCCATCAGCCCACCGAGTCTGAGAAAAAGGCCATGAAGGCGAATACCGCCTCTGCCAAGGATGAGCAGTTCATGCGCGAAATGGTCATCTATCAGGATGATGACCTCTTCGCCCTGAACAAGCCCGCCGGGATTGCCGTGCAGGGCGGCACCAAGCAGGGCGACCGTCACATTGATGGCATGCTCGACATCCTCTCGGATGGCGAATACCGCCCGAAGCTGGTCCATCGGCTGGACAAGGAAACATCCGGTCTACTCCTCATCGCGCGTCACCCGGCTGCCGCCGCCTGGCTGGGCGATCTCTTCCGCTCGCGCGACATGGAGAAGGTCTACTGGGCTGTTACCGTTGGCGCGCCGAAACCGCCTGCCGGTCAGGTCCGCTGCTGGATGACAAAGGGGCAGGGGCCGGAAGGGCGCGAACGCATGGTCCAGTGCGCCCAGAATGATGAAGGCGCCCGCCACGCCATCACCGACTATGTTACCGTCTCTCAGGCAGGCCAGAAAGCGGCATGGGTGGCCCTGCGCCCCCAGACCGGCCGCATGCATCAGCTGCGCTTCCACATGCATGAGCTTGGCACGTCCATTCTCGGCGATGACAAATACCTCACGCGCCGCGAGGTCCCGCAAGGTGTCGCCAATGGCCTTCACCTGCATGCCCGCGCGCTCCTCATCCCGCGCAAGAACAAGAAGCCGCTCCTGCTTCAGGCCCCGCTCTCGGGCCACATGAAGCAGACCTTCAAGACGCTCGGCTTCCTTGAGGCCGAAGCGGGGAAGGATCCGCTGGAGCTATTTCTTTAGGGGCTTGCTTGCGAGAACTAGGGTCTGATCTATTCCGTCAGCTTAATCTAGCTGCATGGCCAGAGGGCAAACGCCCGCCTCGGTTTGGCCGGGGGGGAGTGTCAATAGCCACCATCGAAAGTGCAGAGCGCGATCTCGGCTTCTCCATTCCGCCGGATTTCAGATATTTCCTTCTAAATTTGGACGATCCAGACAGTGTGTTTTTCCCGTGGTCTGACTTTTCGATTCAACTCTATCGACAGAAGATAAATCGGGTTTGGGAAGGAATCGCGTTCGATATCGATGACGGTTTCTGGATGCGAAGATGGGGAAATAGGCCTGCGTCCTCGGCTGATGCGATCACCATCGCCAAAGCCGATTTTGCTCTCTGGCCGCCGCTTCTTCCCATTTTTGGCCACAGATTCTTGCCTGCAGCGCCGTGCCAGCCCAACAATCCTGTTCTGTCCATCATGCAGACCGACATTATATTTTACGGTGTGAATCTAGCGGAATATTTGATCGACGAATTCGTGAATCCGGAACCGGCATTTGGGGTGTGTTGGCCTGGCCGGCATATCGATGTCTGGACCGACTTGGTTATGGGCGAAGGCCTGGAGGAGTGACTGAATGACCACCCTCAAACTCGCCATCTGGGACATCGATGGCACCATCGTCGACAGCCGCGAAGTCATCCAGACGGCCATGTGCCGGGCCTTTGGCACATGCGGCCTGCCAGAGCCGGAATATGAAGCGACCCGCAAGATTGTTGGCCTCGGCCTGGAAGAGGCCTGCCGCATGCTCGCGCCCGATTATCATGACATTCCCGGCCTCACACAGGCCTATCGGGAAGCCTTTGTCCTAAGGCGCACTGAGGAGGGCTTTACCGAGCCGCTCTATGACGGCGCCGAAGAGACACTGAAGCGCCTTGCCGAGGAAGGCTGGCTCATCGCCATGGCGACCGGCAAGTCCCACCGCGGTATCCGCGCCATCTTCGAAATGCATCCGCTGGAGCCGTATTTCGACACGATCTGGTGCGCCGATGACGGCCCCGGCAAGCCGCATCCCTTCATGGTCGAGCAGGCGATGAATGCGCTCGGCTGTGAGCCGCACCAGTCGCTGATTATCGGCGATGCGATCCACGACATCGCCATGGGGCGCAATGCCGGCATCCACACAATGGGCGTCAGCTGGGGCTTCGGCCGGGCCGATGAGCTGGAGGCGGCCGGCGCGCATGAAGTGCTGCATGACTACAGCTCACTGAACCTCGCCCTCGATAGGTTTGCCCAAGCCCTTGCTGATCGAAGCTCAGTGGCCACGACTTGATCGAAACCGATTGGGCCGAGCCGGCGATTTGGCGAGCCCCATGACGCTCCAGCAAAAAAAATGAACTCTTTTAGGAACAGGATCGGGGGAATGACGTTGCTGTCCTGAGTATTCAAGCAACAAGGGGAATCTCATGAAAAAGTCTATTGTCGCGCTTCTCGTCGGTATGGGTGCAATTGGTGGTGTTGCAGCATGCGACAGCAATGACGGCCCGGCCGAAGAAGCAGGCGAAGAGCTCGACGAAGCTGGCGACGAAATGGAAGAAGCCGGCGACGAGATCGAGGAAGAAGTCGAGTAAGACTTTTCATTCAGTTGAACGGGAAAGCCGGCCTGGAAACCAGGTCGGCTTTTTCTATTTAGTGCACTGATAAACATGACAAAAAATGCAGAGAGCGTGGATCGATCCTGAGGGCGTTGCGTTGAGCTTCTAACCGGAACGCAGACAGAACGCGAAAGGACGCAAAGCTGTGAAACTCAACATCGACCATATCCTGACGGGACTTGCAGTTGCCGCAATCGGTGGCGGTGCACTGGCTTTGTCGGCCCACTCCAGCGTATCCAGCGCGACCATCGCCTCGCAGTTCACCCCGAACGATCAGGCCGTATTCGACCGCAATTTCCAGATCGCGGACCGGTCCTGCGAAGTCGGCTATGCCGCGCAGGAGCTGTGTTTCGAACGCACCGCGCTTGAAGACCGTATCGCTGTCGGTGAGCCCTTCCCGGAAACCATGTATCCGCTGGCGCTCGAATGGCGCGCAAAGCTCGCGCTCGACCGCAAGGCGGACAATCTGAAGACTGTGCGGATCGGCCAGACGCTCATCCTGATGGACCGTGAAGACCGCATGGTTGTCGACAAGATGGACCTCTCGCCCCAGCGCCATGCTGAGTCGGCGCTCGCCGCCGAAGGCTAGGTGCACCCGCCACTTTGCCCCATCGCGCGGGCATGGCATGAGGTCGCCTCATGACAGAGCGCAAGCCCCAGACCCCCAATCTGCCCCGCCGCTTCTACAAGGAGGCGGCGGTTTCGCGTGAGGGCGACACCTTTGCCATCCTTCTCGACGGCAAGCCTGTGCGCACCCCGCAGAAGAACCACCTCGCCACCACGCACGAAACGCTCGCCAATTTGATCGCCGCCGAATGGGACGCGCAGGGTGAGCTGATCGACCCCACCACCATGCCGCTCACCCGCCTGCTCAACGTCTCGATAGACGGCACACCCGGCGCGCGCGACGCGATGGCGGACGAGGTGGCGAAATACACAGAGACCGATCTTGTCTGCCACCTTGCCGAGGGGCCGAGTGAGCTGCGCGCCCGCCAGGAAGCTGGCTGGGGGCACTGGCGCCAATGGGCCGGCAAGTCGTTCGACATCGTCCTGGTCCCCGTCGAAGGCATCATTGCCTCGCCGCAGCCCGACGCCTCGCTCAAGGCCGCGCGCGCCCATGCCGCCAGCCTCGATGACCTCCGCCTCACCGCACTCACTTGGGCGATGGCGCTCTATGGCTCCGCCGTCCTCGCGCTGGCGGTAGAGCAGGGGGAGCTGGATGCGCTCGACGCATTTGATCTCTCCCGGATCGATGAGACCTGGCAGATCGAGCAGTGGGGCGAGGATGTCGAAGCGATGGACATCGTCGCCCGCCGCCGCGCTGATGCCGACGCCATCGGGAAACTGTTTGCCGCCATTGCGCGTTAGGCTGGTCTGGCCGCAGCGCCCGGCAAGGGGCCGGAAAACCAGATGTCTGCGCGCCAGCCAATGGGAGGCGCTTGCCATGACATACCGACTTCACCTTGCCTGCAGCGCGGCTGCCACGGCGCTTTTCCTGACCGCCTGCGACCCGGTCACACCCGCCGATCCCGCACCGCTGACCCCGCCCGAAGAGACCGGCGCCCCCGCAGGCCCGGGCCTGCCAGCTACCGACCCATCATCCGGCACACAGGCCCAGCCTGCCGGAGCCGATGCAGAAGACCAGACCTCCTGCACCACAATTAGTGCGGACGGCCTCTGCGGCGTCAGATTCGGCATGAGCGCGGAAGAGGCGAAAGCGGCCCATGAGAGCGGCCTCCATGAAATGGGCGACAGCGCGGCGGGCGAGGAGCAGGCCTGCTACTATCTCGGGCCCCAGCGCGGAAACTATGATGTCGGCTATATGGTGGTCGATGGCAGCGTCCAGCGTGTCGATATCCGCGCGCCCGGTGTCGCCACCGCCCAGGGGCTGGAGGTCGGCATGCCCGCCACGGCCGCTGAGGGCCTCTATCAAGAGATCGAGCGCCAGCCGAACAAGTACACGGACCGCGACAATCTCATCATCCAGCTTCAGGGCGACGCAAAGCTCATCATGGAGACCGATGAAGCCGGGAATATCTCCACCTACCGCGTCGGCCTGCCGCCAGCGGTCGATTATGTGGAAGGCTGTTCCTGACGCGCCCACAAGGCTGAACAAAAGCTCAGGCGCCGCACCAGACCACATGGCGCCTGAAATTTATTCTGCGCTAAGCGTCTGAATAGAAACAACAAAACAGGGTGAACGAAACCCGAATGCGCCGGTCAGCCTGGGTTCCGGAGCCCCATGTTTTCCTGCACCCATGATGAAACGCATCATGAAGACCCGGGTGGCAGCGCTGGCTTTTGCGGCTCTCCCACTCACCGCAGCTCCGGCCCTCGCAGACGAGGCGCCGCACCGCACCCAGACCGCCTTTTCCGGCGCCATCCTCAGCGTCGGTGACGCCTCCTTCTATATCTCTGTCGGCAATGATCGCTGGCGGGGCCGCGACGGGCGCTATTACAACAATGACCGCTATGGTCAGCGCCCCTGGGAAGTCCGCCAGATGCGCCGCCAGGCCGTCCGCATGTGTTCGGCCGCCATCCAGCGTGAGGGCTACCGCGCGGGCTTCCGCGATGTCGATATCGACAATGATCTGCGCGTGAACCAGATCGGCCCGCGCGGCTTCCGCGTCCTGTTCGATGATGTGGAGTTCGAAGGCCGCCGGCGCGAATTCTACCGCGATGTGAACTGCACGGTCCGTCAGGGCAGCGTGGTGCGGATCACCGGCCTGCCAGAGCGCGGCCGCCGGGGGCACGGCCATCATGACGACCGCTGGGACAGGGGACGCGGCGATCACCATGACCGCTGGGACCGTGGCCACAATGGCTATCGCAGCTACTCGTCCACGACCACAAGGACGCCGGTCACCCGCACCGTCACCACGACGCGCACGGTCAGCTCCAGTGATCAGGGCAGGGGCCGCACCGGCCCGGGCGGCCAGCGCCGCTATGGCAAGGACGGAAATCTGCGCGGCGGGCGCGCCGGCAACTAGGCGGCAGATACCCCCTCCAGAATGACAACTGAAGAAAGGCTGGCAGGTTGCCCATGGGGCAGCCTGCCCTTTTTCTTGCGTCGCCCGTCCCATTCAGTAACAAGGACAGCCAGATTTGAAGGACTCACCGATTAAGAGGCTGCCGGTATGAAAGATGTGATCGAAGCGCTTGAGGCAAAACGTGAGGAAGCCCGCCTGGGCGGCGGCGAAGGCCGCATCGCCAAACAGCACGAAAAGGGCAAGCTCACCGCGCGCGAACGCATCACCCTCCTGCTCGATGAGGGCAGCTTTGAGGAAACCGATATGTTCGTGGAGCACCGCTCCCACGATTTCGGCATGGAAGAGCAGCGTATTCCCGGCGACGGCGTCGTCACCGGCTATGGCACGGTCAATGGCCGCCTCGTCTATGTCTTCTCAAAGGACTTCACCGTCTTCGGCGGCTCGCTGTCGCTGGCCCAGTCGGAAAAGATCGTGAAGATCCAGAAGGCCGCGGCCCGCAATGGCGCGCCCGTCGTCGGCATCTTCGATGCGGGCGGTGCGCGCATCCAGGAAGGCGTCGACAGCCTCGCGGGCTATGCCGACATCTTCATGGAAAACGTCCTCTCCTCCGGTGTCATCCCGCAGATCTCCGTCATCATGGGGCCGTGCGCGGGCGGCGACGTCTATAGCCCTGCCATGACCGACTTCATCTTCATGGTGAAGGACACCTCCTACATGTATGTGACCGGCCCGGATGTGGTGAAGACCGTCACCAATGAGGAAGTCACGCATGAGAGCCTGGGCGGCGCGTCCGTTCACGCCAAGAAGTCCGGCGTTGCCGACGGCGCCTTCGACAATGACATTGAGGCGCTGATCCAGATGCGCCGCCTCATCGACTTCCTGCCGCTGTCGAACCGCGAGGAAGCCCCGAAACGCCCAAGCTTCGATGATCCGGACCGCGTGGAAGAAAGCCTCGACACGCTCATCCCGGACAATCCGAACACGCCCTATGACATGCGTGAGCTGATCGAGAAGACCGCTGATGAAGGCGACTTCTTCGAGATCAGCCCCGATTTCGGCGCCAACATCCTCTGCGGCTTTGGCCGTATGGAAGGCTCCACCGTCGGCTTCGTCGCCAACCAGCCGATGACCCTCGCCGGCGTCCTCGACATTGACTCCAGCCGCAAGGCCGCCCGCTTCGTGCGCTTCTGCGACTGTTTCAATATCCCGATCGTCACCTTCGTGGACGTGCCGGGCTTCATGCCGGGCACCAAGCAGGAATATGGCGGCCTCATCAAACATGGCGCGAAGCTATTGTTCGCCTATGCCGAAGCCACCGTCCCGAAAGTCACCGTCATCACCCGCAAGGCCTATGGCGGCGCCTATGACGTGATGAGCTCCAAACACCTGCGCGGCGACATGAACTATGCCTGGCCAACCGCCGAAATCGCCGTGATGGGCGCCAAGGGCGCGGTGGAGATCATCTTCAGGAAAGACATTGGCGACGAGAAGAAGATCGCCGAGCACACCAAGATGTACGAAGACAACTTCGCCAACCCCTATGTCGCCGCCCGCAAAGGCTATATCGACGACATCATCATGCCGCACTCCACCCGCCGCCGCGTCTGCAAGGCGCTACGCACCCTACGCGGCAAGGAACTCGAGAACCCGTGGAAGAAGCACGATAATATTCCGCTTTAGGGGGCGGAGACTATTGGCTGGTAAAAGAACTTCTCAGCAGACATTTTTTGCCAAGTTCATGGCCATTATATCAATAGTTGGCACCATTTGCACTTTGGCCAGCATTTGCATTTGGATTTTCACTAGGAATGATTCACGCGAGCAAGACACGTTGGTGCATCAGGCTGAAATATACCTTCAGAACTATGCGCACCAAGAAGATACAATTTCCGAATATTTCCTGCATCAGTCGAGGCTCTCTGAAATTGTTGAAGTTCTCAATTCAAATGGGAGGCCAATTTCTATTAAAAATAGAGAGTACGTTGGCATAGATTGCCAAGGTCAAAATATTCGATCTTCATTGCACTTTGATGCTGAAGTAGTAAGCATAGATAATTGTGTATTTGAAGGAGGAAGCGTCCGTTTGTCCGGATCAGATATATGGTTAACGAATGTACAAGGTCGACCCGAATATTTTTCGATTAAGCTACGACCGCGTACGTCGATGGCGAGGACTGAATGGCCAGAAGTCTGGATTGTGAAATCGGAGATCGGACCAGAGAATTTTAGAATTCAATCGATTACTTCGGGAAGAATGATCCTGGAGCGGTTCAATTTGGATGCGACCTACGCCAATACGAGCATAGCGATAACAGAAGATCGGACGATTTTCGGAAATGAAATAATCGAATTTTCTCTTGCTATTAAAGGAGTGCTTGAGGTCGTGGGGCCGCAAGACTCGCACTTGCTCACTCAACTACGGTGGTGCAAGGACGAGTTCGAGCAATTCGAGTCAGCGGACGGCGAGGATTTCTACGTAGCTGCCAATAGCAGAATCGAATGCCATCCGCCGCAGTTCGATACGTTCCGCAGCGTTGCTGCTCAGCGGCGGTGATTGGCATTTCGATGCCATTATTTCCATTCCACAAACATTTTCGAAATGGGGTTTTCTGCTAGTACTCTTTCGCTTGAGAGCTGCGAACGGCAGGCCCTGCCGTTTGGCCATAGCCAGCCTCTGACGATCTGTTTCGTGCGATCAAGAGTGAAATCCTACGGATGCGAAGCGCCTTTGACCGCCTGGAACAGATCGGACGGCGCGCCCCACCTCAAAATACGCGGCTTTTCCCTCTCCCCTTGGAGAGGGTGCGAAGGGTGAAGCATCGCACTGCGATGCGCCGGAGCACGGGTGAGGGGTAGGAGACATCGTACCAAGCGCTGCCGTCGCAGTGATGCTCCATGCGATAGCGCGTCACTACGCACACGCCGCTTTGTTGAAACGTCGTGACCCCTCATCCCCGGCCCTTTTCCCCAGGGAGAAGGGAGTTGCGTTTGTCTCAACTGCCGCGCAACATCCCCGCATGTCAGACCCCCGCAGCACGGCACGCGCGCGGCGCCTTCGCCAGACGGCGAACACGCCCGAACAACATGCGTGGCAGACGCTCCGCAAGCTGCGCGCGTATGGCTTCCCGGTCAAACGCCAATACCCCATCGGCGCCTATGTCGCCGATTTCGCCATCTACCGCGCGAAGCTTATCATCGAAATTGACGGGAGCATCCACGCCCGAGAGGACATCACCCTCAGCGACCCTGTCCGCCAGCGTGAGATCGAAGCGATGGGCTGGCGGATGGTGCGCTTCAGCGCAGAAGAGGCAATGGACGCGGATCTGCTTTGGGGGCGGGTGGCGGACGCATTGGGACTTTGAGATGCGCGCTTTTCCCCTCTCCCCTGGGAGAGGGGGTAGGGGGTGAGGGGGTGGAGACGTCGTATCAAACGCTGCCGTTGCAGTGATGCTCCGTGCGAACGCGCGTCACGGCGCGCACCCCGCTTTGCTGAGACGGTGTGACCCCTCATCCCCGGCCCTTCTCCCCAGGGAGAAGGGAGAAGGGAGAAGGGAGAAGGGAGAAGCCGCCCCACATCACCGCTTGGCAATCTCATTTTTCATGGTATGGGCAGCGCAAGATCGCACCCCACGGGAAGTTACGTCCATGGCCATCAGCCTCGACATCATTATCGATCCGCCAAGTGCCGGGCTGGTCACGCCTTTCACCGCGTAATCAGCCGACGTCTTCCTGCCTTTAAAACCTGTTTCATGAGGCATGGGGTGGCCGTCGCCGCCTGATGCGCGCTTTTGCCTTTCCCTGTCAGAAGGCAGCGCGGCCCGCCGTCCCGAGATGACGGCCTGATCGCCCGCTGATCGCATCATGAAATATCTACCCGCGACGGTTTACGTCCTCCTCGCCCTTGTCTGGGGCAGCAATTTTATCTTCGTCAAATGGGCGGCTGAGAGCATCACGCCCGCGCAGATCACCCTGTTGCGGGTGTTGTTCGGCTTTGTCCCGGTCCTGATTTTCGCGCTGGCGCGCCGGGCGCTCAGCTGGTCGCATCTTCGCCATCTCCACCATTTCGTGGTCATGGCGCTGCTTGCCACTGCGGTCTATTACTACGCCTTCGCCGCTGGCACGGCGCTTTTGCCGTCTGGCGTGGCCGGCATGCTGGGCGGGGCGATCCCGCTCTTCACCTTCCTGTGCGCCTGGATTTTCCTGAAGGAGGAAACCATCGGCGCGCGCCAGGTGGTGGGGATCCTTCTCGGCCTCGGCGGGATCATCCTCATCGCCGCGCCCTGGTCTTCGGATGGCCAGATCGCGCCGCTTGGTGTCGCCTGGATGATCGGCGGCGCGCTCAGCGTGGGAAGCTCCTTTGTCTATGCAAGGCGCTTCGTCACCCCGCTCCGCCTGCCCGCGGCGGCCCTGACGACCTATCAGATCGGCCTCGGCCTTCTCTTCCTCCTGCTCTTCACGGACAGGTCCGGCATTGAGGCGCTTCTGGGGGATAGACGGGCGAGTGTCGGTCTGGTCCTCGGGCTTGGCCTCTGCGGGACAGGGTTTGCCTATATCGCGTACTACTATCTGATCGACCGGCTTGGCGCCGTCACCGCCTCCAGCGTGACCTATCTTCCGGCCATCGTCGCCCTGTTCATCGGCGTCGTCCTGGCAGGAGAGGACATCACACCGGCGACCGGCGCGGCCGTCGTGCTGATCTTTGCCGGGGTCGCGTGCCTGCAGCGTTTCAAGCTGCCGGGGGCGGCGGTGGTCGCGCTCGCAGCCGTCAGAAGACGGGCGCCGCGATAGGGGGGCGGGGCAGCTTGCCGGATAAAATCTCAGGCAATCTGTCCCACCCCGCCAGACCACGCCCATACTCCCGGCCATGCTGACGCGCGCGTGGATCCTCGAAACCCTTGCAAAGCTGCCAGTCTGGACCTGGCCGCTTTTCCTGATCGAGGTCTGGGCGTTCGAGCGCTATTACCGCGCCTATCGCGCGGCCAATCCCATCGGCATGCTGGGGATCGGGGTCCTGGCCAACGGACGGATCGTCATCAAGCTTCGGGTTGCCGGAAAGCCAGAGGGCGAGCGCGGGAGCGTGGGCGCGGACTGGACCGGTCTCGCCCCGCGCGCCCCATGGCAACGCCTCGCCCCGGGCGCCGCTTTTGCCAGCGTTCGCGCAGACCCGGCAAAACACCGTGCATGCACCGGGGGTGCACCGCCCATGCACTGCCGCAGCACCGTCCTTGCACTGGCCACTTCTGAACCCGCAAGACCGCTCGCCCCACCCTAGGGGTGCGCATTTCTCCAGTCTCAATCTCATGAGCGTCAGCGGGAAGCCCCGTCTGGCGCCGCCCGTGCTGGAGGCGGTCATGGGGCTCGCTGGTGACGGGCAGGGCAGGGGCCGCTATGCTGCAGGACAGAGTGCCATCCCGCATAAAGGTCCAGCCCCATGCCGAAATTCCTCGCCTCCATCCTTGCCAGCCTCGTTCTCGCTGGCGCCGTCTTTACCGGCTGGACCCTGTTTTCCGCGCCGGCCCATGCCCAGACCATGACGGTCCACAAGACGCCCTGGTGCGGCTGCTGCGCGAAATGGGCCGAACACCTTGAAGAGAACGGCTTTACCGTCGTCATCGAGGAGCATGAGGACCTCACCCCCATCCGCAGCGAGCTTGGCGTGCCCGATGAGCTTCGCAGCTGCCATACCGGTGAGGTCAATGGCTATGCGGTCGAGGGCCATGTCCCGGCCAGCGATATCCGCCGCCTGCTGGCCGAGATGCCCTCTGCGCGCGGTCTCTCTGTGCCGGGTATGCCGGCCGGCTCGCCCGGTATGGAGATGGGCGGCCGGGTCGATGCCTATGACGTCGTCCTGTTCGGCGATGAGGGGTATTCCACCTGGGCAAGCCATGGCACAGCAGCCGGGGATGAAGGCCCTCACGGGTCCCACGGCCACTAGGTTTCTGGCGCGGCTCCGGCGCCTTCCTTACCGAATTGTCATCCCTCAACCCCTGCGATGGATTGGACGTCCCCGGCGGGCGAATGCTAGAACACGGGTTAATTGCAATTGAAATGACTTTTTCGGCCCGCCTCTTTTCGGGCCGGGCTTATCAAAACTGGAGTGATGATAAACGTGAATCTGAAGACCTTATTGTTCGCAGGCGCCTCCGCGCTGACACTGACAGCAATGGCGCCCGCCTTTGCGCAGGATGAATCTGCCGAGACCGATATGACCGAGGCCGATGGCGAAACCACCGCCGAAGCAGGCGACCCGCAAGTCCTGCTGGCCGAATGGACCGGCCCCTATGGCGGCGTGCCGCCCTTCGACAAGGTTGAGGTGTCCATGTTCCAGCCCGCGCTGGAGCAGGCCATGGAAAGCGCGCGCGCCGAGATCGACGCCATCACCGCGCAGGACGCAGCCGCGACCTTCGACAATACGATCCTTCCGCTTGAGCAGGGCGCCGGCGAGCTTGACCGTGCGCTTGCCGTCTATGGCATCTGGGCATCGGGCCTGAACGGGCCGGAGGTTCAGGCAGTCCAGCGCGAAGTGGCCCCGAAACTCGCCGCCTTCCAGGATGCGATCTATCAGAACGGGGCGCTCTTCGAGCGGATCGACGCGATCTATAATGGCGATGCCTATGACGACCTGACGGCTGAACAGCAGCGCCTCGTCTGGGACTATTATACCGATTTCGTCAGCGCGGGCGCCGCCCTTGATGAAGACGAGAAAGCCCGTGTGGCGGAGATCAATCAGGAGCTGGCAACGCTCTACACGACCTTCTCCAACAACCTCCTGCATGACGAGGAATCCTACGTCACCTGGCTCAGCGAGGATGATCTGGCAGGGCTTCCGGATTCTGTCGTGAACGCGGCGAAATCGGCGGCAGAGAGCCGCGACAATGAAGGCGGCGAATACGCCATTCTCAACACCCGCTCCTCCATGGACCCGTTCCTGACCTATTCCGACGACCGCGCCCTGCGCGAGAAGGTCTGGCGCACCTATTATGCGCGCGGCGACAATGGCGGCGAGTACGACAATAATGACATCATCGCCAAGATCATGCCGCTGCGGGCCGAGCGCTCGAAGATCCTCGGCTATGAAAGCTTCGCTGACCGCTCGATCGAAAAGGCTGTGGCGGGCAATCCGCAGGCGGCGATGGACCTGATGATGAAGGTCTGGCCGGCGGCTATCGCCAAGGTCGATGAGGAAGTCGCCGCAATGCAGGCGGTGGCCGATGAGGAAGGGGCCGATATCACCATCGAGCCCTGGGACTATCGCTACTATGCCGAAAAGGTCCGTCAGGCCGAGTACGACTTCGACTCCGAGGAAGTGAAGCAGTACCTCCAGCTCGAGAATTTGCGTGAAGGCATGTTCTGGATGGCTGGCGAGCTTTACGGGATGGAATTCGAGCAGGTCACCGACGTGCCCGTCTTCCACGAAGATGTCCGTGTCTGGGACGTGACCCGCGACGGCGAGCATCTTGGCCTCTGGTATTTCGACCCGTATGCCCGTACCGGCAAGCGGTCCGGCGCCTGGATGAATGCCTATCGCACGCAGGACAATCTCGACGGCTTCACCACGCCGATCGTGTCCAACAACTCCAACTTCGTGAAGGGCGCCGAGGGCGAGCCTGTCCTGATTTCCTGGGACGATGCCTCAACGCTGTTCCACGAATTCGGTCACGCCCTGCACGGCCTCAGCTCGAACGTCACCTATCCGACACTCGCCGGTACGGCTGTGCCGCGCGACTATGTGGAGTTCCCGAGCCAGGTTCACGAGAACTGGCTGCCAACGCGTGAAGTGCTGGAGAACTATGCGCTTCATGTCGACACCGGCGAGCCCATCCCGCAGGAGCTGGTCGACAAGATCGAACGCGCCGCCAATGCGCGGCAGGGCTTCGATACGACCGAGTATCTCGCCAGTGCCCTCGTCGACATGAAGCTTCACATGATGACGGACTTCGAGGATTTCGATCCGGACGCGTTTGAGCGCGAGACGCTGGAAGAGCTTGGCATGCCGGAAGAGCTTCCGATGCGCCATCGCATGCCGCAATTTGCGCATATCTTCTCCGGTGAGGGCTATGCGGCCGGCTATTATGCCTATCTCTGGGCCGACACGTTCAGTGCCGATGCGTGGGAAGCCTTTGAAGAAGCAGGCGGGCCCTATGACCGCGAAACGGCCGATGCCTTCGGCAAGTGGATCCTCTCGGTCGGCAACACGATCCCGCCGTCTGAAGCCTATGAGAAGTTCCGTGGCCGTCAGCCCGATACCAATGCGCTGATGCGTGATCGCGGCTTTGGCGTTGCGGGCGAAGCCTCGGGCGGTGTCGGTGACGACACCAATGCCCCGATCGAGTAAACCCGAAACAGGTTTCTCCCAATCAAAAGCCCCGGCGAAATCTCGCCGGGGCTTTTTTTGTCCGCCTGTCTTCAGGACGGAGTAGTCTTAGCTCGAAATCTCAGTGATGAGGGCTTCGATGTCGCCATTGTTGCGGTCCAGAATGGCCTGGAACTGAGCACGTTGCTCAATGGCGAACCAGATGTCCTGTGCCTGGATGTCGACGATGTGCCAGCTGCCATTGGCAACCACGCGCCAGCTCATCTCCTGCGGCTGGGAATTGTCGGAGGTTCTAACCTGGCTGACCACGATGGCATCGTTTTCACCGCGCGGAATGACATCCGTCACGCGGAAATCTGCGCCCGAAAGTCCGGACAGGTGTTCTTTCATCTGGTTGCGGGCAAAGGTCTGGAAGGCTTCTGTGTAGCGGGCCTGCTGGTCGGCGCTGAGGTCCGGCCACTTGTTGCCAAGCGTGAATTTCGCCACAGCGTCGAGGTCCACATTGGTCAGGATGCGGTCTGCTTCCTCATCGGAAATGACCTGGTCGTTCAGCGCCTCAATGGTCTGGTCGGCGGTGGTCGTGACGATCTGGGTGGCGTCATGATCTTCATTTGCGGCCTGGGCAACTGGCGCGGCGGCGAGGGCGCCGGTGACGGCGAACACACCGGCGACGAGCCGGGTGCGCAGGTTGCGGGGTGTCTTGTTCAGGGCGGGCGTCATTCGGGTTCTCCTTGTGCGGTTGCACGACAATTCTTGCTTACAACGCGTCGTTGCGTTTCGCTCATGACGCAGATTGAGAACGCGCTTGGGCAGAACCGGTTTCACGCAAGCCTGCGATGTCACCTATTGCGAGAGTGCATAGGTGAAGGGGAAAGCAGCAAACCGGTGCCATTCGACAAGTCGCGCGCCCCCTCTACATTACCGGTCATCGCACGCAATCGGAGGTGTCCTCATGTCCAGTCCTGTATCGCCCAGCCGCCGCCAGCTCCTGATGGGGGCCGGTGCCGCCGCCCTTGCCATGTCGTCTGCATCTGCGGCCGCGCAGTCAGCAGGCTCAGGCCGGTCCGCAGGGGCAGGGCTGACCGGAAAATCGGTCCTGATCACAGGGACGTCCTCAGGTTTTGGCCGGCTCGGGGCCGAACACTATGCGCGTCTCGGCGCAAAGGTCTTTGCCACGATGCGCAACCTGCCGCGTCCGGAAGCCGATGAGCTGCGTGCCCTCGCCGAGGATGAAGGCCTCGATATCACCGTGATCGAGATCGACGTCACGTCGGATGAACAGGTCGAAGCGGGTGTGGCAGAGGCAGAAGCGGCCGCTGGCGGGACGCTGGACGTACTAATCAACAATGCCGGTATAGCCATGTCGGGGCCCATCGAAGTGCAGGACCTTGAGGCGACGAAGCTGATGTTCGACACGAATGTCTTCGGCGCCCAGCGTATGATCCGCGCCGCGCTTCCGGCCATGCGGGAGGCTGGCCGCGGACAGATTTTCAATGTGACGTCGCAGCTCGGCCGCCTCATCATTCCGGGCCTCGGGCAGTATTCGCCCACCAAATTTGCGCTGGAAGCACTCAGCGAGCAGCTGGCCTATGAGACGGTGGAGAAGGGGATTGATGTCACCATCATCCAGCCGGGCGGCTATCCGACCGAGATCTGGCAGAATGCGGCCGACCGGTCCGCCGCGCTCAAGACGCGCAGCCGCGATAGCCTTATCGAGGCCTATCCTCAGCTCACAGCCGGTATGGGCGAAGCGAGCAATGGCGGGGGGAACACGGACCCGATGGATGTGCCGCGCGCGATTGCGGAAATCATCGCGATGCCGGCCGGCCAGCGCCCGCTGAGAAAGCCGGTCCATCCGGCTGCCAAGCCGCAAATCCCGATCAACAAGGTATCGGCAGAGCAGCAGCTCGCCATGCTTGGCGGGTCCGGTTACGGGCCGTGGCTGCGCGCGGTGTTGAAGAACGGCTAGGCGGTCAGGCCGGCTCCGGCTCCCAGAACTTTATAAGGGCCGGGGGCGGAGAGGGGTTGAACTCGGTCTCTTCCAGCGCGGCAAGTGCCCGCTCCCGGTCGGCCTCATCGAAGCTGCCGGTGGTCAGGCAGAATTCCACCGCATTGCCGCTCGGATCGGTCGTATAGATGGAATGGCACCAATTATGGTCGATCTCGAAGACGTTGAGGCCCGCGGCCTGCCATTTCTTCCGCCAGGATCCGAGTTCTTCCTTGCTGGAAACGGAGAAGGAGTAATGATTGGTCAGTGGGGGCAGGTTTGCCGCCTTGTTGAGATCATGGATGTGGGTCTCCTGATCGACGGTGTCGTGAAGCTCCCAGAAGGCGATGAATTTGGAATCGTCGCCGTCCATCCGGTAGAAGAAGTGCTTGCCCCATCCCCCGGACTGGATCGGCGCGACCTCCACTTTCACCAGTTCAAACCCCATGATGCCTTCATAGAAGTCATGGGTCGCCTTCATGTCTTTCGCCGCAAGTGCGAGATGATGATACGCCATTATTTTTCCTCCCCTTTATCTTTTTCATCGACCATGGACATCACGTCGGCGCTGTCACCTGCCGGAGCGGGCACTTCGACAACACGCTCGTCCACATCGTCATATTCAAGCCGCAGGGCACGGCTCATTATGGCGTGCATCATATAGGTGCAGGTCGTGTAGGTCAGCTCCAGGATCTCTTCGTCGGAAAGCCCGGCCTTGAGCCCGTTGAAAATGCCATCGCTCACTCGCCCGCGCTCCAGCACAAGCGCGTCCGTATAGGCCAGGACCGCACGCTCGAGCGGGTCGTAGCAGTCGGCAACCTGCCAGTTTGGGATCGCTTCGATTTGCGCCTCTGTCAGACCGACATCGCGGCTCGCCTTGCAATGCTGGGAAAAGACAAATTGCGAGCCGACCGCATAGCCCGCCCGTGTCTGGCCCAGCTCACGCAACTTCGGATCAAGTTTCCGGTCCTTGGAGCGGTAAAACTGGAAGCCTTCGGTCGTGTGTTTGAAGGCGTCGGGCACGATGTTGAAGACGGTCCACCAGTTTCCCGGTGTCCCTGTTGCGGTGCCGGGACTTTCAATCGGGTCGCGATCTTCGAACAAAAGGTCGAAAATACGGTTGGCGAACGGGTTTCCGGCTTCCCGGCCGGCCTGTTTCAGTCTGGGCAAATTGTTTCCTCCGGCACGCCGCCCGGTGATCTTTAAGGTGCCACCCGGTCAGCATGAAGGAAGCCTGCGCGCCTTTCCCTGTCGTTAGTCAAGCGCGTAATCGGAAAGGAGAAGAGGGGGGATTTTGCTATTCGCGCACGAGCGCCGCGCGCGGCGCCCCACCTTCCATATGGCCGGAAAAACCCTCGCCTGCGCGCCGGCCCTGCCAGACGATGTTTGCGCCCTCATCCACAAGCGTCAGAGTGTCCGGGGCGAGATAGAGCCAGCGGACCGGTGCCCGTGTCGCGAAGGGCCAGTCCCCGGCAATCGAAACGTCGCCGCTGGCCATGCGGGGCTGCCCTGAGAGCTCTATACCGGCCATTCCGCGTCCCTCCGAGATCAAGGACCAGTCGCCCATTATGCTGGCAGCATCGTCACGCGGGTCAGGTTCCGCAGAAGCCTTGCTATTCGGATCGGCTGGCTCCGATGTCTCGGCCTGTTGCGGCTCGGCCATCTCGCTCGCGGGTGCCGTCTCCACGCCAGCCTCCTCGTCGGACTGTACCGGCTGGGCGCAGGCTGTGAGAATGAACAGGACTCCCGCGGACAGCCCCCCGGCCGGAGAATGAAAAAGGCGTTTTGCAGATGTCATGACGCAGCTCCTCGACGCAATTGACAGATATAAGATGCATCGGGCGTCATTGGTTGCAATTCCGGCGCGCCAGTCTCCGCCTCGCATTGCTCGCAAGAGCTTTCGGGCGGGAGGGCGCATGGTTTCTGATCAACGCTGAACAGAAATCTGCGTCCCACCGGAAAACCGCCTATCCTATAACCTCGGACTTGCCTGCAACCCACAGAAATCACACTTCAATATATCTAAGATACCTGAAAGCTGGTATGTTCGGAAAAGAAAATGAACCAAAGTCAGATAAGGCTGACGCGCCGATAGAGTGGCTGGCGTCGGTCAATCTGAGCGATCAAGAATTGCGGAGTGGGTGAAACGATGTACCGTCTGGTCTATGTGAGTACGGCTGCCGAGTCCCTGAAGGAAGACGATATAGACAACATCCTGAATGTCTCCCAGTCGAACAATGATGAGCGTTACATTACAGGCTTCCTTGCCCACAATGGACGCTCCTTCATGCAGGCGCTCGAGGGTGAGCGGCGCGAAGTGGTCGACATCTATGATCGGATCGTGGCCGATGAGCGCCATTTTGGCGTCGCCCAGATTATTGGCGAACCTGTCGAGAAGCGGGCCTTTCCAGACTGGTCGATGAACTATCACCGGGTGGACGACAATGAAGGGTCTTCGGCCATGGTGGTGCGTCAGGACGAATCTATCGATGCCCTTCTCAATCCGGATATGCCGCGCGACCTTCTCTATCTCTTTTCCAAATTCCTGCGGATGCGCTAGGCCGGGCAGCCTGGCTCTCTGGCGTGCTAACGTGATCGAAACGGATTTGTGAAACCTTCCCCTCTGCCAGACCAGAGGGCGAGGGGCCATGTCGCAAGCATTTCAGATCCGGATGGCGCAGATCGCTCAGCTCGGTGACCTTAGCCGCAATGAAGCTGGCCGTATTGTTCAGCACGTTTACCGCAACGGGATCGTCGAACGTTCCGAGGCCGAAGCGCTCTTTCGTCTGAATGCCAAGCTGGACGAGCCGGGCCCGATGTGGACCGACCGGTTTGTCGAGGCGATCAAGGATTTCCTGATCGAGCGCGAAGATCCCATCGGCTGGGTCACCGACGAGGAAACCGAATGGCTCATCTCGCAGATCGGCGTTTCGGACAAGGCCCCTTCAGAAGGCGAGATCGACCTGATGCTCGCCGTGCTCCGATACTCGGAGGGCGCCCCCCAATCGCTTTCTGATTTCTGTCTGGACGCCATTTCGCGCCGGATCATCGAAAACGGTCATGCGGATGAAGCGATGGCAGAGCGGATGCGTCGTATTCTCCACGCGCCCGCTGGTGACGGCGCCGTCTCGATCACGCGCCATGAAGCGAATGTCCTTTTTCGCACGAATGACGCTATTGCAGATGTGTTAAATGCCAAGAGCTGGGACAATGTCTTTGCCAAGGCCATCATCAATCATCTCCTCTCGGCCGCCCATCCCGACCCATCAAGCGAGGAATGTGCGCTCACCCGGGAGGCGTGGATGAAGGACATGGATACGAATATTGCCGGATTCCTGGGTCGTATGGCGGACGCCTTCACAAGCGGGACGTGGTTCGACAGGATCAGCTATAGTGAGGCGTCTGCTGCGCGCGCGCGCCATCATGCGGCTGAGATCGCCAGGCGTGGTGGGGCCCGCGTGACCCGGGAGGAGGAGCAATGGTTCCTGAAACGGCTGGGCTGGGACAGATCCGTGAGTGCGGCAGAACAGCGTCTGGTGGAGCTGCTAAATGAGGAAGCGCCCGCATTTGCACGCGGCCTGTCGGAAGCGCTGAAGGAGGACGGGCTGGCCATGCCGGCCTGAAGGCGCAGTCAACCTGCAGTGGGCACTGCAGCATTATTGGCAGAGGCTGACGTTAGGAGACGTCATGGACACGCCGCCCGGCGGGCTATAAGCCATGCCTTCCAACACAATCCACTGCTGATTCAGGGGGCAGTCCATGTTCAAGAAAATCCTGATCGCCAATCGCGGCGAGATTGCTGTCCGCGTGATCAAGACCTGCAAGCGGATGGGCATCAAGACGGTCGTCGTCTATTCAGATGCCGATGCCAATTCCATGGCGGTCGAAATGGCCGATGAGACCGTGCATATCGGCCCGCCGCCTGCTGCCGAGTCCTATCTTGTCATGGACAAGATCGTGGACGCCGTGAAGCAGACCGGCGCCGAAGCGATCCATCCGGGCTTTGGCTTTCTTTCCGAGAACCCTGAATTCGCCAAGCGGCTTGAGAAAGAGAAGATCGTCTTCATCGGCCCCAATCCGCATGCCATCGAGGCGATGGGCGACAAGATCAGTTCCAAGAACCTCGCCGCCGAAGCAGGCGTGAGTACCGTGCCCGGCCATATGGGCCTGATTGAATCGACTGAAGAAGCCGTGAAGGTCTCTGGCGACATCGGCTACCCTGTCATGATCAAGGCGTCAGCCGGTGGCGGCGGCAAGGGCATCCGCGTTGCCTATAATGACAAGGAAGTCCAGGAAGGCTTCCCGGCAGTGAAAGCCGAAGCGAAAGCCTCGTTCGGCGATGACCGGATCTTCATCGAGAAATTCATCGAGCAGCCGCGCCATGTCGAGATCCAGGTCATGGGCGACAAGCATGGCAACTGTATCTATCTGTTCGAGCGCGAATGCTCGATCCAGCGCCGTAACCAGAAAGTCATCGAGGAAGCACCGAGCCCGCTTCTGGATGAGGCGACGCGCAAGAAGATGGGGGAGCAGGCTGTCGCGCTCGCGAAGGCCGTGGACTATGACAGCGCGGGCACGGTGGAATTCGTCGCTTCGGGTGTCGACAAGAGCTTCTACTTCCTGGAGATGAACACCCGCCTCCAGGTCGAGCATCCGGTGACCGAGATGATCACGGGTGTCGATCTGGTCGAGCAGATGCTGCGGGTCGCCTATGGCGAGAAGCTCGCCATCAAGCAGGAAGACCTCAAGATCAATGGCTGGGCGGTCGAGAGCCGTGTCTATGCCGAAGACCCTTACCGTAAATTCCTGCCCTCCATCGGCCGCCTGCGCCGCTTCCACCCGCCGGGCGAAGGTGAGCTGGGCGAGGGCACGGTGCGGATGGATTCCGGTGTCCGCGAGGGCGACGAGATTTCGATGTTCTACGACCCGATGATCGCCAAGCTGGTGACCCACGGCAAGGACCGTGACACGGCGCTGGACACGCAGGCTTCCGCGCTGGACCGTTTCCACATCGAAGGCATCCAGGACAACATTCCGTTCGTTGCCGCCGTGATGGACGAAAAGCGCTTCCGCTCGGGCGACATCACGACAGCCTATATCAAGGACGAGTTCCCCGAAGGCTTTGATGGCGTGGAGCCGACGGACAAGCAGCGCCTCTATCTGACGGTCACGGCCGCCTATGTGCACGGCGTTTTCGCGCGCCGCGCCGAGAAGATTTCAGGGCGGATGAGTGAGCCGGCAGAGGCGCGCAAGGAGTGGGTCGTCATTCTGGACAAGCACCAGCAGCCGATTGAGCTGGAGCTTGGCGATGACAGTGCGAAGATCACCATCGAGGGCAAGGTTCACACACTCGAGACCGACTGGAAGCCGGGCACGCACCTGCTGGAAGGAACGATTGATGGCGAATCCTTTGCGGTAAAGTTTGCCGACAAGACCGAAGGCTATCTGCTGCGCCATCGCGGTGTTTCGGTACGCGCGCTTGTCTGCACGCCGCTCACGGCAAAGATGCTGGAGCGTCTGCCCGAGAAGCCGAAACCGGATACGTCCAAGCTCGTCATCTCGCCTATGCCGGGTCTTGTGGTCTCCATCGACGTTGAAGTCGGCCAGGAGGTTGAGGAAGGCGAAGCGGTCTGTATCGTGGAGGCGATGAAGATGCAGAACATCATTCGGGCCGAAGCCACCGGGACCGTGAAGACCATCAATGTCGGCGCCGGTGACAGTGTCGCGGCCGATGAGGTCATGGTCGAGTTCGAATAGGGCAGGGCCGAAGGGCAATCATGGCGCAGTCTGGCCAGCAGGCGATGACAGAGCTTCTGTTCAACCCGAAAGGGCGGATCGCCAGAAACCGTTTCTGGCAGGGCCTGATCGTGGTCACCGTCGTTGCGGTCATCAAGCGCGGCGTGGAGATCAAGCTGGCCGGTGCCATGGGCGGGCTGCTTGGTCTCATCACCATGATGATCACGCTCGGGCTGGTCTATGCGAACATCTGCATCTTCGCCAAACGCTTCCACGACGCGGGCACCACCGGCTGGTGGATCGTCGCCGTCTGGGTCGGCAAGATGTTTGTGTTCATGATGCTGTTCGGCCTGTTTGGCGGCCTTTTCCTCGGCAGCGAGGGAAGCGCGCTGATCGAAGCCATGATGGAAAGCTGGGCGAACGCGAATGAAGCCCAGCTCGCCGACGCGTCGCAGCGGCTCATGGACATGCTGTTTCCGCTGGTTGTCATCTCCTATGTGGTCAATGCGGGCCTGGCGGCCCTGATCGTCGGCGGGCTGCCAACCGAACCGCGTGACAACAGTCACGGACCCGTTCCTGAAAGCGCCGCCTAGGCTTGGCGCTGCGAAATATTATTATCGTTTATTGATAAATTCGAATTGCTGGTTATAAGCGTTTATCGATAAGACGCGAAAGCCGCACAGAATGTCACAAACGACTGAGACTGTTCTCGACCCCAAGCGCCCCTGGCTGACCGATGCGCGTGAGCTGCCGGGGCACATGAACTGGTTCGAAACCCTGTTCGACCCGACTGGCGAGTCGCCGCGCCTGCATTTCACGCGGGCCTGGACGCTGTTGTTCAGCCTGCAGTCGCTCATCATCATCGTGCCTTTCACTATTGCGCTCGTTCTCAATCTCGCAGGCGGCGATGGAGAGGGCGTCTCGCTGTTCGGGACGTATGCCACCCCGATCGTCTTCGTTGTGACGACGCTTCTGTCCTATGTGATTCATTCGCGCCGTCTCAACGATGCGGGCAAGTCGCCGCTCTGGGCCATTCTTCCTCTTTTGCCATTGTTGCTGGGGGCTGCTTTCTTCGCCACCACAGCGATGTCGAAAGCGGCTGAGTACGACAAGAAGTTTGAGATGCGCCAGGATTACCTCACCGATCCGGAGGCCTTTCGTGAGCGCCAGCGCGAAGAGCGTGAAAAGGCAGAGGCCGCCGCTGCAGAGAAAGGCGGCGAGCAGCCCCAGCAACGACGTGGCGGTCCTCCGGGCGCTCATGGCGGCATGAATCTGGACCAGCCCCTCCCCCCCAAGACAGGCTATGTCCTCAAGGCGGCCGCCCCGATGATCCAGTATTTCATGATCCCGCTCAGCGCTCTGATTGCGATCTGGAGCCTTATGTGGGTCGCGCGGGTTCCCTTTTTTGGTGCCTATCCGGGCAGCGAGGGGCAGGTCGACGAGCGCGCCCGATTCTAAGGTTCGTAATCGCGCAAGGGCGCCGGAACGTTTTCAAGCTCTGACAGGAAAATCTCGCTGAACGCCTTTTTCAAGGCGACATCGGCGTCCGTCATCGTCACCGGCAGGCCCAGATCGACGAGGCTGGTGACACCGAAACCTTCCTGCGAGATGCCGCAGGGCGTGATTCCCTCAAAGTGGGAGAGGTCCGGCTCCACATTGAGGCTGATGCCGTGAAAGCTGACCCAGCGTTTCAGGCGAAGCCCGATCGCGGCGATCTTGTCCTCGCGCGGCGGCGTGCCCGGTTGTGAGCGGTCGACCCAGACGCCGACCCGGCCGTCGCGCACTTCGCCCCTCACATTGAATTCGCCAAGCGCGGCAATGACCCAGGCTTCGAGCTTCGCCACAAAGTCCCGCACATCCTTGCCGCGTTCTGCCACGTCCAGCATGACATAGGCGACCCGCTGGCCGGGGCCGTGATAGGTGTACTGGCCGCCGCGGCTCGCCTCATGGACGGGAAAGCGATTCGCGTCCTTGAGGTCCTCAGGCCTGGCGCTCGTGCCGGCCGTATAGAGGGGCGGGTGCTCAAGCAGCCAGACAAGCTCGGGCGCGCCCTCGTCACGAATGGCGCGCACCCGGCGCTCCATAAAGGCCAGGGCGGCCTCATAATCGACCGGCGTATCGCTGACGGCCCATTCAACTACAGGAAAATCTGTCATTCGCCGCATATAGAGGTGCAAGGAGGGCTTCACAAAGCCAGTTTGCGCACTTATACCGCGCGGACTTCCCGAAGGGATCCAGTGCGGTCGTGGCGGAACTGGTAGACGCGCAGCGTTGAGGTCGCTGTGGAGCAATCCGTGGAGGTTCGAGTCCTCTCGACCGCACCATCCCTAGGGAAGCAGGCAGTCGGACGCCCTTGCCGTCCGTAACGAAGGAGGGGGCCCTCATGTCCGACCTGCCGCAATCATCCCAGACAGATATATCCGACGAACCCGTCCGCGAAGCGCATATGGATTATGTGCCCGATGTGCGCGAGGCGGTCTGGGACCGCGATACGCGCTGGCTTTCGCGCCTGCTGAACCGGCTGCACCCAGCCGACGCCGCCGACCTGTTGGAACAGCTGTCCAGCGATGACTTTGCCGCCTGTGTCGATCTGCTCGGCGGCCAGCTTCCGACCAATATCATCATCGAGCTTCGCGACGAGTACCGCGAGGAAGCTGTCGAAGTCCTGCCGGATGAGGCGGTTGCCGCCGTTCTGGGCGAACTTGATTCCGATGATGTCACCACCATTCTGGAGGACCTTGAGGATGACCGGCGTGAGCGCATCCTGGAAGAGCTGGCGCCGGAGGACAGGGCCTCGCTGGAGCAGGGCTTTGCGTATGGCGAAGAGACGGCCGGCCGTCTCATGCAGCGCGAATATTTCGCGGCGCCCGAATTCTGGACGGTAGGTCACACAATCGATCATGCGCGGGAGAATGCCGACGACCTGCCGGCGGAGTTCTTCGAAGTCTATGTGATTGACCCGGCTCACAAGCTGAAGGGCGAGGTGCCGCTTGCCACGCTGCTGCGCTCTGCGCGCGATGTGAACCTGTCGGACATCATGCAGGAAGTGGAATCGACCATTACGGTCGATATGGACCAGGAAGACGCCGCCTATCAGTTCCAGAAATACTCGCTCGCTTCAGCGCCCGTGACCGACCCGGCCGGCCGGCTGATCGGGATGCTGACCGTCGACGATGTCGTCGATGTCATCCAGGAAGAGAACACTGAAGACCTTCTGGCGCTCTCAGGTGTGAACGCCGCCGACGGGTCCGACACAGTGCTCGATTCGGTGAAATCCCGCGCGCCCTGGCTCGCCGTCAATCTTGTGACCGCCTTCATCGCCTCGGGCATCATCTCGCTGTTTGAGGGCACGCTGGACCAGATCGTCCAGCTGGCGATCCTGATGCCGGTCGTCGCCGCGCTGGGCGGGAACGCCGGCAGTCAGGGCCTTGCGGTCGCCGTGCGTGCCATCGCGGAACGGGAAATGGAAGGCGATGCGGGCCGGCGCGCAATCCTGCGCGAGACGCTCACCGGTCTTGCAAATGGAATCATTTTCGCGATTGGCGTTGCCATCATCGCCTTTGTCTGGTTCCAGAGTTCCCAGCTTAGTTTCACCATAGCTGTCGCCATGTTTGCCACCTTCATCTGGGCAGGCTTTTCCGGCATTGTTGTGCCACTCGCACTGAAACGTGTGGGTGCCGACCCGGCGGTTGCGTCTTCGGTCTTTGTTCTGACGCTAACCGATATTATGGCTTTCTTCAGCTTCCTCGGGCTGGCGACACTGATCCTGCTCTGAAGCCGGGCGGGGCTGGCTGGGCACCATGCGGCCTGCGACTTGCAGCGTCGGGTCTGACTGTATCGGTTTGGAGCATTTACTGTGTCAGAACTTCGAACATCCGACGCTGGACTGAGGCTCATCAAGGCATATGAGGGCTTCCGCCCGGATTCGCGTCAGCTGCCGGATGGCCGCTGGGTGATCGGCTTTGGTCACACCAAGGCCGCGCGCGAGGGCCTGACCATTACCGAGGCCGAAGCCGAAGCCATCCTTTCGGAATTTGACCTGCCCCCCATTGAGGAAGCGCTGAACAAGCTGCTGCTTGTGCCTGTTTCACAGAATGAGTTCGATGCGCTCGTTTCCTTCTCGTTCAATATCGGCCTGTCGCAATTCGAGGCGTCCGACGTGCTGGCGCATATCAATGCCGGTAACAAGCTGAAGGCGGCCTGGGCGATGGAAAGCTGGCGCAAGGCGCGGGTTGGCCAGCGTGACATGGTCGTCGACCCTCTGGTGCGCCGGCGCGCAGACGAAAAGGCACTTTTCCTGAAGACCGAAGGTCCTGTCCCGCACGCCTCCAGCAGCCAGTTCCGGCCCATCGTCGATATTGAAGAGACCGAGCGCTACCGCAAGCAGGTCCAGATGGCTGCCTTCCAGGCGCCGGGCTTGCCCGCGAATGACCAGATCGATGAAGAAATCTCCACCGAGGCCGCTGCCCGCCACGTCAAGGACAGGCTGACGCGCATCCTCGGTGAGGAAGAAGCCAATGAGATCCTCGCCGAGCATGGCGAGGGTGCTTATGATTATCCGTCCGACGGTGAAGACAAGAGTGTTGACGACATCCGCGCCGCCGTTTCCGCCCTGGCTATCGACACCGCGCCCAAGGGCAATCTGGCCGGCCACCTCCAGACCGAAGAAGCGATAGAAGAAGACGCTGTGGTCGAGGCAGAAGCCGAGGTCGAGGCTGAAGCTGAAGCAGAGCCGGTCTCCGAAGAAGAGGATGGTCAGCAGGCCTTCACGATCAGCGCTGACAATGATGCTGACGAGATGGACACCAGCGAGGCTGAAGAGGCGGGCCAAGCAGAAACCGCAACACCTGCCGATGAAGAAGACGATGAAGCCCACCGCGCATCCTCGCCTTTCGATCTGGTGGTGCCGCCGGTCCATCAGCAGGCAAGTGAAGACGAGCAGGAAGAGGGCTCAATCGAAGCTGAGACGGCTG
>NVWP01000037.1 GCA_002733705.1 Henriciella sp. | reverse complement strand
ACGCCCTGGCCGCCGAGGCGGAGGGCGAGATCGGGCGCGAGATCCGCGCCGAGACCGTGGTCCTGCCGTAAGACGGCCCATGTTCCGGGCATGACCTGCATCAGCCCCATGGCCCCGGCCCGGCTGACGGCGCCCGGATCGCCTGCGCTTTCGACCTGCATTACGGCACGGATCCAGTGCTCCGGGATCGCGAAGCGCGCAGAGGCTTCGGCAATGGCGGCCGTATAGGGATCGCGCATCGGATCGCGTAGAACGGTCGGTGCTTCCGCAAGAGCCTGACCGCTGACTGGCCCCGTCGCGGCAAGGCCGGAAAGAAGAAACGCAGCGAAGACATGAACGATGCGGGGTCGCTCAACCGTTCTCCGATTGCTGCGCTTTTGGCTGATCGGCGACATCGCTCACGCCGCCCCGTTGCGCTTCGGCGGACGGGTCCATTGCAGCGACCAGACCGAGCTCTCGCCGTTGCGGAAAAGGTTCGCGCGGATCGGTTGCGCCAGCATCGGATCGTCGATCAGCACCGAGAAATATTTCCCAGCCTTCTCTCCAGTGCGCGCCCAGGCGGCCCCAATTTCGCGGGCGAGGTCCCCATCGCCATGGAAGAGGCGGTAGTCCGGGCCGTTCTCGCCCTCGGTCGCCTCGGCCTTGGTCAGCGACACTTCGAGGTCGAGCGTCAACGTTCGGACGTAGCCGGCAAAACCGGATTTCGTGCGGGTGAATTCACCGATCTGGGGCATGGCGTGCCTCCTTTCTGTTGTTGTGCGGTGTGAGATCCGGATGCGCCGACCCTGCGATGGCACCGTCGGAAACGATCCAAAGCGGCGTCAGCCGGGCGGTGATCGCGGTGCGTGGCAAGGGGCCGAAATACCGCCCGTCCAGGCTGTCGGGCGCATCCGGGTTCATGAGAAAGACTTCGCCGGCGCCGAGCCGGTGACAGCCGTGCCAGATGGGCAAGTCGCGGCCGTTACGGTCCTGCGCATGGGCGTGACCTAGAAGGCGGTGGTCGACGGTGATCCTGTCACCAGAGCGGCAGACCAACGCGCCCTCCAGCGCGACAACATCCTTAAGCAACGGCACACCGAGCGGCAGATATTCCCTCGCTTCGAGGAAATCCGAGAGTGCCGGTGGCGGCTGAACGGCCACCAAATCGCTGATAGCCAAGTGATCGACAGGATCGAGGCGATAAAGCCCGATCGGGACACTAGCACTCGCATTCCACATCAGTCGGGGCGACCACGCCGTGACGCCGGGAAGGACCGTCAGAGTGACCGACAGAGCTGTCGCCCAGACGAGGATGTGCCGCGCTTTCATGGCCCGAAGCTCCGCCGCTTGAGCCAGGCTCGGTGCTGCATCCGCGTATAGAAATGGGCCGGCTGCGCGGAGGCCAAGCGATTGTGCAGGTGCCGCCAGTAGTCCGGCGAGGCATCCGCCGGATCGATGCCAAGCCCCTCGATGGCGTCAACAGCCTGCAACACGCGCTCGACCTTGGGCCAGCCATGGGTGGAGAGCAGCAAGGTCCCTCCGGTCCGCAGATAGGGCAGCGTTTGCATGGGGATTCCGGGCCGTGCGGCCCGCAGGATGTCGAAGCGCGAGAGGACCGTGCCATAGGCGTTGGCCGCCCAACGATTAACCCCGAAGATCGCGCCCGGCGGGAAGCCGAAGCAGCGCCGGAGTTGATCGATGTGCTCTTCGCTGACCGGGTGGCCGAACCGAATCCACTGCTCGATCTGGCCCTCTTTCCAGATCAGCTCGATCAAGGTCAGATCATCGTCTCTGCCAATGCTGTTCGCACCAACCTGGCGCGGTGCGGTGCGGAACGAGCTCATATCGTCGCCTTCCCCGACGTGCCGAGAGGCAGCTCAGGCACGTCCTCGCAAAGGCCCGACTTGAGGGGTTGAACGCGTGCGCCCGCGGACTTGTCCCCAGCGAGCTGAGCGCAACAAGAGTTAGATTCTTTGTTAGACTCAAAGTTACGGGCGCGAATTCTGCCAGTATTTGAAGGGGATGAGCCAGGTTCGGGTTCCCGATAGCACGAGGGTCCGGTTCCTGATGGCACGATACAGGGGGTTCCCGATAGCACGAGCCCATCCACAGCTTGTCCACAGGGCTCGAAGGCGAGCAATCGACGCCCCCGCGCCTCGACTTCGAGCGCCAGGCGATAGCCCGGCAATGGCTGGCGGCGGATGATGTCCCGCAGCTCGAAGGCAAAGCGTTTGAAGGGCGAAAGACTGCCGGATTTGACGTGGAGGTGCCGAAACTCGAACCGCCACCCTCCCCTTTGGCGGCCGCCATGCTTGCGCACGAGCCGATAGAGCCAGCGATCGACGCCGCCCGTCAGGTCGAAATACGCACGGTCGATGGTCAGGATCAGCGCGTCATCGAGAACAGCCCGGTAGAACCAGTCCGGCACGATCAACTCGATCCCGTCGGGGCGACCGGTGGCATCGGTCCGCTCCGTCCACTCGTTGATCCAAGAGAACCGGTGACGACGCCCTTCGACGGGCTGGCGGATCGAGGTGCAGACCGTCGTCGACTGCAACCGGTCCAGCGCGGCTTTCAACCGGCGATAATCCCGCGCCGAGGTCCCACGCCCGATGAAGGTGAGGATCTGGTACGGCGTCGCCGCCATGAGCCGCGACGTGCACAATCCGGAATCGCGCGCCTCGACGATCTGGCTGGCCGCCCAGATGAGGATATCGGCGTCCCAGATCGTGGCCATGCCGTGATCCGCCACGGCCTCGACGCGGATTTCGACTCCGCCCGCCGCGAACTCGATGGGCCGGGTGCGATGGCTCTTGGACAGGAAAAAAAACGGATAAGACATGAGGTCCTGCGCGTCCCGCACGGCGAACTCGCCAGGGAGAGCGTGAAACAGATCGAGCTGGCCGCGTTCTGACGTACTGCGGGACATCTTGGACGCCTCGACCGGATCAGCGGAAAGCCCGGCCCGCAGGCGGGGTCGCAGTCAGCACATGGCGCTTCGCGGGCAGCACGCGGCCACCGCGCGGATCGGACGTCGAGGTCACGGCACCGCGCTGGACCCAGGTTTCGAGATCCTCAATCGAATAGACGACCCGCCCACCCAGCTTGTGATAGGCCGGACCGGTGCCGTAAGTGCGGTGCTTTTCAAGGGTCCGCGCGGACAGGCTGAGAAACTGCGCGGCATCCTTAGTGCGCAGATAGCGCGGCGGCAGGGGAGCGTGATCCGGTCGCATGGAAGGCCTCCGTGGGGTCCGTGAGGCCGCCGGGTAAGGGCGGCTGATTGGGGCCACGATGGCGAAGTGAAATGGGTGGGATGGAGTGCGAAGATGGGGGTGCAGAAATCGCACACTAGGATGTATGCTTGAGGCGATCGCCGATATGCTAAGGATGCGGCGATGCAAAAAACTTAGACCAAGGCGGGACTTGTGCCGACCTTCCTTGGATGCTTGTGGCGCTGGTTTTTAGGTGTAAGACCCGTGGAGTCGCGCGGAATGCTAATTTTTGCCGCAGACGCTAGTGACTACGTCGCGATCTTCGAAATCGCACGTTCAAAGATACACAAGCACCGCTGTGCACGTATTGTCGAGAATAATACGCACTAAGAATCCGATGCTTCTGCAGCTGCCAATGAAACTCTCAGGCCTCTGCGCATAGTTTCTTAGACTTCTCGCGCGCTTTGACGATCGCAGCCTCGACTTCAGAGAGATTTTCCAGACAGATCTGGGCGCGAGCCGGTTCGAGGATATCAATGTCTAAGTTCAGACGCTTAATGAAATAATATGCCAAAGACAGACGCATCTCGATTCTGCGTATCCCATCACGCATATCGTAGTCGCACTGGACCGCTTCGCTCTGTGCCTCACTCAGGCCCGGATGAGGGCACAACAGAAGTTCAATCTTGTTTTGCCAAGCAAGGTCATTCTCCGGGTCGAATTGCGCTGGCTTTAGTTCGCCCAATCGCTCGATCCGCGTCAGGACGAAATCGCGAAACTCATTGCGCTCACAGCAATATGCACGCGCGTGCCAGCGATGACCGTCGAAAGCCAAGGCATGCGGCGCGATATCGCGCCATCGCGTGCTTGTGAGGGACCGGTAGTAAATGGAGACGGCTTTCCTTAACCGAATAGCAGTCAGGATCTTTTGAAGGACCGCGGCGCGCACATCCCGAACGATTTCTGGAGCAACATCGACGCTGGGCAGTTCGCTGAACGGGAGGTCGTCGCGTTTCACGACGCCGTTCACCAAAGCCCGTAGTTGCAGCAGTAGGCGGTTAGCCGAGACACGCAGGAAGCGCGGCTTCATCCCACTCGTTGCAACAAACCTTCTCTCTGTCGCATTGTATTCAATGTTGTCGCCAGCAACCTCCCGGTAGTTCCTAAGGTCGACGGAGGCTTGCGGCGTGGAGATACCAAAGCGCTCCTCGAGATCACTTCGGTTCAGATGACCCTCCCAGAACAGACGCCACTCGATGAATTCAAACCGAGGAGCGAGATTGCGGCCGGGAGGTGGCAAGTTGTCAGTCATGGTCTACCCCTATCGGTTCTTGACAGGTATAGCAGCTATACCCATATAGTTTCAATAGTGTTGATGCGAGTCGGCGGGAGGAGCCTCGGATCGAAACAAAGATGCTGCAGCATGAAAGGCTGGAGGATGAGCAGAGATCATGTAGGCCACCGCGAAATCGAGCAGTTTGCGACGGATCGGGTAAACCTTCCGAAGGAAAAGGCGAACGAGTACCGAGCCCAGGCTCGTCGGCTTCGGGAGAAACTTGAGGGCTACCTCGACGAACATCCCAACTTCACGCTGCGGAAAATGTTGCTGTCCGGTAGCCTGGCGAAAGGCACCGCTCTTCGGTCGCTGAACGACATCGATGTCGCCTGTTACGTCAGCGGAGCGGACGCTCCTCGCGATATCGAAGAACTACTCAACTATATCGCGGAACGCTTGCGAAAGGCGTTTCCTAATTTTTCGCCCGACCAGGTTCAGCCGCAGACCTATTCGGTAACCGTGTCCTTCAAGGGGACGGGGCTGGACGTCGATATCGTTCCCATCCTCTACAGCGGTGATCCACAGTGGTATGGCGACCTCGTGAGCCAGGAAGATGGCTCCTTCCTTAAGACCAGCATTCCGCTGCACCTCGAATTCGCGACCAAACGTAAGAAGGCCCAGGAGACACACTTCGCTCAGGTCGTGCGGCTCGTGAAGTTCTGGGCCCGCCGCCTCAAGAACGAAAATCCCGACTTTCGGTTCAAGTCATTCATGATCGAGATGATCATGGCCAAGCTCTGCGACAATGGACTCAATCTCAGCGACTACCCTGAAGCCCTTCAGCAATTCTTCACCTACATCGCGCGGAACAACTTGCGCGAGCGTATAGTGTTCGCCGACTACTACCCGCCGTCCAGCGTCGGGCCGCTCGGCCATCCAGTGCAGATCATCGACCCGGTCAATGCTGAGAACAATGTCGCGCGCCTGTATACGCCGTCCAACGTTGACATGATCGTGGAGGCCGCACTTGATGCCGGCGATGCCATAGATGCCGCCCTGGCGGCCCCTACAAAGCAGCTGACCGTCGCCTACTGGCAGAAGGTCTTCGGCTCAACATTCCAGGTTTGAGATAGCGGCATGTCATACAGTCTCACAGTTTCCGAAAGCTCCACCTTCACCGTTACGCACGCGCGTCACATGGCGGCTAAAGTGGCGACAGACCTCAAGCGCGTGCAGCGTTTCTATGGGTCGCCCAGCGACAGCCAAATCGCAGACTATGAATCAGAGGCGATCGCGCTCATGAAGGCCGGCTATCTGAATTACGTCTGGTACGGGTTCAAGCGCAACGGTCTCTGGATCGAACCGACGCTGAAATACACGGCGCAGGACCTTTACAGCGGATCGGTCGACGATGATCCGGGAAAGATCCGTCCGGGTGCTGATGTCTCCGGCGCGTCCTTCTACAGCTATCTGACCTACAGCGCCAAGTGGTTCGAGTTGAGCACTGCTGAGCGCGACGCCTTCGAACGAGGCCTCCCGTATGTCAGAACCGGTGCTGCCGAACCGGCGGTAAATGGCTACCTCTCGACCGACAAAACCTACTCTTCCGGCGGGCGGGCCCTTGAACGTGCAACCGTGCGGAGCTTCTGATGCAGACTACACCAACCCTTGATGAACTTTTCGACCGTCGGCTTGTTTATCCGGATTTTGAGCCGCAAGAGAGGCTCGCACGTCTGGTTGGCCTCGATCAGCAGAAAGACCGACTGACGAAAATCATCGGCCTATTGGTCAATCCAACGGGTCTCACTGACTGGGCCAATCGCCATCACCCGGGGGCAGATGCCCTTCTAGATACTGTGCTACGCAGGCCTCCTCTGGTCGTGCTTGCGGGCGATGTCGGTTCGGGCAAGACCGAGCTTGCCGAAACCATCGGCGATGCGGTCGCTAGGCAAGAGAGGATCGAAATCACGCTTTTACCACTAAGCTTGTCGACCCGTGGCCAGGGTCGCGTCGGCGAAATGACTCAGCTCATTTCAGCGGCGTTCGACTATACTCTGCAGGAGGCAGGCAAGCTGACGACAGGCAATCGGCGCTGCCGCGGCGCTGTTATCCTGTTAGTTGATGAGGCCGATGCATTGGCCCAATCACGAGAGGCAAGCCAGATGCACCATGAGGACCGCGCAGGCGTCAATGCTTTCATCAGAGGCGTCGATCAAATCGCAAATGCCAAAGTTCCGGCCGCCATCATCATGTGCACGAACCGATTGAATTCACTCGACCCGGCTGTCCGCCGACGCGCTGCCGACATCCTCGAGTTCTCACGTCCTGACGACGCTCAACGACACTTCGTATTGTCAAGGCGCCTCGAGCCCCTTGGTCTTTCACCGGAGCAAATAAGAGCGCTGGTTGACGCGACAGGGGAAATGGAAGGTAGGGTATACGGTTTCACCTTTTCCGATCTGACGCAGCGGCTCATTCCAACGCTCGTTCTGGATGCATATCCGTCGCGACCGGTGGATGGTGCGCGTGCGGTCCAGATTGCGCGCGGAATGAAACCGACGCCGCCCTTCCGCGACGTTTCAGCAAGAACTGATTAGTGTCGATGACTCAGGCAGTTACGGTTCGACGCGATGGCGATACCTTCCAGGCCCGCCAATTTTGGCTCCGGGCAGCGCAGTTGCTCGATCCGGTGAGCCCCATCGTCCGTGTCGGCTTTGAGAGCGGCCCGAAGAGTTTCGACGATGTCTGGACGGAGTATGCAGCCGGTCGAGAGCCGAAAGACGCATCTGGTCAGCCGCTAAGGCGAGAGCACATTCAATCGAAATGGCATACATCTCCTGGCACCTTTGGATACGCCGACTTGATTGATCCGGAGTTTATCAATGCGAACGCACGGTCTTTGCTGCAACGTGCACGTGACGCTCAACTAGCAAACGCCCCTGATGGCTTGGGGGCCAAGTTCAAACTTGTAACGAACTGGCATCTTGATCGTGGCGACAACCTTAATCCGCTCATTAGTCAGAGATCTGGGTCCATTCATCTTGATCGTCTGTTCGGCACTAAAACTGACAATAGCAAAGCCGGGATGATCCGTAAGTTATGGAGAGAGCACCTCGATATCGATGATCATGATCTGCGTATTTTTGCCAACACATTAACGTTCGGCACTACATCGGGAACGCTCGAAGAGCTCCGTGGCTGGCTCGATATGCTCTTCGCATCGGTTGGTTTGCGCAGGGTTCCTGCTCACGAAAGTGTCTTCTTCTACGACGATTTGGCATTCCAGTGGATGGCGCAAGGGCGTGTTGAGTTTGACGAAAAAGTGTTCAGAACAATCTGCGAAGATGAGGGGCTTTTCAGCGGCCTCGCGGAGAGACCGAAAGTGTATGGGGTGAAGTCATTCGAACACGCTTTTGATCGGCTTGAGGATCGATGTGACGGTGTTCTCAATCTGGTGCCAGCCTTCGACAAACGGTTCATTCAGGACGAGACTGATTGGTCGTCGAAGCTCTATCCAGAACTCTCGGCGTTTCTTCGGGATGCAGCAGGCGATCGGCCCGAGCTACGGTTGGCTCTCGACGCACATACGACCTTGGCGTTTGCTGCCGGGAGCATACTCGATGTGAAATCAGGCCGGCACGTAGTGCTGGAGCAGAGAACACCGAGGCGAGATGTCTGGAGCGCCGATGATGTTCCGGTGGATCCGAACTGGCCGGGGCTGGAGCAGTCAGTCATAGTTCTGAACGCGGACGCTCCTGATATTGCAGTTGCAGTGGGTATCACTCATGACATCACCAAAGATGTCCGAAGCTATGTGGACGACCACTTGCCTGCTGTCGGGCGGATGCTGAACCTCGGCCCCTCTTCGGGTGCAGGATACCATTCTGTCGCGGCTGGACGGCATGCGTTTGCGCTGGCTCAGGCCGCAAAGAACGCCATGCGTTCGGCGATGTTTGAAATGTCACATGAAGCTCGCGTTCACTTATTCATCGCAGCTCCAAACGCGCTAACATTTTTCCTAGGTCAGCAGGCGCCAGTGCTCGGAGGTGTTCGGCTCTATGAATATGACTTCGAGGGCTCGCGAGACCGAACTTATCGTCCTTCATTGACCCTTCCAGTAGCCATCTCCTAGAGCAGATGCATGATAGACTAGAGGCTTGGGAAGTCGTTGCGAACGCCGCCGATGCGCACGGCGCCGCGTGGCTGGCTTGCGCAAGGGGGCAGTGAGACCAGCGCCGGACCATAGATGCCACTGCAAGACGTTCCGGCTCAGCGCTGGGGAAACCACGGCCCCAGGGAAATCTGCTCGGGTTTTCATCAATACACGCGCCTCGAGCGCAGTAGCGTGCAGTACCCACCTTGAACCATCTTTCGGGCATCGCGCAGCAAGGCCATGACCGCGAAGCGCTCCGGCGCACTTTGCCACTCGTCCCGGCTGACCCGAGATAGCCGAAAGACCACTTCAGCTATCTCGCGCTGCGACGCGCCGGCAACGCGCCCGTCATATGCCTGCAACATGCGTTTGGCACGCAGTCGCTTCTGGCGGGTGAGGCGTTTGTCGACAGGCACCTTTCTGCCGTGGAGCTGCGCGAGCAACCTGTAGATTGCATTGAGGCGGGCGAAGCCGTCTTGATCAAGCGGGACGATCGCCACAAGTGCCTTGGCGTCCGGATCCTCTTGAAAAATCTGGAGGCGACGTTGCCCTCCAGCGTCAAGAAGATGGTGGAGGCCGTCCTGGGCGCGTCTGGTCGTCCCTTCAGGCAGGATCGTCGGTTCCACCGCACCGCTCAGGACCTTCGGAACCTTCTGCAGCACGACCACCGAGGGATCGATCCGGGGATCCCAGAGTGCGCAGGCCTTTGGAGCCGGGAGGTTGGGATCGGCCGCGAAATCGCAACCCCCATTTGTCGAGGAGCGCTTGCTTCAGAGACGCGTCGTCCGGTGCGGCCTTGGAGAGGGTCGCGTAGTCCTTTGCGTAGTGCTTGTTTCGGCGCAGCCATTCCCATGCCAGATCAGATGCGCCAAGGCGCTCGACGTAGTCGTAATCGGCCGTGGAACGCCAGCCGGACCGATCCGACGGCATGACAAATCCCGTTCGCCAACATCTCTGAAACGCCGGAAACTATACACGTACTGATTGATTTTCAGGAGTCCGGCCCAGCCGGTATCGGCGGGTTTCGGCGTGACTCAGCCATTCGGGCCGCCGTCCCCCTGCCGAAGCAGTTCCCGATAGCCGTGCTCCGTCATCCAGCGGGCCCGCGCGAGGTGACTATCATAGACGCTCCTGCAGCGCTGGGGGTCTGCCTTGGGATCGAGGCCGAAGAGGATTTCGACCACTTCCCGCCAATCGGCACCTTCCTCGGCAGCATCGAACAGGCGGAGGTAGAGGACCATGTGTGATCGGTCATACTCGGTCAGCGTATCGCTGTCCGGTGGCGCATCCAAAAATGTCGTCTCGCCCTGTGCCATGTCCCTACAGGATCGCAGAAACGACCCCCCTCCCGAAGTTGCCTTTTCGTACAGGCGCGCCACCGAAAGCCACGTCAACCGATTACGATCACTTGGCCTTTTCCGCCTTGGTCACATCGATCAAGACGCCTTCACCCTTGTCCGAACGCAGAAAGGTGATCCCTGCATCCTCAAACACCCGGCGCACCTGATCTTCTGTCGACTCGTAGACACGAAGATCCTTCTCGGATTCGAGCCTTTTGAGTGCGGTCAGTGATACCAAGGCCTTATCTGCTAGCTCCTGCTGCGTCCATCCCAGCAATGCGCGCGCGGCCCGTGATTGTCGGGCGGTGATCATGATGATCACCTCCCACCCGGCCATTCACACATGCCAGAACTACGACTATTTTAGTCGCATTTCCGGTGGCTTGCCAGTGATCATCACGGTCAGCGAGCGTTTCGGGCGCGGGATCCCGTGGGGGCTGACCGAAGCGCGACTCACTGCCTATCCGGCCGCTGCGCGCGGCGGGATGTCGCCGAATGATACGAATTGTGATCGGGGGCGGACAGGGCCATCGGAGAAACCCGGCGGCTCGCGCCGCCGGGTTTCGTTGCGGGGTCAGGACTGGTCGTCCTCATCGTCGATGAAGGAGGGCTCCTCATCCTCGGTCTGCTTGGCCTTGGTCAGGAAGTCGACCGTCTCGGCGATGATCTCGCAGCCGTAGCGGTCGACCCCGGCGGCGTCGGTCCACTTGGTGTAGTGGATGCGACCCCGGACCAGGAGCTTCATCCCCTTCTCGCAATACTGCTGGACCGTTTTGCCGAGGCCGTTGAAGCAGGTGATGCGGTGCCATTCGGTGTCCTGGACGCGGTAGCCGTTCTCGTCGCGGACGACCCGGCCTTCGGAATAGCGCGGGCGGGAGGTGGCAAGGGTGAAGGAGGTGATCGAGGTGCCGCCCTGGGTGGTGCGGGTCTCGGGGGTCTGGCCGATGTTGCCGGCGAGGATAACGATGTTCTGCATGATATGTCTCCGTTGCTTCATCCGGAGGGACCGTCCCTCCGATGAGGCCCGTCAAAGACCGCGGGACGTGGCCTGCACGGACGCTCCGGCGTCCGCTCGACCCCCAAGGCGGGACGTGGCGCGGGCAGGCGTGGCACACGCCAACACGGGTCCCGCCGCGCGGGGTTGCCGGCCTCGGACGGACGGGCTTAGGGGATCAATCAGGAGGAGGGACAGGTCTTCTCGGGGGAGCGGGGACGGGGACCAAGTGCAAAACCATCATCCTCGTTCAAGGCAACCACAGACCGCAGATCGCGCAACCAACGGCGATGACACTCTCAATTACCCTGATACCTGCCACCATTGCGCGTATCCGAAGTCCCAAGACCGCAGGGACCCCCAAACCCATACGGCGCCGGTCGCCGCGTCACCTGCTACAAGGGTTCGACGCGTAAGAGGCTCTGCCGTGAGAGAGGGATGTTGCTGGGCCCCGGGCCTGCGGGCCCCCAAGGACCGCTCTGCAACACAGTTCAGAACCGCCCCTGAGACGACGCGACGAGGTTCGACGACAACCAAGGCCTACGGGTCGAGAAGCCCCTGCCCCAACGCATTGAGGTTGATCATCGCCGCAACCGCGACGACCGCGCTGCAGCCGCTGCAGAGAAGCGTCAGCAAGATGCCCGGCTCGAGCGCATGTTTCGCGACGGCATGGGCCAGAGCATATCCCGCCACGGCAGCGGGCACTGCAAACAGGCCAAGCGCCCCGAGACGCAAGAAGGGATTTCGAGCGAAACCGAGAATGGCGATCACGAGCGCGACGGACACCGCAGCCCCCGCTAGCCCGGCGAGGAAGGACAGGCCGAAACCGGCACCGCCCTCATGAACCTGCAGGAACGCGGCGATCCCGGCCATGACCGGCAGTGCGAAGACCGCAAAGCGGAAGGCAAGCACGCCAAGAGCGATGGACAGTGAGATGGCAAGCAGAACAAGCGACATGGACGCCTCCAGTAGTCGGTGATTGAGGGGATCACGACAGGCTGCCCGAATGTGCGCACCGCCTGCGACTATGCTGCTTCGCCGGTTCTGCTCGTAAGATTATACCCCAAGGTTGTGTATTTCCCAAGCCTACAAGAAATGGCCATCTATAATCCGAGCTGCGTCGGCACTCAGAGTGGGCCCCTCAAAAGTCTCCAGAAGCTTTCCATTGAAATGCTTTGCATACCAAGACTTTTTCTCGTCCCGGTGCTTTGCGTATTTCTCCGATGACATCATCCCCCAGTGTTCCCAATACCACTTCTCACCGTTCCAAGTCACCGAGAAGTCGGGAAGGTACATCGTCCCGTCGGGCGCGATCAATGGCGTTTCATATTCAAAAGCGACACCACGCTCGTGAAGCAAGTTCGCAATGATCAGTTCAGACTTCGAACGGACCATGTCCCCACTTAGCGCTTCATGTATTTTTCCTTCTTCATACCAGTCCTTGCGGTGGACGAGTTCGTCTGGGACGGCGTGGAAGTATCCCTCGTAGAGCGAAGAGTTGATCAAAGCAGTCTGAGTGTTTTCAGGCCGCCTGGCCGATAACAGAGTCGAGATATCTCCCTGAACGAGAAGGGTACAGTGTCTGGTAGCGCGGGTCAGCGCCGTGTAGATCAATTCAGATGATAGCGAGCGCGCTTTCGATTTCGGCACCAAAACATAGGTATGCTGGAATTCGCTCCCTTGCGCTTTGTGGACTGAGATCGCATAGGCAAGCTCAAGGTTGCTTTCCACACTTTCCGATCCGCCTTTTGGGAGATCGCGCCCATAGGCAAATCCAAGGTGATCCTTTCTCGCAAACTTGACCTGAAACCGCTTCATTCGAAACCGGTTCTTCTTCGCGTCAAACCCATGCTTCTGCACGAAGCCGATCTCACCATTGAATATCTCTGAGCGCTCTGATTTTCGGGTATTGAAGTTGTACGCCCAGATCGGGTTGGACTTGGGCCTGTTCCGATATTGGATCACCTTGTCAAAAAGCGTGATACCGTCTACAGCGCCAAACCAATTCATCGTCCCTCTTGCTACCCGCTGCTGCAGTGCTTCGTTCAAAGCTTCAACGCCATGAAGCTCTGCGCGGTGCGGCGTAAGTACTTGGTATTTTTCCGGCATCCACTCAAATGCAGTTCGCCAGAGTTCGTAGGGCTTGTCCTCATTCAATGCCTGGCCGGTATGCGTAGACATATCTGTTTCGAGTTCTTTGATTAGTCGGTCTGCCAGCGTTGCAGGGTCGTCCCAGTAGATGACGCGAAGGTCTGTATCGACATTTCCGCCTTTGTGAACGGCGGATAGGAGGGCCTCAGCCCGCGGTGAGGTTGCGTCTCCATCCTCACGCGCCGACGCACCTACGAACAGGTCAGCAAGGTCTAGTATGGCGGTGCCTTGCCCCGAAATGGCATTCCCCATTTGCCGGAGATTCTGATCGAGACGCGCAATACTTCCGTTGTCCTTTCGGTCGAGCCAGACAATCGTATCCGCGAATACCCGGCCTCTTCCGATAGGAGGAAGCTGATTGGGGTCACCAACGAGGATGAACCGGCGCACCTGTCGCCAATCTATTGCGCGAACCAAGCTGGCCAAAAGCCCAAGGTCAAGCATCGAGGCTTCGTCCACAATGATTGTGCCGCCGCCCTCGCGCTTTCCTCCGCTTCGCCTGAAGGTCAGGTTGTTGTTCAGCCAGCCGCCTTTGGCCAGAAACGAGTGGACGGTCGAGGTTTCGACGCGGTCAATTCCGCGCTCATGAAGCTTTGCGCGGACGCGGTCCGAGGCTTTGCCGGTTGGTGCCATGACAGTAACAGGCGCGCCGTCTCCTTCGGTCTGACGGACAGCCCGTATGATCGCGCAAATGACAGTCGTCTTTCCTGTTCCAGCAGCGCCGGTCACGACGGCCAGTGGGCGGCGGAAGATTGTTTCACAGGCTTCTGCCTGAGCCGTTACCGCCTGCGTATATAGCTCCCGTGCTTTGGCGAGAAGAAAGCTTTTCTTGTCCAGAATTTCATTCTGCCAATCGCTTTCGGAGAACGGGCGCTGCAACTGAACGTCAGCGCGCCCGGACAGCTTTGTTAGTGCGTCTTCAATGTCTCTCTCATCGTCATAGACATCCTGCAGATAGAGCCAAAGTCTGTTTTCTTTCTCACGCAACACCAGCGCTTCTTCAAGCGTTGCGCGATCGACCTCGAAATATCTTGCCGTGAAGTGTGCGGACTTCCATTCGGGAAGCTTCTGCAGGCGCGCGTTCACTTCTGCAAGAATGCCATCCGCAGCCCTGAAGGTCTGGTTCGGCTCTCCTTTCAGCTGCTCCACGCAAAGCGCCCGAAAGCGCCTCGCATCGTCATACTCCATGTCCGCGAGAGGCTCGCCTCCAAGTTCCGGCGAAGGCAGCACCCCACGATCAATCGTCCCCCATGGAATGGTGTCGTCGGGGCTATCGCCGACATATCTCTCCGAGAGGACGTAGGGGTTTTCCGCCGCGGAACTGCAATCGCCTGTCAGCCCATGCTCTGCCCGCAAGCGTTCGTCTTCGCTGACAATCCTTTCGATCTGATCGAGAGTCAGATCGAGCCGTGGCAGCACGTCCCTGAGCAGGGTCCTAGCATCGTCCGGCTTCAGCAACCACTGCCTTGCCAGCTTGGACAACGGTTTTCCCATGAGGCCATAAGGCGCCACCTCGACATTGTGATCCACAGCGTCAAAGAAGAGCTTGTGCGCTTCTTTTGACTTACCTTCTGCCATGAGACGCCGGGCATGGTCGGTCGCCTGATCGGCTCCAAGAAACCGCATGACGTTGAGTAGACCGGGGTACAAACCGCGCTTGTTCCAAAGCTCGGCAATGCAACCAAGAATCCAGCGCTCCCGCTCGTCCCAGTTCTCGCTTTCATCGCCGAGAGCCCTCAAATCTCGGATGGATCCGAGAAACTGCTCAAGCAGTCCAATAGCGTCATCGTTGGTTAGAAGTCGAGCGCCATACTTGCAAGTCCGCGGATTGTCCGGATAGACCACAAATTTATTGAGCGCCTCGGGGTCATCTCGATAAAGATGATATGGGAGACGCAACCCTTCGTCGGGGTATAGTGAGGTCACGTTGCGCCCCCAAATCATCCCTCCTGCAAATCTCTCGCTGATGTCATCGCTCACATCGTCGTAAAGCAGGCGATCGGAGACGTTCTTGACCCGCGAAACTCCGACCAGCACATAGCGAGGATTTTCTTCCTCGCTGAAGGGGTTGGAATAGTTCGCATAGTAAAAGATCAAGCTCTTCGCAGCTTCAATGCTTGCGAAGAATGCGTCGGCGTTCTCGGAGCGCCGGTTGTTGTCCAGCTTCCCGTTCTCGTAGACATCTTCGCTATACATAGCCTCGTATGGCCATACACATGTTGTTGCTGGAGGAATGTCCCATTCCGCACGGCTAGCGCCATCGAAAAAGAAGTCGGGTGGATTTGAATATCCACGTATTGTGTCCGGCCCGAATGCGTTGGCACTATAGACGCAGGGCGGTAACTCAGAACTTTTTAAATCTAAAATCGGCTTTCCGGCATGTGCCATTTCCTGATTAATTTGCCGCTCGCGGGCAATAACATCGCCAGGGTAGGACTGGCATCCTACACAGTAACTGTTCAGTTCTGGGTGTTCGCAAATGCGGCCGTCCCAACCGTTGTCATGCCAAGCAATTCGCGCCGTCAAATGAACAGACATGGTTTCTCTTTCGTTATGCAGAACAGGTTCTTTGCATTTTAACAAATCTTCGAGCGAAGACACTTTGATTCATTTGCAGGATTTCTCCAGTTCACCGACAAAGCCGCGTGGCGCTTCCTGCATACTTTTTGCCGCTTTCTTCGCGATGGAAGTCGACTTACCAACTCCTTCATCTCTGTACGGAAGACTAGACGATGATCTCGGTCAAGCTTTCGTTCTTCGATGTTGGGGATCTGCTTGTGTACCAACGCCAAGCGACAAGAGTCGCTTCAAAAAAATGCGGCGCTCACGCGCCGCCATCATGCTTCAGCACCGGGATACCCAGCTTGCGGGCCTTGTCGGCGAGGTTCTCCTGGATCCCTGTGCCCGGGAAGACCAAGACGCCGATCGGTAGAACGTCCAGCATCGCGTCGTTGCGCTTGAACGGGGCCGAGCGGCCATGCTTGGTCCAGTCGGGCCGGAAGGTGACCTGCGGCACCTTGCGGTGATCAGCCCAGCGGGAGGCGATCAGCTCCGCGCCCTTGGGTGAGCCGCCGTGGAGCAGCACCATGTCCGGGTGCTTGGCATGGACACGGTCGAGGCGCGCCCAGATCAGACGGTGATCGTTGAAATCCGCCCCGCCAGTCACGGCCACCTTGGGTCCTTCGGGCAGAAGCAGTTGCGCCTCGGCCCGGCGGCGGGCGGCTAGGAAATCCCGGCTGTCGATCATCGCAGCGGTCAGGTTGCGATGGCTGACGCGCGAGCCGGTCCGGGGATGCCAGGGCTTGCCGAGGTGATGTTCGAAGCCTTCGGCGGCGAGGTCACGGAAGAGCTCCAGCGCGGTGCGCCGTTCGACCATGCTCTGCCCCTCGGCCACCAGGCGTTCGAGTTCGAGGGACTTGACCTCTGAGCCATCCTGTTCCCGCTGCAGGCGGCGCTGCGCCTGTTCGTTGTCGTCGAGCTGCCGCTCGGCCCGCGTCAGCGCGCGGTGGAAGAGGTTGACCGCGCCCCAGAGCAGTTCATCGAGATCAGGCTCGAGGCGCGTATCACCCAGCGTCGCGACAAGGGCGTCGAGGATATCGGCGACGGCACCGGCGATCTGGCTGCCCTCGGGCAAAGGGCGCGGATCGGGTTCATCCTCGTATGGGCGCCAGCCGTAGAGCTGGAGTTCGGTCAGGACATGGGCGGTCGAGGACGTGCTGTGCTGCGGCTCATGGGCATCGGTTTCGGGATCGAGGGTCATCTGCGGGTTCCTTCCTCGGGGGAGCCGCGCGCCACACGCGGCCTTCGTGGCAGGAACACGCCCACCGGCGGGACGGCCGGGCAGCCCGAGCCCTTCGCGAGGGCCTTGATCGCCAAGCCCGGCTATTTTGCCTCGCGATGCAAAGCGCCCCACCGGGGCGCGGCGGAAAATAGCCAGAGCGCGGCCATTGCCGGGCCGTTCCGCTTGTGGGCCCCCTGCCCTCTGAGAAGGCCGTGCGCGCCGGCCTTTCCCGTGGATGGGACACGCACGAGTCACACCTCCGAAAGCGATGCTGCGAGCCGTCCAGCGCCAGCCGGATTGCCGCCCTGTTACACCGGCACGAACCGCGCGACGTCCTCGGCGTGGAGATGTAGCCGCAACCGCGCTTGCAAGGCCGCCAGACCGTAGCGCCGGAGATCATCGTTGAAGTCGGCCAGTCGCGGCGTGAGAGTCAGTGCTTCGATCCCGGCCTCGGCTGCGCGCGCGGCCAATCGATCCCTTGCCACCGCGCCCGCCGGATCGCGATCGCGCAACACGTACAGCCGCCGCAGTCCTGCGGGAAACCGGATGGCGGCCAGGTGCCCCGACGACAGCGCCGCGAGGACGGGCATGTCTGGCAGGGCCGAGCGCACGGAGAGAACCGTCTCGATCCCCTCGCCCGCAATGAGAATGTCGCCGGGCACGCCAAACTGCACCCCGTTCCCGAGCAAAGCCCCCATTGCGCGCCGCGGGGTGTCGATGTCTGCCTTGCCGCTCCCATCCGAGCGTAGCCAGGTGCGGTGGGTCCCGGTTTGCTGGCCCTCGAGATCGGTGATGGCAGCGAGCATGGCCGGAAGCCGCGCAACCGGCCCGCCGCCCGCGGGCCGATAGAAGCAGGCAGGATGGAACCGCAGGCTTGGCATTTGGTCGGTCGTTCCGATGCCGCGCCCGCGCAGATAGGTTTCCACTGGAGTGCAGCGGATCGGCACACCCATTGCGAACAGACGCCGCGCCGCGTCCTGAGATCCTGTGGAAGCTGGTCGCTGTGACCGTGTAGAATGATGTCGGTCCGGGTCGGGCAATGGCAGGCTCAAGAAGCGTCGGGCCTCGTCGGCGACGTCCTTGAAGTCGAGCAATCCGCAGCTTTCGCGGATGACATCAAGCAGGTCCCCATGCTCGGACGTGGCCGCATCAGTCCATTTTCCGGCAGCACGGGTGCCGGTGGGTGGCCCGGACAAGCGTACGAACATGGACCGCCCAGCGGTGTTCCGAACATCACCAACCAGCCAGTAGTGGCCCTGCTTTCGCCCGTTCGACAGATAGTGTTGGCACACAGCCTCGGCATTTTCGGCAAGCTGGCGCGAGAGATCGGCGGCGGGGCTTGTCATGTCGACCTCCATCATGCTTGGACGAAATCAGGGGCCCGCCATGACTGACGGGCCCCTGTGTTAGGAACCTGGGTGGAAGGTCCCGTGCTGCTCGAAGGTCACTCGGCGGCTGTCTTGGCGAAGGCGTCACCGGCGATGGGATCATCTTCGCCCAAAGGTTCGGAGTCTCCGATAGCCGGTTCGCCGCCGTCTTCCGCCGATTGCACTTCGCCGGTGTCGGGATCGTCGTCCGAAGGTCCTCCATCTGCGGTGTCGGCGTCGTCGATCAACTCGATCTCAGCTGCGTCCTCTTCCGGCAGGGGCGGCGTGCGCAGCGGGTCTGGCAGCCAGCCGGTGCCGACGAGCAGGTTCTCAGCGGCGGTCACCATCTCCGGTTTCTTCAGCCCTGCGATCCGATCAGCGGCGTCCTCGCCTTTCGCCTCGCGCACGGCCTCGAGGATGCGGGCCTTGGTCACACGGCCGAGGTAACTGTCGCCCGTCGCCGTCCAGCCCGCCTTGGCCATATCGAGTCCGACGGTCCCGGCCAGCACATCCGCATGCGCAATGGCGCGCGGGCGGCGCTGATAGGGGTCGTGGACGGCATTCACGCTGATCGCCACACAATGGGCGAAGAGCGCTTCGCGGCTGCAGCTGTCGAACTCGGTCAGCGCCTCCCAGAGGTCCTCGGGCGCTTTCGGCAAGTTGCGCGCCCAGGTCTCGTGGCGCTGGTCGATGGCCTGCGCATAGGCCTTATCGCCAAGGCCCGGCACCTGCGATCCGAAGGCGGAATTGCGCGGTTCGATCTCGACGCAGCTGTCGACCGCGTAGCGATAGAAGAGCCGCAAGACCATCGCGTGCAAGGCCGCGAGGAAGGCGACCTGCGAGTCCTGGGCCAGCGCATTGCGCAGTGCCAGGGTGCGATGCGCCGTCAGTTCCATGACGAGGCGGTCGGAGAGCGGTTTCAGGCCGTCATCCTCTTCCTCCTCGTCTTTGGTGGAAGTGACGGTATCGTCGGTGTCCTCGACCGGCGCCGCTTGCGGTGCGACCTCGTCGGCGTCCTCCACCTCCTCGACCGGCTCATCCTCTTGCCGCACATAGCCCCGTTCGACGCGCAACCGCCCGGAACTGTCGATGCTGACGAAGGCCCCAGCCAGCGCGAGGTCTTCCGCCTCGAACCGGATCGGACGCGCCTCGAGCGCCTCCATCGCCTCCTCGATCTCGCCCAACCGGGCATCGACATCGTCGGGCAGCTCGTCGGCCTCCGCATACTCGGCCTCGAGCGCGTCGTATTCGGCCTTCAGCGCCTGGTAGCTGGCGGCTTCCTCGTCGCTCATCGGCACCGCCTCGCCATGGACGCGGCGCATCCCGAAGTTATGGCCATAGGGGAATTCAGTATCGACCTCGACCCATTTCCAGCCTTCGGCACGCACCCCCTCGGCCTCTTCGGCCAGTTTCTCGCGCACCATGACGTCGAGGAGGGCGGTATCCTGCAGCCAGCCGCCGTCGTCCTGCTGGAACAGGTCGCGCAGGATCTCGCCCCCGGCCTCGACGTAGTCGTCGAGCCCGACGAACTGCGCCCGTTTGTCCGACGCCCGCACAGCACCCTCGGTCAGCATGCGGCGGATTTCATAGGGCTGCCGGGAATAGTGCCGCTGCAGCGCCTCCCAGACCTGTTCCTGGCGCGCATGGTCGGGATTGACCGTGAAGGCCATGAGCTGGTCGAGCGTCATCTCCTCCTCGGCATAGGCATCGAGCAGAGAAGGCGCGACCGCGGCAAGCTTCAGCCGCTGTTTGACCACGCTGGCCGAGACGAAGAAGGCGGCTGCGATCTCCTCCTCGGTCCGGCCCTTCTCGCGCATCGCCTGGAAGGCGCGGAACTGGTCGAGCGGATGCAGCGGCGCACGCTGAACGTTCTCGGCAAGGCTGTCCTCCTCGGCGAGCCCGTCGGTGCGCACGATGCAGGGCACCAGCGTAGTTTTGTTCATGCGCTTTTGCTTCACGAGCAGTTCCAGCGCCCGGAACCGCCGCCCGCCGGCAGGGATCGTGTACATGCCGGTCTCGGCACCGCTTTCGTCCAGCACGGGCCGCACGGTGATGGAACTGAGCAAAGTCCGGCGCGCGATGTCTTCGGCCAGTTCCTCGATCGACACGCCCGCCTTGACGTGGCGCACGTTCGATTGGCTGAGCATCAGCTTGTTGAAGGGGATGTCGCGCGAGGCGCTGAGGGTGATTTTCTGTTGCTTGGTCATCGGGATATCTCCGCGACGGGCCAGCCGGGAGCCTCTCTCCCGACCTCCAAACCCGTCACGGAAAACCCGCCCACCCTCTCACTCTGGAACCGGCAAGACAGTCAATTCTGGCAAAAACCATCGAAGTCTTGTTGGATAACAAACCACTCAACTATGCTCTTTGCTGTGGCTCAGGCCCTGAGAAAGCTTGACGCCTCTGGTGGGTGCAGATATCCACACACTTCTGTCTCCGCGAATTATTCCTAAGACAAAGGAGACAGGAAGATGCGTTTGACGTTTAAAGGTTCAAGCGGGCGGTACGCAAAGTCCGGAACTGCTGGCAAGCCTGGCAGAGGCTACGGAAAAGGTTCGGCGAGTTCGAACCCGGACAAGTGGAAGCCGCGGACCGAGGCCCAAGCCAAGAGAAGCCAGCGGGTTCCAAGAACCTGGCGGTGACGTCGTAGTGTGTCGCAGGCAAGCCTTGGCTCGCCTGCGACACCATTATAGCATTCACCGACAATGGCTACGCAGTCACACGCCTGAGACAGGGATCAGTAAAAACCATGACCGAAAAAACGCGCGGGAAAGTACTCAATTGGAAGAGGCACGCTAGGTTTCCCTACCATTTCGGATTCATTCGTCCAAATGACGATTCGAGTGCAGGCGAAAATGTCTATTTTAAGAGCGACGATAATGCACCGTTGTCTCCGACCCCATTCCCGGGCGCAGAGGTGGAGTTCGATCTCCAGCATAGAGATGAGACTGATGGTCAAGCGTCCTACTTCGCCGCCAATGTCCGAGTGCTCAGTGCCCCGCAAGCTGTGGAAAAATCCGATACGGTTCGAGGCATCGTGAAGTTCTTCAATGACAAGACTGGGTTCGGGTTTGTCGAGACCGATAAAGGTGACGTTCATGTCGGAGGGCTGGGGCGCACCGCCTCCCATTCAGGCACACCTCTGAGGGGTGGCGATATTGTTGAAGTCTCGTATGCAGAAGGCGACCGAGGCAAAACCGCCCGCGCAATAACCCGTGTCGGGCATGAGCCAAGTCCCCAATGGGGCGACCCTTTCAACGACTTCTTTGAGTTCAGTTCTGGTGACTGGAAGCGCAAGCTTGCCGAGCTTGCCGAGAAGGAGTCTTGGGAATTCAAGAACGGGGATAGCCACACAGATTTCCCAGTTCTCTCCAGCTATATTGAACACACTGTTCGTCGGCTCCAAGAGATGGACAATGGCCTTCTTTTCAGCAACGACGGAAGCTCGCTCGCTTTCAACACCGGCCTCGTCACTGATAGCCAAGAGCAGATCTTCGGGTTCGCCTCCAAATCGAATGGCGAAGGGCTGCGCCCATGGGTTCTCAAGAGATTCTTGAGGGAGGGAGAGAGGGCGTATTCAGAGATATTCGGAGGAAAGAAGCCGCCACTGGCTTCTTATTGGGACGATCCCGCACAACTGATTTTTGACCCACGGCTGAGCCTGGAAATAGACACAACTCATATATTGGCTAGATTGGACCGTTTCCCGGATATACTAAGGGAAAACGAGCATATGGCACGAAATGCCGTCATAGCCGCGAAGGCTGGAGCCGAGCTTCGCGCTTACCGGAACTACAAAGTGGCGGTCCCGCAGTATTTCCGTGACAAGGGTGGCAAGGGCGAATTGCAGCTACTGCTTCCCATTTGCTTGGAAAAGCCTTCCCGGGCAGACCTCGCGATCACGGTTGCTAAGACGGCAAGCGACGATGCGTATCGCAGCGCAACCGTACTGACGCTTGATCAAGCATACAACAATGCCAGACTATTGGCTCGACCAGACAGAGAGTGGCTCGACCCAGATTTTGAATAGGAACTCTCGATGCGAAGTTACGTGAAGTATCGTTGGCGGCGGTTCTGCAGCTGACCGCCCCCAACGGGCTTATTCCTAAACCGCTCTTTCCAACAAAGCCTTCGCCTTCCCCTCCATCACCAGCCGCGCATCCTGCTGCGGCTTCGACCGGGCCACCGCGGTGATCCCCTGCACGAAGTCGAAGACGCTCTCGGGCGGGCGGCCTTCCTCGGCCAGCACCGTCTCGACGATCCGCCCCGTCTCCGCCTTGGAGAATCCGCGTTTGCGCAGGAAATCCTGACGGTCCTCGTCCGACCGTGCGACGATCTTCTCCCGCGCCGCTCGAATGCCGTCGATGAAGGGCGCGGGCGAGGACTCGGCGAAGCGGCTGAGCGCCGGGGCGGCCTCATGCGCGAAACGGGAGGCGGCGTATTTAGAATGCCGGATGGTGATCTCCTGGAAATCCTCGACGCCCCAGAGGTTGCGGTTCTGGCAGACCGCGCGCAGGTAGAAGCTGGCGATGCCGAGCGTCTTGGCACCGACTTCGGAATTCCAGCAGTAGAACCCCCGGAAGTAGAGGTCGGGCGAGCCATCGGGCAGCAGGCCCGCTTCGATGGGGTTCAGATCGTCGACGAGGAACAGGAACACGTCGCGGTCCGAGGCGTAGAGCGTCGTCGTCTCCTTCGTCACGTCCACGCGCGGGTTGTAGATGCCGGTGGACCAGTCGAGGACGCCGGGGACCTTCCAACGCGTGTCGCCTGTCCCGTTGCCCGCGATGCGCTGCACGGCGGAAACCAGTTCGTGGTCGTAGATGCGGCCGTAATCGGGGCCGGTCACGGCGCGCAGTTCAGTGCGGCCATCCGCGACCTCCATCGTCTTGATCTGCTCGGCCCGGTGATTGGTCAGCCCGTATTGCAGGTTGATCCCCGCCAGCGGCGCGGGCAGCTGCCGCAGATAGGCCGCGGGTGCGCCGACCAGGCTGGAGAGCTGGCCGAAGGACCAATGCGTCGGCGCGATGGGCTCATCCGCGCCCGGCAGGACCAGCCCCAGCTTTTCCGGGTTGTCCCGATGCGCCTCGACCCGGATCGCCGCACTCTCCACCGTGCGCGTCCGGCTCCGCTCCGCCCGGCCCTTCACCGAGGCGAAAAGGTCGTCGAGCGCCAGATACCGCTCGTCATCCGGCCGCGAGAACCACTCGGACGACACGCGGTCCACATTCGTGCCGCGCGACACATCCACCTTGTAGCCGCCGCTGATGTCACGCCCGGCTTCGATAATCTCGGTATTCATGGGTTTTCTCCCGCAACGGGCGCCGGAGGCCTCTCCTCCAGCCCTCAACCCGTCACGGCCCTCCCTGCCCGCCTCTGACCCTCTGAAACCCGGTGAACGTCCGCAGGAAGTCCGCCGTTTTGATCACATTCTGTCCTATTTGTTCGCCACCTTTCGCCGCCGATTGCCGCCCTTTTTACGATCAAAGTTCCTGATGCCGCCAAACGCCGCCGCCCGCTCGCATTGATGAACAACGCGGCTGAGGTCAGGATGCTGAGCAGAAAAACCACCGAGACTGACCGATGAACACGCTTTTTCTCCTGATGGCTCAATATGATGGCCGCGCGGTCGTGCCGGTCGATGCGGTCTGCAAAGACTACTTTTCCCATCTGACCTTGCCGAAGTTCCTCAGGAAGGTCAGTTCCGGTGAAATCGATCTGCCGCTGGTGCGATCGGAGCGAAGTCAGAAAAGCGCGAAGGGCGTCCACCTCTCGGATCTCGCCACCTATCTCGACAAGCGTCGCGAGGTCGCGCTGTACGAGCGGGACGCCTTCAAGTAGTGATCTTCGGCTCTTCAGAGGACGCTCGTCCTGTGGCCCATAACACCCGCTGGAAGTGATCTGGCAAGGGGTTTTGTCACCGCATCGATCCGTCCAATCCAGCCGGCCAAAGCTTCGTCGGTGAAAAACTGGGCAAAAACTTTCCAGCCCGACCCCAACCCTCTGAAATTAAGTTCGAAAACGTGGCCGCTCGACGATGGCCTATCAGATTTTTTGCCTACTTTTTGTGCGCACGACCGGGGCGGACTTACAACATGATTTACAACACGGGTTACAACACGACCTTAGAAAATTGAAAAATCACAGACTTTTCGAACTGTCACTCCAATCCATCATGGGTGCAACGGAGAATGTGTAATCCAGGGTCATTGTCATACGAAATGGCTTGCGAGAGCTTTATACCGGGTGTGCTGTGCCTGTTCGGAAAGGATGTGTACAGTCTGCGGTCGGTTTGTACGGTGAAATCGCACCTCATCGGAAGATTGTGAGTTCAGTCCAAACCCTTTACCGCCTTCACATTCCAGTTCCCGGCCTGCCGGCCCGCGCATGTTCCGTCCGGCCAAGGCGTAGTAGAGGCCAGCCCATGAGCGATGCCAGCAAACAGAAAAAACTCCCGACCCGTGAGCGTTTGCTGAAAGCTGCGCAGGATATTCTTGCCGAAGCGGGCCTGCAGGCGCTCAACTCAAATGCCATTGTCGAACGCGCGGGCGTCACACCGCCGACCTTCTATCATTATTTTGAAAACAAGCATGTCGTCCTGCGCGAGCTTGGCACGCGCATGATGGATGCGCAGAACGAAGTCCTGAAACGCGATACGGGCCTCACCATCTCGACCGAGGCAGAGTTGCGCGCCGCCTGTCTTACATCGGTCAGGCAATCCTACCGGATGACGCAGAATTTCAGGGGTGGCTACGCCCTGCTGGTGTCGCTTCGCGCCATTCCCGAACTGATCGATGTCCGCCTCAAATCGCATGAGGAGATGGCCCAGCTTCTGGCACGGTATATGGTCGAGCAGGGCCTGACCGATGATTTCGAGGGCACGCTTGTGCGGGCCCGTCTCGGCATCGAGCTGCGTTATGCTGCCATCGAAATGCTCTTCGAGACCGGTTTCAGGCATGAAGATGATGTCCTGAATCATACAGCCGACGCCCTCACCAGCGTCTATGGATTCTTCTAGAGCAGAGCGCCGGAAACGGCCTCCCGCTCATCAGCCGCCCTCCCCGGCACATCCGTCTGAGCAAAGCCCGCACTTCGCTTCCATGCCTCGCATTTACGCGCCGTTCGTTCCTGCCCGCCCCGACTTTTTGCTGAATATAGTTTTTACTATAGACTTTTCGGAAGCGTCCTGACATCTTCCCCTCGTGGCGCGCCGAAGACGTGAAATGACAGGAGGGCCAGAACGTGACCGCCTATCTCTTTTTCAATGGTCCGATTGTGACGATGGCGAAGGGCGAAACCTCGCCTGAAAGCCTGGTGACGCATGAAGGACGCATTGCCTTTACCGGCCCCCGTCAGGAAGCGCTCGACTGGGCGCACCGGCACGGCGTGAACCTCACAGAGCACGACCTTGAGGGCCAGGCGCTCCTGCCGGGTTTCATCGACCCGCACCTGCACCCGATGCCGATGATTTTCTTCGCGATGAATGCCGATCTGGAGCATGCCAGGGACCTGGCAGAGGTAAAGGTCCGTCTCACCTCGAAACTCGCTGACCTGTCTGAGGAAGAATGGCTGATGGGCGTGCAGTTCGAAGCCAAATCCCTGCCCGCCGGTGAACAACTGACCCGCCGCGAACTCGACGGGATGTTTCCCGGGAAAGCGGTGCTCATCTATTCGCGCGATGGCCACAGCGTGATCGTCAACACAAAGGCCCTCGATGCCGCTGGGATAGAAGAGAGCGTGGAGGCACCCTATGGCGGCGTGATCGGGCGCTATCAGGATGGCAGCCTGAACGGCATCTTTGAGGAAAAAGCCATCGGCCTGCCGATGCAGCATTTTCCCTCGCCTCGCCCCGAACGCATGCTCGCCGCCAGCCAGGGGGTCTTCGACCAGCTCGCAGAGGCCGGCATCACCTCGATCGGGGCCATGCTTCAGAGTGACGAGGAAGGCCCCGGCGGTGCCTCCAGCAGAATGGAAGCGCTGCTCTTCCCTCAGCTTCGCGGCCTTATCCCGCAATCGGTCTATGCGATCATCATCGGCAAGACGATGGAAGGCATAAAGTCGGCTATCGAGTCGCCGCTCAACGATCCGGACCAGCATACGGTTACGCGCGCCTTCAAGATCTTTGCAGACGGCACTTTCGGCTCCTGCACCGCCTGCATGACCGAACCCTATGCCGACAAGACCTGCTCGCATGGCTATATGACGCTCTCGGATGACGAGATCTATGCGCGTATGGAAGCGGCGCATCTCGCTGGCTATCAGGTCTGCATCCACGCCATTGGCGACAAAGGCATCGAAAACTGTGTGCGCCTGTTCGAGCGGCTTCTCGACGCACATCCGCGCCCCGGTCACCGCCACCGGATCGAACATGCCTCGATCGCCTCGAAAGACCTCGTCGCGCGGATCGCCAAAGCCGGGCTCAGCATCTGCACACAGCCCCTCTTTATCCGCTCGGAAAGCGACTGGCTGCCCCGGCGGCTCGGCGAAGCCCGCGCCGCCCAAGCCTACCCTTTCCGCGATTTCATTGACGCCGGCATTGTCGTGGCTGGCTCATCGGACGCGCCCATCGAGTCGACCGATGTCGTCGCCGCCCTCGATTTTGCCGTCAATCGCGGCGGTTTCCACCCCGAGCAGGGCATCTCGATTGAGGATGCCCTCGCCATGTACACACGTAACGCCGCCTGGCTGCAGTTCGAGGAAGACCTCAAGGGGACGCTTGAACACGGCAAGCAGGCCGACCTCGTCATCCTCAACGCCGATCCGCTCTCTGTATCCCCGCAGGAAATCGCCGGGCTGAAAGTCCGGGAGACAATAATCCGCGGTGAGTTCGTCAGTCGCTGAAGTCGGAACGCCCCCTCCCGCCCCCTACGGAGATACCGGAAAATGACATCCTGTTTTTCACCGGACTACAGAACCGCAAGGAAGCTCATCCTGCAGAAGACCGCTGCGGCGGGCGACTGGACGCATGAGGCGTTTAAGCACCCCGTTTCGGGCCGTGACGGTGAGCCGGTCTACACGGACGTCTTCTGGAAAGGTCCAAAGGATGCCACCCGTGTGCTGACCATTTCCAGCGGCATCCACGGGGTGGAGGGGTTTTGCGGCTCAGCCGCCCAGTGTCAGTTCATTGAGGATGCGCCCCCACTTGCAGAGGATACGGCTATCCTGCTCATCCATGCGGTGAACCCTTATGGCTTCTCGCACCTGCGCCGCGTGAACGAGAACAATGTGGACCTCAACCGCAACTTCATCGATTTCGATGCGGGCCTGCCTCAGAATGAAAAATACCGCGAGCTCTACGACCTCCTGAACCCGGATGAACTGCCGCCCGAGGGCGCAGACACGATTATTGCCAGGGTCGAGGAATTGCGCGCCTCCATGGAAGCGCTCGATTTCATGAAAGCGGTGACCGGCGGCCAGTATGAGTTTCCCGATGGCATCCAGTTTGGCGGACGGGAACCTGCCTGGTCGCGCCGGACGATGGAAAAGATCTGGGACAGTTATCTCTCCCATGCGGCCATCGTGGTTCAGATAGATGTGCACACCGGTCTCGGCCCGTCCGGCCTCGGCCTCCTGATGATGGCGGCAGACGATGAAGAGCCCCATAAGGCACTGACGGCTGAATGGTTCGGCGACATGTTCGTGACCCCGCGCCCGCACAGCGCCTCGGATACCATCCTCGGCGGCTACATGAATGCGGGGATGGAAAACCATCTGGGCGCCCGGACATGGGTCATCCCCATGACCCTGGAATACGGCACAGAGCCGGCCAAAGCCGTCCTCGGCATGCTGATCGAGGATAACTGGCTCACCCATCACGGCGATGTCGAAAGCGAGCGCGGCCGCGACATCCGCCAGCGGCTCCTGCGCGTCTTCTATCCAGATGACAAAGCCTGGAAAGACGCGGTCCTCACCCGCGCCCGCGACGTCTTCGACCGTGCGCTGGCCGGACTTCAAAGCCTCTCTCCTGAAAAAAGGTACCCGCAATGAAACAGGCCCACGACCCAATCACCAGGATCGAGCTCTTTCCGGTCTTCGTGCCCTTCCAGGAACGTGTGCGCCAGGTCCTTCAGGGGGGCACCGGCAAGGTGGCAATGGGGCTGGATGTCGACGATCACTGGCTCGGCGGGGACTTCCTTGTCTGCCGGATGACCACCGAGAACGGCGTGGTCGGTTTCGGCGATGTCTATGTCTGGCTTGTCGAAAGCTCCACCTCTCCGGCGCTCATGGCCGAAGTGATCAAGACCCAGCTTGGCCGCTTCGTCCTTGGCCGGTCGCCCTTTGACCGTGAGCTGATCCATCAGAAATTCGATAACAATGTCGCCCGCAATGAAATGGCAAAGGGCCTGCTGGACCTCGCCCTGTTCGATGTCGCAGCGCGCTCCATCGGCCGGCCTGTCCACGACCTTTGCGGCGGGCAACAGACAGACCGTATCCCGCTCAGCATGGTGCTGCCGCTGACCGCCACCGATACCATTCTCGAGCTTGTGAAAGCCGGAATGGAAAGCGGGATCAAATCCTTCCGCTGCAAGCTTGGGGACGGACGGCGCCGCGATGTCGAGATCGTCAGCGCCGTGCGGGACCTGATCGGCCCGGATGCCGGCCTGCGCGTCGACTATAACCAGGCCTACAATCCCAATGAGGCGCTTGAATGCATTGAGGCCATCAAGCCCTATTGTATCGATTTTGCCGAACAGCCCGTAAAAGCCGACGACTTTGCCGGCATGGCCTGGGTCCAGTCACGCACAGACGTGCCGCTCATGGCGCATGAAGGCTGCTTCGGCCTGCGCGACATGATTACCCTTGCCGAAATGGGGGCGGTCAGAACGTTCGGCATCAATCCCGAACGTCCGGGCGGGCTGACGCATGCGCTCAAGGCCATCGATTATGCTGCCGCCAGAGGCATCGATGTCTGCCTGCACAATCAGCCTTCGGGCCTTGGCAGCGCGGTCATCCTGCACACGCATGCAGCCCGCGCCCGCAATATCCGGAATGCGACCGAGCTTCAGGGCCACACAATGCTGGAGCATGACCTTCTTAGAGAACGCATCACCTATGAGGACGGCTACGCCCATCTGCCGGATGGGCCCGGCTGGGGCGTAGAGGTCGATATGGATGCGGTCGACAGATATCAGACCCACCCAACGGTCACGATAGAGGCGTGAAACCCTGAAGCTGCTTGTTCACAAACAACGATAACTTTCCGGCGGGTGTCGCCGGTCCGGCCCTTCCCGCGGACGGAGAACCCGGCACCCGGGCTGTACAAGACCCGTAAGGTAGCTATAGCTATCTTTATTGCGACCGATATTTTGCCGCCTCTCCAAAGGAAGGCAGACACCCACGGAGGGACAGAGCACATGCCGGAGGACGTCACAGCCGACCAACCGCCAATCCTGAACGTAGAGACGCTCGCGACACTGGAAGATTATGGCTTCGATGGCGGGCGGATCGCATTCCGCCAGTTCTGCGACAGGGTTTTCCAGCCCGGCGGTCCGCGCTTTCTGCGCAGCAACGATGGTACGCTTGTCATTTTCCGCCAAGCGGATCTTCGGGCCACGGCCGCGATGCCGGAACTGTCCGCGCTCGCGCCGAACCAGCTATTTCCCGGTCTTCTGGAGGACCGCCCCGACAGCGAAGAACCTGTCGGCTATGCTATCGCCAATCTCATCCAGAACCAGCTCTTCAGCAGCAACGCGCCCCTGAATCCGGTCCTCCGCCGTATCCTGCTCAAACAGGTCGGCCCCAGGCCGGTCGGCGCAAGGCGTGAGGGCACCCAGGCTATTGCGGCCGGTCTTCTGCAAAACCTGCCTGTCGGCGAAACCATAGACCTTGTGGAAGACATCGCCGAGCCCCTGATCGGCCGCTTCTGGGGCAATCAGCTCGGCATGACAGATGAAGAGGCGCTTGAAGCTGCGGTCCATGCCCGCAAGATGACGCCAATGCTGTATCTCCAGCCAGGCGGAGAGGCGTTCCGCCGCGCCGACGCCGCTGCAAAAACCTACCGCGCTATCGTTGAGACAGCCAGCATGCGATCACTGCAGCGCGGCGGCTGTCCCTTCGTCGAAGAAATCGCAACGGATCTTGAAGGCGTGGATATTCCCGACGACCTCGACTATGGCGGCCATGTCCCAGAGACGGCAGGCGCGTTCGTCGCCGGCAACCTCTTCGATGGTTTCCACACCGCAGCCGTTGCTGTCGCCAATACCGTCCGCACACTCCTTGATCACCCGGACGTCATGGCTGACCTGCAGGATGCGCCGCCGGAAAGGCTCGCCGCAGTGGTGGCCGAGTGTCTGCGCATCGAGCCGCCTGTTATCGGCCTCAACCGATATGTTCGCACCGATATTGAACATGCGGGGCTCACCATTCCCGCAGGCACGAATGTCCTGATGATGTGGGGCGCCGGCAATCGCGACCCTGAGGCCTTCCCGGAACCGGCCCGCTTTGATCCAGACCGGTCCCAGCAAGGCGCCACAACCTTTGGCGGGGGCGCTCATATCTGTCCGGGCCGTTTCGCCGCCAGTCTGGCCGCGCAATGCCTGCTCGCAGGCTTGATCGAATCCGGGATACGCATCCAGGCCGCCGGGGATATCGATGACTGGATCGGCAACCATGCGATGTGCCAGATGAGGCACCTGCCGGTTACACTGGAACGGCAGGCCGGTTGAACGCCCGGCCTCTCCGGGCCGGCTTTGCGTCAGCTCTCAAGCTGGTCGTAATAGGTCACCATCATCCGGGCGAGATCGACGCATATGCGATGTCCGTCGCGTGACGGTTCTTCGAGGACCATTTCCATCCCGCTATACATCAATTCCGTCGTCAGGCAGGCCGCCTCCAGCAAGCGCTCGCGTGATGCCTTGTGCCCGGTAGCGGCGATCGCATCCGCCATCCGTTCGGCCACCATGTCCCGCGAGGCAATGCGCACCTCACGCAGGAGCGGAATTGCCCGCAGGGCCCGCAGCACAAAGATGTTGCCGGGAAACTGGCGCGTGATGTCATTTACCCGCTCCTGCAGGCGGACATTGCTGGCAACCGCCTCTTCATGGCTTGCCGACTGAAGCCCGCCTTCGTCGATCCATTGCAGGACAGCCTCGTCCTGCCGCGCCATCAGCCTGTCGCCCAGTTCGCGCAGGATGGCATACTTATTCGGGAAATAGCGGTAGAGGGCCGGCGGCGTCAGCCCGGCCCGCTTGCACACCAGATTGGTCGACAGGCGCTCCAGCCCCACCTCGTCCAGAAGCTGGCCCGTCGTTTTGAGTATCAGTTCATAGGTGTCCTGCGCGCGCGTCTGCTGCGGTTGCTGCTTGGCCTCTGTCGCCACTTTGCGCTTTTCGACCGTCTTGCGCGAGCGCGCTTTACTCTGTGTGCTCATTTTTTGTCGGTCTCCGTGCCTTTGTTGCACATAGAGCATCCACAGCAGAAAAACATCCCAAAACCATAATTATAACTATTGTAAAAGTGCTAGTGATCGCTATCCATTCTTCCGATTGGGATGGAAGGAAAGGACACCGCAATGAAAAAACTCTTGATCGGAACGGGCGCCGCCGCGCTCATGTGGACCGGCGCCGCTTCGGCGCAGACGGATGCGCAGCCCCAGGAAGAAGATGCCACGGCGCGCCTTGAGAGCATTGTCGTGACCGCGCAGAAGCGCGCCGAAAACGTTCAGGATGTGCCGATTTCCATTACGGCGCTTTCCTCCGCAGCCCTGGAAAAACAACGCGTCGACAACATCACCTCGCTCGACAATCTGGTCCCCAGCCTGCGCATTGCCTCGGCTGATGCCGCCGCGAACCCGAAGATCTTCATCCGCGGCGCTGGCCTGAATGACTTCAACCCGACCTCTTCCAGCGGTGTCGGTCTTTATGCGGACGGTGTCTATATCGGCTCGCCGCTCGCCCAGTTCGCCGCCTTTTACGACCTGGACCGTGTCGAGGTTCTTCGCGGCCCGCAAGGCACCCTGTACGGCCGCAACACCACGGGCGGCGCCATCAATGTGATCGCCAAGAAGCCCACCTTCACCCCAGAGGGCTATGCCTCGGTCGAGTATGGCAGCTTCGACGCTCTGGAAGCCACGTTCGGCGTCGGCGGCCCGGTGGTCGGTGACAAGCTCGCCTTCCGCCTCGCCGGCCAGTATGCAGAAGATGAAGGCTATTCCACCAATACCGTCACCGGTAACAAGGTGAACAATGCCGAGCGCTACGCTATGCGCGGCTCGCTTCTCTACACGCCGGACGACCGGACAGACGTGCTGTTCACAATGAACACCTTCACCAATCTCGGCGGCGTTGTTCAGCCGAAATCGCGTCAGCTTTTCCCGACCGACCCGGCGGCTGCGGGCCCTGACGGCGTTTGCGCGCCGGGCTTTTACCGCAGCGGCCTGTGCACCGACGCGCTCGGCTTTGCCGACACCGATCCAGACCCGTATCACATCACCGCAGACTTCGAGGGCAAGGACAAGGTCTCGCTCTGGAGCGCCGCCCTCACCGTCGACCGGGAGATCGGCGACCGTCTCACCCTCACCTCGATCACGGCCTATCAGGACGTCGAGCGCAAGGCTCACGAGAATACCGATTCCAGCCCGCTCCAGATGATCGAGGCTTATTACTTCAACGATCAGAAGCAATTCTCGCAGGAGCTTCGCCTGGCATCAGATGGCGACAAGCTGAAATGGGTGCTTGGCGCCTATTACATGAATGACGAAACGACCAGCGACAGCGCCTATGACATTCTGCGCGAACTGCGTCCGCTATTCGTCTCACCGTCGAACCCGACCGGCGCCAGCCCGGACGATTCGGTGATTTTCCTGGGCTATCCGTACACGCAGAAGACAGACTCCTATGCCGTCTTCGGCCAGGCCGATTATGAAATCGCGCCCCGCCTCTTCCTGACGGCCGGACTTCGCTGGTCTGCGGACGAAAAGTCGATGGATTATTCGACCGTGGCAGAACAGGCGATTACCCTGTTCACCTATGAGGCCGACAAGACGTTCAGCGACTGGTCTGGCAAGCTCGGCCTGAAATACGACCTGACGGATACGACGAATATCTTCGCGAGCTATAGCCGCGGCTACAAGTCCGGCGGCTTCTTCGGCGGCAATGCCGACAGCCCCGAACAGATTGAGCCCTACAACAACGAAACAGTCGACGCCTTTGAAGTTGGCTCGAAGAGTGACCTCCTCGGCAACCGCCTGCGGATGAACCTGTCTGGCTTCTATTACGACTATCAGGACATCCAGGCCTATTCGACGGTTGAACGCGGCGGCCTGACGGTTCAGGTGCTCGACAATGCAGCCTCGTCGGAAATGTACGGCGCCGAAGCTGAGTTCGTCGCCCGCCCGGTTGCCAATCTCGACCTGTCACTCGGCCTTGCCTGGCTGCATGCCGAATATGGCGACTACCAGTCGCTGGGCGACGATTATTCCGGAAACACGATGCCGCAATCGCCGGAATTCAGCCTGACGAGCCGGGCGTCCTATACGTTCGATCTCGACTCCGGCTTCCAGATCACGCCGAGCATTGATGCGTCCTATCGCTCAAAGGTCTATTTCGACAGCACCAACCGCGAGCGTCTGTCCGATCCGGAACTCTGGCTGCTTGGCGCAGAGCTAGCGGTCCTTTCCCCGGACGGGCATATCGAAGGGGGCCTGTGGGGCCGTAACCTGACCGATGAGGCCTATCTGACCTCTGCCAACCCGATCGACAGCCTCGGGGTCGACCTGCTGACCTATTCGCGGCCGCGCAGTGTCGGCGTGTTCCTGCGCTACCGGTACTAGTCCAGTGGCGATCATGTCCGCAGGCCAGCCGGAACCGTCCAGCCCTTCTGAAGCCATCGCCGGCTCCAGGAAGCTGGACCTTTCGGCCTGGTCCTGGGCCACCTATCAGGCCGGGCGGGACCCCTATATCGGTCTCGTCAACGGCTTTCTTTTCGCCCCCTATTTCGCGACCACGGTGGTCGGGGACGGGGTGAAGGGGCAGGCCATGATTGCCCAGATGGGCATGATTTCCGGTCTGACGGTTGCAATCGTGGCGCCGGTCCTCGGCGCCACGGTCGACACAATCGGGCCACGCAAGCCATGGCTGGGCCTGCTGACCCTTCTGCTTATTCCGTTGATCATGAGCCTCTGGTTCGCCGCGCCCGGCGGGCCATCCTGTCCCCCTGGGTCGTCGTCGCAATCCTGGGCCTGATCTCCATCCTGCTGTCATGCGGCGAGGTCCTCTTCTCCTCCATGCTGACATCGGCGGCAAAGCCACGCATGCAGCCCATGGCCTCAGGCATGGCGCTCTCCCTCGGCAATGTCACCTCGATCGCTCTTCTTCTCTTCATCCTCTTCGCGCTGATGTTGCCAGACCAGCCCTTGTTCGGCCTCTCCAAGGAAGCATTCGAGCCGGACCGGATGGTGCCGGTCCTTGTCGCCGTCAACTTTGCCATATGCGCCGTCCCCCTCTTCCTCTTCAGCAAGGACGCGCCGCATTCGGGCTCAAAGGCCAGCACAGCTTCGGTCCGTGCCGGCGTCGGCTCCCTTTTCTGGCTGATCCGGAACTGGAAGCAGAATTCCGACGCGATGATCTATCTTCTGGCCCGCACGCTGGCACAGGATGCCGGCGGCGTCCTGCTGATCCTCTGCGGGGTCTATGCGGCAGGCGTCATGGGGTGGGATGGCACACAGATGCTGATCTATGGCCTGCTCGGCTGCGTGGCCGGCCTGATCGGCGGCGTCCTCGCCGGCTGGCTGGACGAAACATTCGGCCCCAAGATCGCCTTCCAGATAGAGATCGCGGGATCCGTGGTGGGCCTGATCGGGATTATCGGCGCCTCGCCAACCAAGATCCTCTTCATGACCGTCGCCGATCCGCAAGCGGTCTGGGACGGTCCGATGTTCACCACCCTGCCGGAACTGGTTTTCGTCTTCTTCGGCTTTCTGGGATTCGTGTTCCAGATCGCGGCCTGGTCCTCCAGCCGCACCTTGCTGACCCGGCTTGCCCCGGCCAGCCAGATGGGCGCCTTCTTCGGCCTTGCTGCCCTTGCCGGCAATTCGACCAGCTGGCTCGGACCGATGTTCGTCGGTATTTTCACCAGCGTCTTTCATTCCCAGCAGGCCGGCTTTGTCCCCGTGACACTCCTCTTTGCAGCAGGCTTCATCCTGCTTCTTTTCGTCAAGGGCGGTGGCAAGGAGCCCGTGCCGGACTGATCCGCCGTTCCTCGCGATAACTTAGGACCATAAGAAAGGCGCGGGAAGTCCCTCCCGCGCCTTTCAACATCTAGAGCAGCGCCCGCCGCCTATTTTGCGGCTGAAGCGCTCACAGCTTCCGACTTCGTGACATCGAACCGCTCCATCACATTGCGGGTAATGGTCTCAACGAACGGGTCTTTCGCGACCAGTCCATGCGCCCATTCTGTCGTGCCGGTGTTGAACACCTCGCCTTCGCCGCGCTTGAAGCTCGCCAGCACCGCATGCCCGCGGAGCAGGCGCTGCTGCATGGCAGGGGAGCCATCGCCATAGATGCAGTCGGCAATCACATCCAGCTTCTCCGGCGGGATCATCGGGGCATAGCCGCTTTCCGGATCCTCGCCGAGCGTGGCAGGCGCAATGGCAATGATCTCGAGATTCTCCGGAACGCCGCCAGTGGTGATGGCTTTCGGCAGACCATCCTCACCGAACTCGAACCGGCACCCGTCACTTTCATAGCCGATGAGCGGCACATCGGCGCCCAGCTGGTCCCCATAGAACAGGTCGGTCCCGTTCAGGGCCCAGTGCTTGTCATTATAGACCGTGAAGCCGGAAGAGCCGCGCGAGACGCACATGCCAAGCCGGTGATAGCCCCCGAAATTGAAGCTCAGCCCGGTCAGTTCAGCCTCCGGCGCGCCGAAAGCCGGGTGAGACCAGAGATGCGTTGCCTTCTCAGGCCCGGCATCCTCCGCCGTGAACCCTTTCCACTTGTGGCAGACATAGGTCTTGCCATCATTTTCCCAGCGGACCTTCCAGAAACACGTATTGCCCGACAGGATCGCGGCATGGCCGCCATTGTCGACAAATTGCTCCACCTGCGCACGTTCATCGCCTGACCAGTATTCCGAATGGCCGACAAAGAAGGCCGAGCTATAGGCCGAAAGAAGGTCCGGATCGGTGTCGAGATCGTAATCGGTCACATAGTCGAAGACATAGCCTTCCGCCTCCGTCCAGGCCGCGAAGGCGTGCTCCCATTTGTTCATAAAGCCGGCCGAGCCATCATAGGGCGAGATCTGGTGGTGACGCATCCATTCGGGGTCCGCCGCCCATGGCTTTTCCCTGAAGTCCCGCTTGCGCATATTGATCAGGCGCGGGGCGCCTTCCGGCGCGGCGACGATCATCTGGATAAAAGGCCGCTGGGTCGAAAGCACACCGATCGCCTGATCCATCGCCTCATCGAACGGAACCTTGCCACTCATCAGCCCGGTCACATTGGAATAGGCGTTCGCGCCGCCCCACCAGTTATAGGACTGATAGGTGTTCGTCGCGAGAACCAGGACGGCCTTCGAGCCGGTCGTACCGGCCTTCGGTTTGATACAGACGAAATGGTGGGTCTGCTCTCCTGCTGCGTCGGTCAGCAGGATATCGTAATAGCCAGACCGCCAGTCCTCGCCCGCGGTCACTTCCAGCGCCGCTGGCCAGCCGCATCCGTCCCGGTCGGCATGCGGCGGCACCGGATGATGGCCCGCCTCAATATCTTCCATTGTCAGCACGGTTTCACGGTTCAGGCCGACACGTGCAATCTCCAGCCGGCAGGGGCCGTTCTCCACGCTGATATGGAGCGCGAAGCTCTCACCGGGTCTGAGGCTGAGGCGGTCTGTATAGCAGGCGAGCATGCGGAACTCCGATCTTGGTCACAAAGCAATGATAGCGATCATTACTATATGAGCAAGCACAGCGACGCCGCACCGGAGCTCAACTTTTCTTCTTTTGCCCATAGGAGCGAAATTGCTCAGCGATGCGCGCCATTTCATCACCGCCAAGCAGGGTCGGGCCGCCTATCGCCAGCGTGCCCCAGTAGATGGCGGCCTGCTCCTCGACCTCTTCGGCAATCAGCAAGGCCGCCCGCAGGCTGGGCGCGGCAACGATCTGCCCGTGATTGGCCATCAGGGTCGCATACTGACCCGCCAGCGCCTCGCAGACCACCTCCGCCAGCTCGGCAGACCCGAATGTGGCATAGGGCGCGACCGGCACGGAGGACCCGCCACTCACGGCGACCATATAGTGCACAGCCGGTATGGGCATGTTGGCGCAGGCGAGGATGGTGGCATGACGCGAATGACAGTGAACGACAGCGTTGGCATCCGGGCGAAGCTGCAACAGTTTCAGATGCATCAGCCACTCGCTGGAGGGCTTCATGCCCGCCGGGTCATAGCTGCCATCGGCGGAGAGCTTCACAATATGCTCCGGCTTAAGGGCAGATGGCGGAATGCCGGTCGGCGTCACCAGCGCGCCCTCCCCCAGGCGCGCCGAAACATTGCCCGATGTGCCGCGGTTGAGGCCGCGCGCATCCATCGCCGCCATCACCTCGACAATCTGCTCGCGCAGTTTGGCTTCCTGTTCGTCTATCATGCTCCGGTCTCCGCAAGAGGCAGCGTCTTCATGGCCCGCTCCACCTGTTCATAGCTTTCCAGCTTGCCATAGGTCGCAAGCCCCTGCGCGACCATGGCCGCGGTCGCAGCGGCAAACCTCAGCGCATCGAAATCGCTCGCGCCTTTAAGGTGCGCGGCAACGAACCCCGCACAGAATGAGTCGCCGCAGGTCGTCGTGTCCACGACCTCGATCCTGAAGGCTGGCAGCCGTCCGCGCAATTCGCCCGCCGCCAGCACAGCGCCGCGCCCCCCATCCTTGATGACGCAATTCTTCGCGCCCATCGCAAGGAAGGCGTCTGCGGCTGCCTGAAGATCCTCTTCACCGGTCAGCAGCCGTGCCTCCTCGGCGCTCGGCAGGAACCAGGCGACATAAGGCAGCAGACGGGCAAGCTCCTCAGCTGCCGTGGGGCCCGGCGCGATCAGATCACACACCACCTCAACGCCGGCCGATTTCGCCGCTTTCAGAAGCGACTCGCCCGGCCCGCCATCCAGGGTCGGTGCCCCGATACCGCCATAGTGTAGGCATCGCACCGAGGTTGCTGCATGCATCAGCTCATCACTCAGAGGCGGCACGGACCCGGCGCCCGGCGCATGCAGCGTCGGGCGGCGCCCCTGCTCATCGATGGGCAGGATCGTTGTGGAAGTCGGATACCCCTCAAGCGTCGTCAGAAGGCTTGTATCCACGCCGCCATCCTCAAGCGCGAACCGGACGAACTTGCCCGTAAGATCGCTGCCGATGGCCCCGGCCACACCGGTGCGCACGCCAAGCCGGGCTGCGACGCAGGCCGCCCCTGCGGCCGTGCCGGCCGGGGCGCATGCGATCTGCTCGATCAGGCGCCCTTCCTCATTCGGCGGGATTTCCGTGATTGGCCGCCCCACAACATCCAGCGTCGTCAGGCCGACACACAGAAGATCGAGTTTCATCCGCTTTTCTCCCAGATTCCATCTTGCGCATATATCTACGTCAAGTATGGTAGTCAAAGCTATCTTATTTAGCCGTACAGCGAGGGGAAGATGTGGACCAATTCTGAAGACAAGGCGCTTCGCGAACGGGCAGAAGCCGTCATTCCCGGTGGCATGTACGGGCACCAGTCGGTGCGGCTGCTACCCGACGATTATCCGCAATTCTTCGAGCGGGCGTCCGGCGCGCATCTGTGGGACGCAGACGGCAACAAATATACTGACTATATGTGCGCCTACGGCCCGAACCTGTTCGGCTATGGGCACGAGGGCATTGATGCCGCCTATATCGCGCAGATGAAGAAGGGCGACACGATGACTGGCCCGTCCGGTCTCATGGTGACGCTCGCCGAAGAGATGACGCGCATGGTCACGCACGCAGACTGGGCGATGTTCTGCAAGAATGGCACAGACGCCACGACCATGGCGCTGATGATCGCCCGCCAGCATACCCGGAAAAAGACAATCGTCCTGGCAAAAGGCGCCTATCACGGCGCTGCGCCCTGGTGTACGCCGCTGAAGAACGGCACCACGCCCAGCGACCGCGCCAACCAGGTCTTCTACACCTATAATGACGTCGAAAGCCTGGAAGCGGCGGTCAAGGAAGCCGGCGACGACCTCGCCGCCATCTTCGCCTCGCCGATCAAGCACGACACATTCGTCGATCAGGAAGACCCGGCACCGGACTATGCGCGCCGTGCCCGCGAGCTTTGCGACGAGACCGGCGCCCTGCTGATCGTGGACGATGTCCGCGCCGGCTTCAGGCTCGCCCGTGACTGCAGCTGGGCACGCGTCGGTATCGAACCGGACCTTTCCAGCTGGGGCAAGGCGATTGCCAATGGCCACCCCCTTTCGGCGCTTCTTGGCTCTGACAAGGCGCGCGAAGCGGCCGCCCATATCTATGCCACAGGCTCCTACTGGTTCTCGGCCGCGCCAATGGCGGCGGCCATCGAAACGATGAAACTCATCCGTGAGACCGACTATCTCGAACGCACCCAGGCGCTCGGCCAGCGTCTTCGCACCGGGCTGGACGAAGCAGCGGACCGTCACGGCTTCGCCCTGCGCCAGAGCGGCCCTGCAGAGCTGCCGCTGATCATGTTCGCGGACGATCCCGGCTTTTCCAAAGGCTATGCGTGGAACCAGGCCCTGATCAAACGCGGCGTCTACTTCCATCCCTGGCACAACATGTTCATCTGCGCCGCCCTGACCGACGCCGATATCGACCAGACGCTCGAAATAGCCGACGAGGCGTTCAAGGTCGTGAAGGAGGCCGGACCTCTCCCGCCGGTCGAGAAACTCGCAATCCTGGCCACACTCTCGGACTGATCCACATGACCCCCATCAAACCCCGTGACCTCAGATTTGAGCTTGGTTCAGAACTCGCCGCTGAATGGAACGGCGATGACTGGTTCCAGACCGCCTTCTTCAACTCGATGTCGATCCTTTTTCCCTATGGGGAGAAGTCCTTTATCGACAGCGTCAAGGCGCACGAAAAATGTGTCAGTGACGAAGAGCTGCGCGACGCGGTGCGCGGATTCATGGCACAGGAATATGTCCACCGCCGTGAGCATCAGCGTTTCAACGAATTGCTCTGTCAGCTGAAGGGCTATGATCTCGACTATCTTGAAGGCGCCATTCGCGGCGACGCCAAGACGCTAAAGGATATGGACCCCCTGTTCTGGCTGGCGACGACGGTTGCCTATGAACACCTGACCGCGACCATCGCAGGCCAGTTACTCAGGCAGGATGGCTGGATCAGGAACGCCTCCCCGGAAGTCGCCCAGGTCTGGCGCTGGCATGCGGTGGAGGAGATCGAGCACAAGTCGGTGGCCTTCGACGTCTACAAGGCGGCCGGCGGTACACAAGGCATGCTGCGCAAGGCCATGATCCTCATGAGCTGGGAATTTCTGGTGCGCTACCAGTTGCGCAGTCTGGTGCACATGTACCGGCGGGATAAGCCGCCCTTCTGGCGCACACTCGGCCAGGCCTTCCGCTTTCTATTTGCGCGCGGCGGTTTTGTTCGCGGGAACTGGAGCCATTACTGGAAATTCTTCCGCAAGGGTTTCCACCCCAACGACATTGACGACACGGCTCTTCTGAACCGCGCGGTCGAGGTCTATGGGCTCGCCCACTGACACGCCGCGTCATGTCGAGGGGGCAAATGCCTCTTCGCCGATGAGCGGAACGAATTTGACGCCGCCCAGATCCTCTTCCTCAAAGCGCTCCTCGCCATGGCGTGTGACGCGCAAAAGCCTTTGCTCGCCATCGTCCCGGCTCACCGGGATGACAAGCCGGCCGCCCGGGGCCAGCTGCTGCAAGAGCGGATCGGCAATATGGGGCGCCACGGCCGACACGATGATCGCGTCAAACGGAGCCTCTTCAGGCCAGCCCGCCGAGCCGTCGCCCGCGAAAATCTCGACATTCTGACAGCCAAGTCCGGCCAGTCTTGGCCCAAGCTCAGCGGCCAGCGTCTCATTGCGCTCCACCGCAAACACCTTCTCTGCAATCCGCGCCATGATGGCGACGCAATAGCCAGAACCGGCCCCCACTTCCAGCACGCGCGAGCGCGCGGTCAGGGCGGCCGCCTGGATCATCAGGGCCACGATGTAGGGCTGGGAAATCGTCTGCCCCTCACCAATGGGAAGCGGCGCATCATCATAGGCAAACTCACGCAGATTCTCCGGCACGAAACGCTCACGAGGCACCGCTTTCATGGCGCGCAGGACCGCCTTGTCGCGGATCCCGCGCCCCTTGATCTTGCGGCGCACCAGTCTTTTTCTTTCAGAGGCGAAAAATCTTTCAATTTTCGCCTCCCTCTTTGAGCGTTTCATGCCGTATAAACGGCCGCTCAGCTTCCAGCGTTCCTCTTCCTGTTCTTGTGACAAAAAGCGGGAAAGCAGGGAACTTTTCTCTTTATTGGCCCTTCAGGGCCGGTCTATTTGGCCCCGGTTCGCTGCAGCTCGGCCTTCTTGATCTTTTTCGCCAGTGACCATTTGTGCACTTCTGTCGGCCCATCATAGATGCGGAAAGCGCGGACCTCGCGGAACAGCTGCTCGACGATCGTGTCCCGGCTGACGCCCATGCCACCCATCACCTGGACACACCGGTCAGCCACCCGGAACAGCGCTTCTGAAACCGCGACCTTCGCCATGGAGCTTTCAACGTTTCCGTCCTCGCCGCGGTCCAGCGCATCGGCGCACCAGTCGATCATCAGCGCAGATTGCTGCAGGTCGATCTTGTTCTCTGCCAGCATGAAGCCGACGCCTTCATGATCGACCAGCAGCTTGCCGAAGGCCTGACGCTTGCACGCATATTCGGTCGCGATTTCCTGCGCCCGTGTCGCCACGCCGTGCCAACGCATGCAGTGTGAAAGACGCGCCGGTGCAAGCCGGATCTGGGCATAGCGGAAGCCCTCTCCCGGATTGCCCAGCATGTCTGAGGCGGGCACGCGCAGATTATCGATAACCACTTCCGAATGGCCGCCCGGCATGGAACTGTCGATCGTGTCGAGCACACGCTCAATCCGGATCGCTTCATTCGGCAGGTCGACGAGGAACATGCACGCCCCCTCATCCGATTTCGCCATCACGATGCCGACCTTCGCACCCTCAGCGCCGGTGATGAAGGTCTTGCGGCCATTGATGACCCAGTGATTGCCGTCCTGCCTGGCGGTGGTCTTCATCATCGAGGGGTCAGAACCTGCCCCACCATCAGCGGCCGGTTCGGTCATGAAGAAGGCCGAGCGCGCCTCCCCGGAGACCAGCGGCTTCAGGAAGCGCTCATGCTGTTCCGGCGTGGCCACCTTGCCCAGCAGGAACATGTTCCCCTCATCCGGCGCGCCGGTATTGCACGCGACCGGTCCAAGCGGTGACAGGCCCGTCTTCTGCAGCACATAGGCCGTTCCACGTTGGGAAAGATGACTGCCGTCGTCCAGAATGTGCGGCGTCATCACACCCGCGGCGCGCGCTTTGTCCCGGAGCTCCTTGACCAGGTCTTCGCTTGGGCCGTGGTTTTCGAGTCGCGGATCGCGCTCATAGGGCGCCACCACATCGCGGACAAAAGCTTCAACACGCGCGCCGATCTCTTCGGCTTTCTGGCGGTCATCATAACTCATCGGGCAATTCTCCTTGATCGCCGCAAGACCTATCCATTGCCCGGCGTCCTGCCTAGTCTGGCAGGTCTGATAGGGCGAAAGGTCTCAAACCGTATGACAGCGCACAAGCTCCATGGCGGGATCGATGCAGGCGGCACCACTTTCAAATGCGGGCTGGCCGACAGGACAGGCGCGCTCATCGAGACGCGCCGCATCCCTGTCAGCACGCCGGATGAAACGATTTCTGTCTGCCTCGACTGGGTCATGGCGGCCGCCGCCAACGCCACACTCAAATCTTTTGGCATCGCCAGTTTCGGGCCGATCGATGTGGACCCTCAGTCAGAGAGCTACGGGACAATCACCGGCTCGGCCAAACCGGACTGGTCGGGCACGAATTTGCGGGCTCGCTTCAGCGAAACCCTCGGCCTGCCCGTCACGGTCGACACCGATGTGAACGGCGCCCTGCTGGCGGAGATGAGGAAAGGCGCCGCGCGGGGCTGCGCATCTGCGGCCTATGTCACGGTCGGCACCGGTATCGGCGCCGGTCTGTACGCGAATGGCGGCTTTCTCGGGCGCCCCTCTCACCCGGAATTCGGCCATATCGCCCTTCGCCGCCACCGCGATGACGACACATTCGAAAGCGTCTGCCCCTTTCATCCAGACTGCCTTGAAGGCCTCGCTTCCGCCCGGGCCATACGCGCCCGGGCTGGCGACCCTGAAGCCCTCGCGCCAGATCACCCGGTCTGGGACATCGCGGCCGACTATCTCGCCCAGGCCGCCCGCGCCCTGACCCTCACCTTCCGGCCAGAGCGGATCATCTTCGGCGGGGGCCTGCTGCTTGCCCCGCATTTGATCGCGCGCATCCGCGCAGCCTTCGACAAACAGATGGGCGGCTATCTTGAACACGCCCCTTCAAGCCGGCTCATCGCGACCCCGGGCCTTGGGGATGATGCCGGCCTGATCGGCGCCATCCTGCTTGGGCAGAGCGGCTGAGCCCCCTTCAACGGCTTGTAATCGGCGGCGCAGACCAGGTCCCGTCCAGAATATCCTCGCCCGGCCCGAACATGCGCAGGGTCACCTCGAACGTATCCTCGGGGACAGGCAACCAGTTCTCCTGCGGCACGCCGTCTGGTTTTTCGGCCGCAAAGGTAATGACGATCTCGCCCTCCTCATTGGCGCTGAGGCTGGAATTGCTGCCAAGCGCATAGCGGCCGATGGCGTTTTCCGACAGGAAGCCATCGCTTTCATAGACAGTGACGGACCAGAACCCGCTGACGTGCGGTGTTTTCCCGCGCGCAAAACGGAGTTCATACACGCCCTTCGACCCGTCGAGCGTCTTGCCACCGCCGGTCTCGCGCGCATTCTGATAGACGGCATATTCATTGCGGTTCGCGCCAAACCCGATCTGCGCCACGACTGCACGCACCAGATAGCTGTCGCCATAAGCCCCTAGCGGCACCTTCGTCGGATCGGGGGCCCAGGCCCCTCGATTACCGAACCCGAAGGCCGCATCGATGAGCTTCTGCCCGCGCTCAATCCCTCCATTTAGGGCATCCTTGTTCGAGGCGGACAGCCGCTCGACACGCCCCCCCGCATGAGGGCCGACATTGATCAATCCCAGCTTTTGCAGCTTGTCTTCGTCGGCGGGGGTCGGCGGATAGAGGTCGATCAGGCGGTCCAGCCGGCTGAAGAACTCGGCTCCGGACAGCCCCTTGATGACGTCTTCGGGCTCCTGCTCCCCTGCAATCGGCCGGCAAGGCCCCTCCGCCGGGGCAGGCGCCTTCCCCGAAAGCGGGTGGAGTTTGTATGACCTCTGGATCTCATTCACCGCAGCGACGTCATCCTTGCCCTTCAATTCAGTCCGGCCAATGATCCAGACAAGATTTGTCGGCGCATCGATCCGCGTCATCCCGCCGGGCACCTTGCCGGTCCAGCCCGGCCCGGCAATCAGATAGGTCTCAGGCTCACCCCCATTCGACTGACTGCCCGGCCCGGCGAAATTATTGGTCCAGGCGTCGAGCATGGCCATCAGATAGAACCGGTCCTTCACCTCAGGCACCTCAAGCACCATCGGGCCCTCCGCGAGGTCTAGGAAGGCCGATGAATAGAGCGTGTCGACATTCGGACGCACCACCGCCCTGAAATCCGGACCGGGTATAGAGAATTTGTGGGTGAAACTGTTCACCGGCCCACCAAGCCCGCAGAGATACGGCTTTTCGGTCGCCGCCTGATAGGTCTGATCCATAAGCAGGACGGGAAAACCGAAAACATAGCCGTCCGACGCGATGAGGCTGGTGCGCATCTGCAGCGCCGGACCATCCTCATCCGCCTTTGCCGCCAGGCAGGCGGTCTGGGTAAGCAGCAGGCCCGCCAGTGCGGCCGCGCCGAGATATCTCTTTTTCATGGGATCTGGATCCTTTCACGCAATGCAAAAGCGGTGGGCCTTCCGGCGACTCTCCGGATGACGCAGACCTTACTATGAAAAAATTTTTCGACAATACTTGTAGAAAAATTTTTCAATAATATCTTCACCGGGTTCGCTGAATGGCGGACGGGGCGGCTCAACAAGGAGCAGACTTATGAATTCGAAGGATATTTCGCGCACCGTGGAGATCACACCGCGCGACCAGAACTTTTCCTTTGCCGATATCGAGACGCGCGACTGGCTCGGCGGCGATACATTCAGGTCGCTCGTCTTCAATGCGCTGTCGATCACCTTCCCGGCCGGAGAGCGTTTCTTCATCCGCAGCGTGAAGGCTTTCCGCGGCGATGTGCGCGACGAGACACTCCAGTCGCAAGTGGCCGGCTTCATGTCGCAGGAAGCCATGCATACGCGCGAACATGTGCGTTACAATCAACGCCTCGCCGAACATGGCTACCGGGCCACACTGCTGCATGAGGAAACCGAGGCGCGCTTTGCCTTTGCCCAGAAGCACACCACCGATCTTCAGCGCCTGGCCGCGACGTGCGCGCTTGAGCATTTCACGGCCATCCTCGCCGAAGAACTCCTCTCGGAGCCGGACCTCCTGGAAGGCGCCCGCGAGGCCTATCGCGACATCTGGCTCTGGCACGCCATCGAGGAATCCGAACACAAGGCGGTTGCCTTCGATGTCTATCAGGAAGTGACCGGCGGCAAAGGCTACTGGCTGCGCGTGCGGACCATGCTCATGGTGACCCTTCTCTTCCTCCACCACATGCGCCGCATATTCAACGTCATGCTCAAGGATATGGGGCTTGGGCGATCGCTGAGGGCAAGGCTGCAGCTCAACTGGGTTCTCTGGGGGCGCCCCGGTCTTTTCCGCAGGATGATGCTGCGATGGGCCACCTATTTCAGGCCCGGCTTCCACCCTTGGGACCATGACAACCGCAAGGACGTCCAAGAGGTTGAGCAATCCTTGGCCTATGCCGTTCAATGACGTAAGCACGGGCCATCGACAGACGGCGCGGACTCAGGAATTGGCAACCACAAGACCCAAGCGAAAGCGCCGGACGCCGGAAGAGGCGCGCGAGGAGATCCTTCTCGCCGCCGAAGCCCTCATCCTTGAAGACGGACCCGCCGAGCTCAAATTCCAGTCCCTTGCCGACCGCTCGAACGTCGCCGTCTCCAATGTCTACCACCATTTCGGCGGCGTTCTGGAGATCAAGCGCGGCCTTGCCGAAAAGGTGTTCGACGAGCTTACCCGTGACCTCATGACGGCCCTTGGCGAAGAGGCGGACAATGAGCCGCGCATCTTCGCCCGCAAGGTCATGTCACGCGTCTATTCTGTCCTTCGAAGCGAGCGCTATGCCAAGCTGATCGGCTGGATCGTCCTGTCGACGGAGCTGGGGGAGCTTGAAGGTTTCACCCGGCCGCTCCCCGCCATGGCCGCCCTCATCGCCGGTCACATGGGCCAGCACCTTCCGCCTGATACCTCCGAACGTCTGGCGCAGTTCATCATATACAATGTCGCCATCGTCGCGGTCGGCGAAGGCCTGGTCGGGCCTGCCATCAAGACCGCCCTCACCATGGATGAGGCGGCGGCGGACGGCTCTCTCTGGCTCGGCGACCACTGGGAAGAGCTTCTGGCCCGCGAGCTTGAGAAAGCCGCCTCCTAACCGCCTGCCTCAGCAGATTTGCGTCAGCTTCCCTGACCCGACGCCGGGTCAGCCTGTGCGCGGGCGCCCTCCCGGTCTAGAGATCAGACAACAAGAAAAGACCAGCAGGGAGAACGCGCCATGGACATAAAGGGATTTCCACTCGAAGGGCTGAAAGTCCTTGATCTTTCACGTGTCCTGGCAGGCCCCTTCGCGACGCGCATGCTGTCGGACCTCGGTGCAGACGTCCTCAAGATCGAACCGCCGGAAGGCGATGTGACCCGCCATTTCGGCAAGTCGGACACCGGCGTCGCCGGCTTTTACCTGCAGCAGAATATCGGCAAGCGGAATGTCTGCATCGACCTCAAGGCAGACGGCGCGCGCGAGCTTGTACTCGACCTCTGCCGTGAGGCCGACATGCTGGTCGAGAATTTCCGCCCCGGCGTGATGAAACGCTTCGGCCTCGACTGGGAAAGCGTCCATGCGGTCAATCCGAAACTGGTCATGCTGTCCATTTCCGGCTTCGGACAGACGGGGCCGGAGGCGAAACGCGCCGCCTATGCGCCTGTCGTCCACGCCGAGACCGGCCTTATCGCCCGCCAGGCCGAAATCAGCGGCGGCCCGGCGACAGACCTGCAATTCTCCCTGGCTGACTCCTACAGCTCCCTGCACGGCCTTGTCGGCCTCCTCGCCGCCCTGCGTGTCGCGGAGAAGACCGGCGAGGGTCAGCATGTCGATATCGCCATGATCAATGTCGTCCATGCCACCGATGACTATGCCCACTGGGCGCTCGATGGCGTCTGGCCGAAGCCGAAGGAAAACCTCGTCTGGGACGCGCCGGAGGGCAAACAGATCCTCATTGCTTCCGACATGAAATGGATCTGGATCGTCCTCTCGAAAAAGGCCGGCCTGGTCGACCCGACCCCGAAAGGCGCTGACCTTGAAACGAAAGTGGCCGCACGCCATCAGGCGGTCACCGACCACATCCTCTCCTATCCGAGCTTCGAGGCGCTCACAAAGGCGCTCGATGAGATGAACCTTGCCTGGGGCCTGGTGCGCAAATTCGGCGAGGAGTCCTACGCCCAGACCAGCGTCGGCCCGAACGGCATTCTGGTCGATGTCGAAGATGACAAGGGCAATGCCCGCCGCACGGTGCAGTCTCCTTACAATTTCTCAAGCTCGCAGAGCGGCCTCAAGACGGGCATGCGCCCGCCGCGCCGCGGTGAGCATAATGCCGAGGCGCTAAAGGACTGGCTCGGTGCAGATGCGGCGCGTCTTGAGGGTCTTACGAAAAAAGGCGTCCTGCTCAGCGAGTGAACAGGACGCCTTCATGAAATGGCGAAGATGCCGGCCTAGCTGACGACCACACCGTTGAGGCGTTTCTTGATGATCTCCTCGGCGTCGGCGACGATCCGGTCGATCAGCTCCTCGACACTCGGAATGTCGTGGATGAGGCCCTGGATCATGCCGGCTGACCAGATACCGTCATCGGCGTCGCCCTCTTCCATCGCCTTGCGTCCGCGCACACCGGCGACGAGGTGCTGGACGTCCTCGAACTTCGCCCCGCCCTTGGCTTCGATGGCGACAACCTCTTCCGACACCTTGTTCTTCATCACGCGGGCCGTGTTGTGCAGCGTGCGGAAGATGAGCTTGGTGTCACGCTCATCATTCTCGACCATCTGCTTCTTGAAGTTCTCGTGGATCGGCGCCTCTTTCGTGACGCAGAAGCGCGTGCCCATATTGATGCCGTCAGCGCCGAGCGCCAGCGCGGCCGCAAGCCCCCGTCCATCGCCGAAGCCGCCGGAGGCCAGCATCGGGATCTTGACCTTGTCGGCCGCCGCCGGGATCAGGATAAGGCCCGGAATATCGTCCTCGCCCGGGTGACCGGCGCACTCAAAGCCGTCGATGGAAATGGCATCCACGCCCATCCGCTCAGCCGACAGCGCGTGGCGCACAGCGGTACATTTGTGGATGACCTTGATGCCGTGCTTCTTGAATTCGTCGACATGTTCCTGCGGCTTGTAGCCAGCCGTCTCGACGATCTTGATGCCGCCCTCGATGATGGCCTGGCGGTACTCGGCATAGGGCGGCGGCTTGATGGCCGGCAGGATGGTGAGGTTCACGCCGAACGGCTTGTCGGTCATGTCCTTGGTGCGCTGGATTTCCTTGGCCAGGTCTTCCGGCGTCGGCTGGGTCAGCGCGGTCAGAAGACCAAGCCCGCCCGCATTCGAAACGGGCGCGGCCATCTCGGCATAGCCAACCCACTGCATGCCGCCCTGCACGATGGGGTGCTCAATGCCGAGCAGCTCGGTGATGCGTGTCTTGATAGCCATGTCGTCTCCTCAAATCATGTTTTCCCGCCCTTGATAGGACAATCATTCGCCCCTGCGAAGGATTGCCCTCGCGGCAGCAAATCCCCCGCCCCTTGCACTCGTCTCCAGACGGTCCATTCTTGCGCCAGACAAAAGATTTATGGGAGGACCGCCCCGATGGCCGATGTCAGCGAACTCTGGATCAACCGCAGCGACTACCGCAAGACAAAAGCCGTCAGCGCCCAGCAGAAGCGGCTGGAAGACGGGCAGGTCCGTGTCGCCATCGACAAGTTCGCGATCACCTCGAACAATGTGAGCTACGCCGTATCCGGCGACGCGATCGGCTATTGGCGGTTCTTCCCGGCCGGGGAAGGCTGGGGCAAAGTCACGGTCTGGGGCTTTGGCAATGTCGTGGAATCGCGCAGCCCGGACATTGCAGTCGGCGAGCGTCTCTATGGCTTTTTCCCGATGGCGAACGAAACCGTACTCACCGTGGGCAGCGTCAAGGACGACTATTTCATGGACGCCGCCCCGCACCGCGCAGACCTCGCCGCCGTCTATAACCAGTACCGCCGCCTCGCCGGAGAGCCAGACGCCCTGCGGCAGATGGAAGACGCGCGCAGCCTCTATTTCCCGCTCTTCATCACCTCCTTCGTTCTCTATGATTACCTCACCGACAATGACTATTTCGGCGCGGATCAGGTCGTGATCGGGTCGGTGTCCTCGAAAACCGGCTTCGGCCTCGCCCAGTTCATCCATGAGGACAAGAAAGCCGGAAAGCGGGTGATCGGTCTTACGTCACCGGGTAACAAGGCCTTCGTGGAAAGCCTTGGATGCTGCGATGACATTCTCCTCTATGGCGAGGAGGAGAAGATCGACCCATCGGTGAAGACCGCCTATGTCGACATGTCCGGCAACCGCGATCTGACCATCACGCTGCATAATCACCTCCAGGAAAACATGGTTGAAAGCTGCATGGTCGGCGCCACCCATTGGGAAAGCACAGGGCGCGCCACCGGCCTGCCCGGCGCAGAGCCGCGCTTCTTCTTCGCCCCATCGCAGATCGCCAAACGCAACAAGGACTGGGGGCCGGGTGTCCTCTACATGAAAGCCAGTGAAGCGAGCGCCCGCCTTGCCAAGGACGCCTCGAAGGAAATCGAGATCGAGCGCCTTAAGGGCGCAGATGCCGTCGCCGCAATCTGGCGCGACTTTCTCGACAACAAGGTCGCGCCAAGCCGCGGGATCATGGCCTCCCTCTAGCTTGCCTGCACAGCTTTTCGGCAAAACCGGGTCCTTCGCCGGCCGATACTGCGTCTCTTGTTGACGCCGCGCTGGTCAGGGCCTCCCTCTGAACAAGATAAGAGGGGAGACAAGCGCAAGACCTGCCGGAGCCCTGCCCATGCCGAAAACCCAGACCCCGCTCGACCCTGCTCGCATCCGCGAGACGCTGAGAGGGTATGCCGACAGTATCGAGACCGATCCACTCACAAATTCGGTCTTCTCTTTCGCGCTGGGGCTGTTTCAGGATCTCGATTCCGGGCGCACCGATCTTGGCCGCATCGGCGAGACGGTCGACGCGCTCCACTTCGACCTCCTGCGCGAGCGCGCCGAGCAGTTCAGCCGCCAGCACGCCGACATCGGCGACAGGAAAGACCCGTTCGCCACTGTCCGGGACCACCTCGCCGCCACGGCGAAGAAGGACCCGCAGCGCTTTCGCGATGCAGTCACCCGGCACGCAGGCGGCATTGTTTTCACCGCCCATCCGACCTTTGCCATGTCCCTCTCGCTGCGCCAGGCCTTCGCTGCCTATGCGAGCAAGCCGGACAAAAGCAGTCTCGCCGCGCTGGAGTCCGCCGCCCACGATCCGCAGCCGGACTGGCCCGATCAGATCACGCTGACCCACGAACATGAAGAGGCCCAGGCCGCCATCGCGAACGCACAGGACGCGGCCGGCCACTATGCCAGCCTCATCGTGGAAACGGCACGTAAATATCTGGGCGACGAGTGGCGCAGCCTCCGCCCCGTCCTGCCGACGCTCGCAAGCTGGGTCGGCTATGACCTCGATGGGCGCACCGACATTCACTGGTCCCAGTCGATCACCTTGCGGCTGCGCGAAAAGGCCGCCCAGCTTGCCTATTATCGCGGGCGCCTGTCGAACTTCGCCGGGTTTGAACAGATCGCCGCGCTGGAACACCGCCTTGCCGAAGCGCAGGCGCATACCGAAACGGCGGCGGAAAAGTTCGGACGCGACCTTTCAGACCCCGACACCCTCAGCGATGCGGCCAACTTCCTGACCGAAGCCCCGGACGCGAAGATTGTCGACGCGGTCGAACTGACATCCCCGCTCGATACACTCATCGAAGACCGCGAAACACCTGACGACACCGCCGCCGCCCTGATGATCCTGCGCGCGGAGATCGATGCGCTTCAGCTCGGCACCGCCCGTATCCATCTGCGTGTCAACGCCGCCCAGGTCCGTACCGTCCTGCAGCGCGACCTCGACCTTGAAACCGAAGACAGCGAGCTCGGCCGCCTCGCCCTCAGCAAGCTTTCTGAAATGGCAGACAGCACCGAGGTGCGCCCCGTCAACTTCGCCGACCTCTTCCTTGAGCAATCGACCGCGCGCCGCCAGTTCATGATGTGCGCGCAGATCCTCAAACATATCGATGCCGGCTCTCCCATCCGCTTCCTCATCGCAGAGAGCGAGAACCCCGCCACCGTCATGGGCGCCCTCCATCTCGCCCGCCAGTACGGCGTCGACCATGCCCTCGATATCTCGCCCCTTTTCGAAACCCCGGAAGCGCTTGAGACAGGCGGGCGGTTCGTCGAACGCCTGCTGGAGGAAGAGAGCTTCTGCGATTATGTAAAAACGCGCGGCTATCTCTCGATCCAGCTTGGCTTTTCTGACTCCGGGCGCTTCATCGGTCAGGTCGCCGGCAATATGGCGATCGAGCGGATCCACAGCCTGATCGGCCGTGCCCTGGGCGAGGTCCTGCCCGGCACCGGCCTTCTGGTCTTCAACACCCATGGCGAATCCATCGGGCGCGGCGCCTATCCCGGCAGCTTCCAGCAGCGCCACGACCACCTCCTGACACCCTGGACCCGAAACCAGCTCCTCGCCCGCGACATCCAGCCCATCCATGAGGTGAGCTTTCAGGGCGGCGACGGCTTTCTTCACTTCGCCACGCCGCAGCTGTCGCGCGCCACCTATGCCGCCTTCTGCGAACACATCCTGTCGGACCCGCCGCCGACAGAGGACGATGCCTTCTACACTCAGACCGATTTTGTCTGGGACGCCTATCGCGCCCTGCGCAGCTGGCATGAGTCGCTGTTCGTCGATGAGGATTATGGCGAGATGCTGAGCGGGTTTGCCTCCGGCTTTCTGGTCAAGGCCGGCTCGCGGCCCGTCAAGCGGGCCGGGGGCCCGAGCGGGCCGTCCGCCATCCGCGCCATCTCCCACAATGCCATGCTCCAGCAGCTTGGCGTCCCGCTCAACTCAGCCTGCGGCATCGGTTCTGCCATGCCGCGCGAAACGGCCCGCATGCGCGATCTCATCAACCGCTCACCCCGGCTTCATGCCCTTATCATGCTGGCCGTTCGGGCACGCATGCTGACCAGCCTGCCCGTCCTTCGCGGCTATGCCAGCGTTTACGAGCCGCATGTCTGGCTGGCCGTCTCGCGCCATGGCGACACCGGCCAGCCCTCCAGCCTGCGCAGGATCGCCGACATTCTGGGCACCCAGCATACCTCGACCAGCCTGCAGAAGATCGCCAACCGGCTCAGCATGGACCTTGTCGAGTTCGATGCCCTTCTCGCCTCGCTCGACGACGCGCCAAGTGTCGAGCGGCGCCATGAGGACCGGCTCAATTTCCACGCCCTGCACGCAATCCGCCAGGCCATCATGATGTATGCGCTCAGCCTCACCGGACGCCTGCGCGGTGTCTCGGCCCGCCACGACACCAGCCGGGAGGACATCATGGCGCTGGTTCTTGCCATGCGGATCGATGAGGCGGCCGACCTGCTGGAGACGATCTACCCGCCCTCGCGCGGCGAAGCGGACCTGTTCTCGGGCATGGAAGAAAAGGGTTTCGAAAGCGGGGCCTCGGGCGCGTCGGGCTATGACCGGCTGCATGAAGAACTGATCGCCCCACTGCGCCTCTGCGCCGCCCTGATTTCCCGGCTTTCCATCGCGACCAGTCACGCCTTCGGCGCCTGGGGCTGATCGACACCGGCGGCTGTGCCAAACCGGCATGGATGGATATCTATGTAAGACCTTATTCTGTTGCACTTGCAACAGCTTAGGCGGCCTGGCGTGCAACTGTGCCAAATCGGACGGCATTTCATGCTGCACATGCGAGAAAGCGCTGGTCCGATCATTGCAGTTCCCCCCAAATCAGTCTCTAGTCGCAACCAGAAGGGGAATTGCTGGCGAATGAGGATTCAGCACTGGAATTCCGATAGCCACAGCGGCCCAGCCATGAAGGTTGAGACGCGCACACCCCACTTGAACCGCCCGACAGAGCAAGCCGAAAGCGCCATCTATCCCGAATGGCTCGGCGACCACACCTTCACACGCACGCATGGCAGCCGTTTCGCCTATGTCGTTGGAGAAATGGCACGCGGCATCGCCACACCCCGGATGGTCATCGCCGCGGCTGCGGCAGGTCTGGTCGGTTTCTATGGCAGTGCGGGCCTCAAGCCCGAAACCATTGCCGCAGGTCTCGATGAGATCGA
>NVWP01000036.1 GCA_002733705.1 Henriciella sp. | reverse complement strand
TTCGCTGGCAGCGAGGTCGGCCTCGGCTGCATCTATCGACGCCTGTATGCGCCCCCAGAGATCTGCGGTCCAGCTGGCTTCGGCGCGCGCGCCGAAGGTGGGATCTGTAAACCGCTCATCGGTGATTTCGGAATAGGTCGAGGTCACGCCAGCAGAGCCTGAAACAGAGACATTTGGCAGAGATCGGCCATAGACGCTGCGCGCCTGGGCCCGTGCCGCCCGGACCACAGCAAGCTGTGCGCGCAAATCGGGATTCGCGGTCAGGGTCTCGGTCACCAGCGCTTCCATGACGGGGTCGTTAAACTGGGCAATCCAGTTACCTTCCGGAAGCTCTTCGGAGATACCGGCCTTGGCCCAGGCCTTCGGTGCCTCGGGGGCTGCGGGAAAAACAGCGACGGGCTCTCCGGCAATATCGGAGATGCTGGCGCAGCCGGTGAGGGCAGCAAGGGCGACAAGAGTGGCGGGGAGCTTCATCCAATCCTCATTCGGTTCGGTCGCAGGACTAAGCAGCGATTAGTTGACTTTCAACAAATAATTATCGATTTTCAATAACTCACTGCAGTAACGCGGTGACAAGGCCCCCGACGCTCCGGAATGTCGTGATCAAACAGTCCACTCTCTTGCCGCAAGGCGCTTTTCTTGGTTTTCCCTTATTATGGCAACGCCACAGTCACATTCACGATACAAGGCCACGCGGCGCGCTGAGCGCGCGCGCGACTTCCTTGTCCTTACAGTTGCAGCCAGTGCGCTTCTGGGGCTTCTGGTCGCTACGGGCGCGCTTGGCATTGTCGAGGCGCTGACGGCTATTATCGTTCTCTGCCTCGGCGCGCTTGCGTATTTTGTCGGCTCCGCGCCGCCGCTTCGGGACACGGACTATTCTGTCAGCGAGCCGGCGCGCAACGACTCACTCAAGGCCTCGGTTCGCTCGCTCATTCACGCCCTGCCCTTTCCGGCCTGCTACATATCCGGTGAGGGGCGGATCGAATCGGCAAACCGGCGGATCACCGACCTTTTCCGGATCCAGCAGACCGAAGGCGCATTGAAATCCGTTATTATCCGGCAGCCGGACGTCCTGGCGGCGACCGACCGTGTTGCCCGCACAGGGGCCGGGGAGCGCGTTGAGTTCATGGCCGTGGACGGTGAAGAACTCTGGCTCGCTCACCTCACGGCCGGGCCGGAACCCGAAAGCGTCTTCATTGTCTTTGAGGACCGCACGGCGGTTCACAGAGCCGAGCGTGCGCGCGCCGACTTCCTTGCCAATGCGAGCCACGAACTGCGCACGCCCCTGACCGCCCTCGCCGGCTTTATAGAGACGATGCGCGGCCCTGCCCGTGATGACCGCGAATCCTGGGACGGCTTTCTTGAGATCATGCACAAGCAGACCGACCGGATGCGCCACCTCGTTTCCGATCTTCTCTCTCTCTCCAGGATTGAGTTCAGTGAGCACCGCGCTCCGGACACCGTGATCGATCTCGGCGATGTGCTGGGTCAGACTATCCTCGCGCTTCAGCCACTGGCGGCCGAACGCTCCATCGAACTATCCCTGGAGGGGCTCAACGGCGAAGTTGCCGTCACCGCCAAGTGGGACGAGATCGCGCAGGTCGTTCAGAACCTTGTGAGCAACGCGCTTAAATATTCCCCGCAGGGCGGGCGTGTATCTGTCAGCATGGGCACATGCGCCAGCATGAACGAAGCTGCGCGCCAGGCGCTCAGCCGCCGTCCTGACGCCGTCCGGTCTGTCCTGCTGCAACCGCGCGCCTCGGGCGAAGCCGTGGCGGCCTGGATCAGTGTCTGCGATTCCGGCCCCGGCATTGCCCGTCAGCACCTTTCAAGACTCGGCGAACGGTTCTACCGCGTCGATGAAAGCCGGGGCGGCGATATTGAAGGTACCGGCCTTGGCCTCGCCATCGTCAAGCATATCATGGCGCGTCACCGGGGCGGTCTGGCGGTGGCCAGCCGTGAGGACGAAGGCGCCTGTTTCGGAGTGTGGCTGCCTCGCGTGGAAAGTGAAACGCCCTCACCTTCCAGCCGCTGAATGGCCGGCGAGGTTCGACCGCGCGCCTATTGCCCGCCGGATGCTGGCGCGCTTGATGTTCTGTATCAGGATGCTGCCCTCATCGTGGCCAGCAAGCCGGCCGGCCTGCTTTCGGTTCCGGGCAAGGGGCCAGACAAGCAAGCCTGCGCGCTTCAATACCTCACCGCAGAATTCGGCACAGTCCTCGACGTCCACCGCCTGGATATGGATACGTCAGGCCTGATCGTTTTCGCACGAACAGCTGAGGCACAGGGGCATCTGTCAGCGCAGTTCCGCGATCGCCGGGTCTCCAAGACCTATGACGCGCTCGTGGCAGGGTGCCCGGAAAGTGCCTCAGGCCGGATCGATCTGCCCATCGGCCGGCGCTGGGAGGATCGCCCAAAACGCTGCATCGACAGGACGAATGGCAAGCAGGCGATTACGGACTGGCAGCTTGTCCGGTGCAGCGGCGAGCGCTCTCACCTGAAGCTCATTCCCCTGACCGGACGAACGCACCAGCTCAGACTTCATCTGAGCGCCGTGGGCCATCCCATCATTGGAGACCCGCTCTATGGCGAGGGAGATAGAGAGAAGAGACTTTATCTGCATGCAAGCAGCTTAAAATTCACCCACCCCGACAGCCAGCAAAGCGTTGAATTCACAAGCTCTTCTCCGTTTTCTTTGCGGGACGCATGAAGCCCAACAACCTTGTGATCAGTATGTGTCACATATGTGTCAACCACCCGCGCTAAGACGCGCCCAAAGCATGAAATGGGTGCGTGGCTGAATGCTGGAAACCTTCGGACATCTACCCGCGGCATGGCTGCTTTTCGCAGTCCTGGCCGGGGCTGGCTTTATTGCGTTCTTCGTAGGACGCACCCAGGCCGTCGCTCTGGCAAGTGGCCAGACGGCACAGCTGAACTCGCAGCCCAATTATCATGGCTATTTTGTCGCCATGATTACCATCGCGCCGGCCGCGCTGGTTTTCCTTTGCTATGTGCTCTTCGGTGAGTCCCTTGTTCGCGCCCAGTTCGCCAGTGAACTGCCAGAGCGTATCCGCGCGCTCGGCGACATGGAGCTCAGCCAGTATATCGACCGCATTTCCGAGCACGCCGCCCGGATCGATGCCGCAGACACCGGCAACGCGCTCTTCGATGCCGCCTCCAATCGATATACCGATCTTGTCGGCATGTCGCGCATTCTGGCCCTCTTGCTCGCCATTGCGGCGGCGACGGCTGGATTTTTCTATGCGCGCACCAGGCTCGGCGCACAGTTTCGCGCGCGTGCCCGCGTCGAGGACGGCATCAAATTCGTTCTTTTCTTCTGCGCCGCCATCGCCATTCTGACCACAGTCGGCATTGTCGCGAGCCTGTTCTTTGAGGCGCTTCGCTTCTTCTCCCGCGTGAATGTCTTCAGCTTCCTCTTCGGGACGGAGTGGAACGCCCAGACCGGCGCGGACTTCGGAGCCATACCTCTCTTTTTCGGCACTTTCCTCATCGCCTTTCTGGCCATGCTTGTGGCGGCGCCCATCGGGCTGTTCTCGGCAATCTACCTGTCTGAATATTCGAGCCCACGTGTGCGCGGCATTATCAAGCCGGCCCTCGAACTGCTCGCCGGCATCCCGACCGTCGTCTATGGCTTTTTTGCCTTGCAGTTCGTGGCTCCTCTCGTGCGGAGCGCGGCCATCTGGATCAATGCGCTTCCCTTCATCCCGGACGGTTTCCTCGCCGCGCAGCCCACAAGCGCGCTGGCGGCAGGTCTTGTCATGGGCATCATGATCATTCCCTTTGTCTCTTCCCTCTCGGACGACGTCATCAACGCGGTCCCGCAAACCCTCCGTGATGGCGCATATGCAATGGGGGCCACCAAGTCAGAGACGGTCAAACATGTTGTCATGCCAGCGGCACTGCCCGGCGTGATTGCCGCGCTGCTGCTCGCCGTTTCGCGGGCCATCGGTGAGACAATGATTGTTGTCATGGCTGCCGGACAACGCGCGCAGATCACGCCAGACCCGACAGCAGACCTTACAACCATCACGGTTCAGATTGTCGCGCTGCTCACCGGCGATACAGAGTTCGACAGCGCCAAGACCCTGTCTGCTTTCGCTCTCGGCTTTGTGCTCTTCCTCGTCACACTGATCTTCAATCTCATCGCGCTTCGCGTGGTCCAGAAGTACAGGGAAAAATATGAGTAGCCCGACCGCCGATACGCCAGCAACGGGCACCTTTGTCACCGACGAAGCCCTGAAGCGTCTGAAAAAGCGCCACGCCGCAGAGATGCGGTTCAAATTCTATGGCCGGGCCGCCATCGGGATCGCCATCATCGCGCTTGTCACCCTTCTGGTCTCAATCTTCGGACAGGCCTCCAGCGCCTTTTCACGCTATGTGCTAAGTTACGACCTGAACATTGAAGCGAGCTATGTCGATCCGGAAGGCACCCGCGATCCGCAGGCGATCGAGCGCAATGTCAGTGGGTTCAATCTCATGCTGCAGGACCAGCTGGCTGACGAATTCCTTTCTGAAGATCCGAGCCGGAATGTCCAGCGCGAGCTCTACGGCCTGTTCACACGTCTCGCTGTGCTGCCGATCGCTCATCACACCGCGCAGAACATGCAGACGATCGGGACCGAGCAGGTCTTCAATGTGGCGCTGGCGGACGATATCGACCTTTACCTGAAAGGCGGTGTCACGCAGCGCAAGTCCCTGGACCTGAGCGGCCTCAGCCGTGTGTCGGGGTCTGTTGAAAGCGGTGTGACCCTGGTTCTGGGCACCCAGGAGGACGCCGCGAGGCTCAATGAGGCTCTGACCAGTCTGACCCGGCAGGATGTCGAAGATTCCTCTGCCGCGGCTCTGATCCAGGCTGGGCAGACCTGGTTCCGGATGGAAAACGCCGAAGGCCGCACACTTCAGCTGACCTATCTTGCCGGCGCCCGCACACTGCCGCAGGCCGATGCCAGCGTCGAGGCGCTGGTGCTGGCGCAAAGTCAGGAAAACCGGACGGTCACCGACCGCCAGATTGCCTGGACGATGATCCTGAAGGAGCAGGGCCGGATCAAATCGGTCTTGAACACATCGCTGTTCACCAACTCAGACAGCACCTATCCGGAACTCGCCGGTACAGCGGCGGCTGTTGTCGGCTCCTTGCTGACCATGCTTGTCACGGCGCTGCTTGCCATTCCGGTCGGCATCTTCGCGGCCGTTTATCTTGAAGAGTTCGCCCCCAGAAACCGGCTAACCTCACTCATCGAAGTGAACATCAACAACCTCGCCGCTGTCCCCTCGATCGTGTTCGGCCTGCTTGGCGCGGCGGTTTTCATCAACTTCCTCGGCCTGCCCCGCTCGGTCCCGCTGGTGGGCGGGCTCGTTCTTGGCCTGCTTGTCCTGCCGACCGTCATTATCGCCTCACGGGCCGCGCTGACGGCCGTGCCGCCCTCTATCCGGACAGCCGCGCTCGGCGTCGGCGCGTCCAAGACGCAATCGGTCTTTCATCACGTGCTGCCGCTTGCCGCACCGGGCATCCTGACCGGGTCGATCATCGGCATGGCCCGCGCCCTTGGCGAGACGGCGCCGCTCCTGCTGATCGGCATGGTCGCCTTCGTCGCAGAAGTGCCCGACGGCCCCATGGACGAGTCGACGGTGCTACCCGTTCTGATCTATAAGTGGTCCACGGGTGCCGAACGTGCGTGGGAGCCACAGACCGCAGCTGCGATTATTGTGTTGCTCGTATTCCTGGTGCTGATGAATCTGATCGCGATCATTCTCAGACGCCGCTTTGAAAGGAGATGGTAGTCTCATGGACGGAAACGTCGAAGACTTCGCCGAAACCACCACGACCATTGATCGCACCCAGAGTGGGTCAGCGCCAATAAAGGTCGATTGCCGCCATATCGACGTCTTCTATGACGACAAGCAGGCGATCCACGATATCTCGCTGGAGATCGAGGACCGTTCCGTGACCGCCTTTATCGGCCCGTCCGGTTGCGGCAAGTCGACCTTTCTGCGGTGCATCAACCGTATGAACGATACGATCGAAGCGGCCAAGGTGACGGGCGAGATATTCATGGATGGGGCGAATATCAACGACCCCTCCATCGATCCCGTCCTGCTGCGCTCACGCGTCGGCATGGTGTTCCAGAAGCCGAACCCGTTCCCCAAGTCGATCTACGACAATATCGGCTATGGCCCGCGCATCCATGGCCTCGCCTCCGGCAAGGCGGAGATGGACGAGATTGTCGAGAAATCGCTGCGCAAGGCCGGGCTCTGGGAAGAGGTGAAAGACCGCCTGCAGGCGCCTGGCACCAGTCTCTCTGGCGGACAGCAGCAACGCCTCTGCATTGCCCGCGCCATTGCGGTCAGCCCGGAAGTCATCCTCATGGACGAACCTTGTTCGGCCCTGGACCCGATTGCCACGGCCAAGATCGAGGAGCTGATCGACGAGCTGCGCGAGCGCTACTGCATCGTGATGGTGACCCACTCCATGCAGCAGGCCGCCCGCGTGTCACAAAAGACGGCCTTCTTTCACCTCGGCAAGCTTATCGAGTATGGTGATACGGAAAAGATCTTCACCAATCCGGAACATGGCAGAACACAGGACTATATTACCGGCCGCTTTGGTTAAGCGCCGGGGAGATACGAAAAATGCCCGATCATATTGTTACAGCCTTTACCGATGAGCTTGAGCATCTGTCGGCCAACCTCCTTCGCATGGGCGGTCTTGCCGAAAGCATGATCATGGATGCAAGCCGCGCGGTTGCCACATTCGACCTCGAACTTGCGCGCGACGTCATCAAGCGTGACCGTGCCATCGACGAGCTTGAAGTCGAGGCCGAGAAGGCCATCGTCCGGCTGATCGCGCTGCGTCATCCCATGGCTACAGATTTGCGCGCCGTGCTGGGCGCCATGAAGCTGGCCGGCGACATCGAGCGCATCGGAGACCTTTGCAAGAATATCGGCAAGCGCTGCCTGGAACTGACGGGCGATGAAAACCGCGCCGCCGTCAAAGGCATCGAGCGCATGTCACGCGCCGTCTCTCATCAGCTTCAGCTCGCGCTGGACTGTTACCTTCGCCAGGATATCGAAGCGGCCAAGACCGTGCTCGATATGGATGACGACATCGACGACCACTACACCTCGCTGTTCCGCGAGACGCTGACCTATATGATGGAAGACCCGCGCCAGATCGGGTCGAACACTCACCTCATCTTCATGGCCAAAAACCTTGAGCGGATCGGCGATCATGCCACCAATATCGCCAAGGCCGTCTATTACATGGTGACGGGTGAAACGACGACAGGCGCAAAGATCGAATCCCGCCTTGCTGAAGACGATCACGGAGAGCAGCGTTGAAGCCTTTTGTCCTGATTGCTGAAGACGAGAAAGCAGTCGCCGAACTGCTCCGCTACAATCTGGAGCGCGAAGGATACGATACTGCAGTCGCCCCCGATGGCGACGAAGCGATGCTGCTGCTGGAAGAACGCGTACCTGATCTGGTTCTTCTGGACTGGATGCTTCCCAAGGTCCCGGGCATTGAAGTCTGCCGGCGCATCCGGTCCATGTCGGAAACGGCCAACCTCCCGGTCATCATGCTGACTGCGCGGTCCGAAGAGACTGACCGCATCCGGGGCCTCGATACGGGCGCGGATGACTATGTGACCAAACCGTTCTCGACGACAGAACTGATGGCCCGCGTGCGCGCGGTCCTGCGGCGCATTCGCCCGGCCCTGGTCGATGACAGGGTCACCGTCGGGGACATCGCGATCGACCGCACGACACATACGGTGAGCCGGAATGGCGAGGAAATCCATCTCGGCCCGACCGAGTTTCGGCTCCTCGACTATTTCGTCCAGCATCCGGGCCGTGTCTTTTCCCGCGAACAATTGCTCGACGGCGTGTGGGGCTCTGACGTCTATGTCGAGGTTCGCACCGTAGACGTTCATGTCGGCCGGCTTCGCAAGGCGCTGATGAGCAAGGGCGGTGACGATCCGATCCGCACGGTCCGCGCGGCAGGTTATTCGCTTCGCTCCAACTAGGTCCTATAGCGCCGGCCGGCGGAAGACCGTCCGGATCGCAAATTGTGACACCAGCCGCTCAACGCCGGGCAGGCGCGTCAGGACCTGTGTGTGCACCCGCTCATAGTCGGCAGCGTCCCTGACCGCGACCCGAACCAGATAGTCCGCCTCCCCCGTCATCAGATAGCATTCGCTTACATCCGGGCAGTCCTGCACGGCCGTTTCGAAGGCCCGCAGGTCGTCGACACGCTGATTGCGCAGCGTGACGCGCACGAAAACGCTGGCCCCGCGACCCAGCGCGGCTTCATTCAATCGCGCAGAATACCCCTCGAGAATACCGGCCTGCTCAAGCGCCTTTACCCGCCGGTGAACCGATGAGGTCGACAGACCGATGGCTTCACCTATCTCCGAGTGAGGACGGCGAGCGTCGTCCTGCAAGTGCCTGAGGATCTGGCGGTCCTGACGATCAAGTTTCACATTTAGCCCCCATGGCGGGATAATTTTCCGTATTTTGGGCCACGCGTGTGAAGAATGGCAAGAATTCCTGGCAGCGCTCGCTTAATATCTACAGCTGGACCAATCGGGAGATGGATTATGCGTATTGGCGTGCCAACAGAGATCAAGAAGCAGGAATCGCGGGTCGGCCTGACGCCGGAAAGCGTTGGTGACCTGGTTAATTCCGGCCACGAAGTCTTCATCCAGAAAGGCGCGGGCGAAGGCTCCGGCCTGGCCGATGAGGCCTATACCGATGTTGGCGCCAAGATCGTCCCGGACGCCGATGCGGTCTTCAAGTCCGCCGAGCTGATCGTGAAGGTGAAAGAACCGCAGCCGGAAGAGACCGCACGCCTGACACCTGACCACACGCTCTTCACCTATCTCCACCTCGCACCCGATCCGGTGCAGGCCAAAGGGCTGATCGAATCCGGCTGTACGGCCATCGCCTATGAGACGGTCACGGAGCCTGCCGGTGGCCTGCCGCTGCTTCGTCCGATGAGCCAGGTCGCCGGCCGCATGTCGATGCAGGTTGCCGCCTGGGCACTGATGCGCACCAAGCGCGGCCGCGGTCTGCTGCTCGGCGGCGTGCCGGGCACGCAGCCCGCCAAGGTCATCATCGTCGGGGGCGGCGTTTCCGGTACCAATGCGGCGGAAATTGCCGTGGGCATGCGCGCCGACGTTACGGTTTTCGACCGCAACAATAACCGCCTCGCCGAACTGGACGCCCAGTTCAACGGTCTCGTGAAAACCATGTACTCGACCAAGGCCGCCCTCGATGCCGCCGTGAAGGAAGCGGATCTCGTCATCGGCGCCGTGCTCATTCCGGGCGCGTCGGCACCGAAGCTCATTTCCCGCGAACAGCTGAAAACCATGAAGCCGGGCGCTGTCCTCGTGGACATTGCGATCGACCAGGGCGGCTGTTTCGAAACGTCAAAACCGACGACGCACGAAGACCCGATCTATGATGTGGACGGCATTCTGCATTACTGCGTCGCAAACATGCCGGGCGCCGTGCCGCGCACGTCGACCTACGCGCTGAACAACGCCACGCTGCCTTTCGTCCTGCAGATCGCGAACAAGGGCACGCATGAGGCACTGAATTCGAACCCGCACCTGGCGAATGGTCTGACGGTGGCCGAAGGCCACATCACGCATGAGCCTGTCGCCAAGGATCTCGGCATGACCTACAAGCTGCCGGACTGGTTCAAGCCGAAAAGCTAAGCTGATTACATGGCCCGAAGCGCCGCCAGCAGCTCCGCGAAGTCGGCGGGCAGCGGCGCTTCGGCAAACACATCTTCGCCCGTTACAGGATGGACGAAACCAAGACTGGCCGCGTGCAGGGCCTGACGCTCGAATTTGCGTGCCAGCGTTGTGGCTTCGATGAAAGCCTCGCCTGAGCCGTACGCCTTTATGCCCCGCTGGCGACCATAGGTCGGATCACCGATAAGCGGCGCTCCGATATGGGCGAGGTGAACACGGATCTGATGCGTGCGCCCCGTTTCCAGCCGGCATTCGATGAGCGCTGCCGCCGGCAGACCCACCCCCTTGTCGAGCTCACCAAAGGTCTCTTTCGCCTTGTAATGGGTAACCGCATGGCGGCCGCTTTCGCTATCCTCGTCACGGATCACGGCCATCTTCTTGCGGTCGCTCGTTGAGCGGGCGATGCGCATGTCGACAGTGCCCACCAGAGGTCTGGGCGCACCGCGCGTGATGGCGAGATAGGTCCGCTTGATATCATGCGCCTTGAACAGCTTTGAGAGACCGGCATGGGCCGTTTCGGTCTTGGCGACAGCGAGGACGCCGGTCGTCCCCTTGTCGATCCTGTGGACGATGCCGGGGCGTTCCACGCCGCCAATGCCGGGTAGCTCCCCCGCGCAATGATGCAGCAAGGCGTTCACCAGCGTGCCCTGCCAGCTGCCGGGGGCGGGATGCACTGCCATGCCCGCTGGCTTGTTGACGAGAATGAGGTGCTCGTCCTCGAAGAGGATATCGAGAGGAATATTCTCAGGCTCGGGCGTCGCAGGGACGGGGTCCGGCATATCCAGCGTATAGGTCTCGCCTGGTGACACCCCCGCCTTTGGATCATCCGCCGTCCTGCCATTCAGGCTTACGGTGCCTTCCTTGATCAAGGCCTTGGCGCGCGAACGCGACAGCTCAGGCAGCGCTTCAGAGAGGAAACGGTCGAGCCGTGTTCCCTTGTCATTATCGCTGGCGGTGGCGGTCAATCTGTTCATTTGTGAAGCTTATAGCCCTTGTTTCGTGGAGTCGTCATGATCGCGCGATAGATGGGTCAAAATCTATTCCTGAGGAGCGGGCGAAATGAGCAAGATTTCCAGACGTCACTTTCTTGGTTTTGGCGCAGGGGCGGCAGGTCTTGCTGCATGTGCCACGCCGTCCGGCAGCAATACACAGCTGACCGACAGCCGCGCGCCCTATAATGGCGCCGTGAGTTTCGATCACGGCGTCGCCTCAGGCGATCCGTTGAGCGACAGGGTCATTGTCTGGTCTCGCGTGACGCCTGCCGACGAAGATACACAATCGCCGATCCCTGTTACGGTGCGCATCTGCACCGACCCCTCCATGTCGATACTCGCCGCTGAGGCGCAGCTGGATACGAGCGCTGCGCGCGACTTCACGCTCAAGGCGGATATGGAAGGTCTGAAGCCAGACACCGAATACTTCTACCAGTTCACAGCGCACACCACGGCTGGCGATGTGACCTCCCCGGTCGCCCGTACCCGCACGGCTGCAGCTTCCGGCAAGCCGCCGGTGAAATTCGCCGTCGTCTCCTGCTCGAATTTCCCGTTTGGCTATTTCAACGTCTATGACGCCATTTCCCAGCGGGGCGACCTCGACGCGGTCATCCACCTTGGCGACTATATCTATGAGTATGGGGTCGACGGCTATGGCGGTCAGACGGGCCAGGAAATCGGCCGCAATCATGAGCCGCCCATGGAAATTGTGACGCTCGGCGACTACCGGATGCGTCATGCCCAGTACAAGGCAGATCCGATGTTGCAGGCTGCGCATGCCGTGGCCCCCTGGATCTGCACCTGGGACGATCATGAGAGCGCGAACAACTCCTACCGGACCGGCGCTGAGAACCACCAGCCAGAGACGGAGGGAAACTGGAGCGACCGCAAGCAGGCTGCTATCCAGGCCTATCTTGAGTGGATGCCTGTCCGTGACCCGCAGGCCGGCCGTACGAGCGGCGGTATCTACCGCGCCTTCGACTTCGGTGAGACCGCAAGCGTCTTCTGTCTCGAATCGCGCCTGACCGGCCGGTCGGACGAGATTGCCTGGGGCGCAGAGCTTGCCGGCACGGCGCCCGATGCCATCCCCGCCAAGGCGCGCGAAGTGATGGCTCGGGTCGGCGACGACAGCCGCACCATGCTCGGCCGCGTTCAGGAAGACTGGCTGAGTCAGGGACTTCAGTCCTCGGTGAAAAAGGGCAAGGCGTGGCAGGTGCTTGCCAATCAGGTCATCATGGCAAAGGTCAGCCCGCCAAACCTGATGGAAACGCTGACCGATGAGCAGAAGGCCGCGCAAAGCGGTTATGTTGCCCAGATGATTCCGTTCAGCCAGCTCGGCCTTCCGTTCAATCTCGACGCCTGGGACGGTTTCCCCGCCGCACGTGAGCGTCTTTATGGCTCAGCGGCGGCGTCCGGCGCCCGGCTGGTGACGCTCACAGGTGATACGCATACATCCTGGGCCAATACGCTTCATGATGCATCAGGCAGCCTGCGCGGCGTCGAATTCGGCTGCACCTCCGTCACCTCGCCAGGCCTTGGTGCTTATGTGCAGGACGTACCCGACCTCGGTGACCAGTTCGCGGCGGCCAATGCAGACGTCGACTGGTACAAGGTTGACGGACATGGCTACACGTTGGTCACGCTGACGGGCGATGAGGTGACGTCGGAATATATCGAGGTGTCGGGTATCCTCGACCCATCCTATACGACGCAATCGGTCGCAAGCTTCCGCACGAGCCGAACCGATGAGGGCATGACGGCGCTTGAACGCGCCTAGCCGCGCCCGCGATAGGTTGGCACGCCTGTATCTGGCACGAACAGGTCTTCTGGCGGGCTGCCGGTCTGCCAGAAGACATCGATCGGGATGCCGCCTCGCGGATACCAGTAGCCGCAGACCCGCATCCATGTCGGCTCCAGCAGCTCCTGAAGACGCTTGCCGATGGCGACTGTGCAATCTTCATGGAATGCGCCGTGATTGCGGAAAGACGTCATATAGAGCTTCAGACTCTTGCTCTCCACCAGCCATTCGCCCGGGGCGTAGTCTATGACGATATGCGCAAAGTCCGGTTGGCCGGTCACCGGACAGAGCGACGTAAATTCCGGAACGGTAAAGCGCGCCAGATAGAGCGTGCCCGCATGTGGGTTTTTCACCCGCTCCAGTTCGGCCTCCTCGGGAGAGGCCGGGATTGTGCTGGAGGCCCCCAGCTGCTCAAGACCGCTATAGATGCTCTCGCTCATTAGAACCCTCCAAGCCGGGGTAGAAGACCAAAGCTCAGCGCCATGTAGACACCATATGAGAGGAGAAGAACCATCCCCTCCCAGCGCGCCAGCTTACGGCCCGTATAGGCAAACAGAAGCAGCAGGAAAACCGATAGCGCCAGTGCACCCATGTCCTGCGTGCTGACGAGGCTTGTCGCTTCACCATACTCCATTGCACTGACATCCAGCGGTGCCCCGGCTTCAGGCTCCGGCGAGGCGACAAGGCTGAACGGGAAAACCGCGGCAGACACCCCCATGATGCCAAGAATATTGAAGATATTGGATCCGATGACGTTACCCAGGGCAACGTCTGCCTTGCCCTTTATAGCCGACATGACCGAGGTCACGAGCTCTGGCAGGCTTGTGCCAATAGCGACGATGGAGAGGCCGATTACTGTTTCGGAAATGCCAAAGGTACGGGCGAGATCGGAGCCCCCCTGCACCAGAAAACGCGCCCCAAGGATTACCCCAGCGATACCGCCAAGCGCAAATAGAAGTGACACCAGAAGTGGCGCATGGGTCTCAATAATTTCCGCCTCTCCGGAATGAACGTCCGCCGCTGGCGAGCCACCACGCCGGTCGAGCACGATAGACGCGCCGAGATACACAATCAGGATGGCGATGAAGACGAACCCGACCAGGCGGGTAAACAGGTCAAGCCAGATCACCGCAGCAAACAGCGCCGTCACCGCCACCATGAAGAGCCCGTCGCGTGCCAGGGCACGCGGATTAGTGACGATGGGAGAAATGAGGCAGGCTGCCCCGATCACCAGAAGGACGTTCGCCACATTGGAGCCGATGACGTTCCCGATGGAGAGCCCCACAGCGCCATCCGACAGCGCCTGAAGCGATGTGACGAGCTCAGGCATCGAGGTCCCGAAGCCGACCAGTGTAAGGCCGATAAGGAGCTCCGACATACCAAGTCGCCGGGCGACACCAACGGACCCCCGGACGAGGAATTCGCCGCCTGCGAAGAGCAGGATCAGGCCGCCAATGATCAGGGCGATCATTATCATCATGTCAGTAAAACTCCGGGCCAGTTTGGCATTGGTGCTCGCAGGCGGACCGATTTCCGCTGCCAATTCCCTTACGGGACGAAACGGGTACACTGGTCGCGTGAATGGAAAGGAAAATCAATGCGTCTTGCATGTAGAGCCCCGCTTCTCGCGCTCACCCTTCTGATCTCAGCCTGCGCGTCGCCGCCCGGGACGACACAAGCCGATGGCATCCAGCAATCGCAGGCCGGTGAAATCGAAGCGGTTGTGCAGACTCAGGCAGCTGCCTGGAACCGCGGCGATATCGAAAGCTTCATGCAGGGCTATTGGCGCTCGCCAGACCTACGCTTTGCATCGGGTGGAACGGTCACCCGCGGCTTCGAGCGGACACTGGAGCGCTACAAGGCGCGCTATTCGACCCGCGCTGCGATGGGCACGCTTTCATTTTCGGAGCTGGAAACCGTCATGCTCGCAGACGACGCAGCAGTCCTGCATGGCCGCTGGAAACTCGAACGCGACGGCGACGCCCCGGGCGGCCTGGTCACGCTCGTCTTCCGGAAAATGAATGGCGAATGGGTCATCATCAGCGACACGACGACCTCCGGCGGTTAATTGGCCTGAGAAAATACACACAGCCCTTCACCAAGGCCGGCGAATAGCACTGAATTCTCACCAAGTCGTAATGCTTATTATCGCGATTTGTGAGTATAGGTCACTGTTTCACAAACCTGATCGGGTTATACTCTACGTTCAATGAGCCTTTGGCAGATGCTCATCGATGGCGGAAAGCGCCTTTTTGACCCCGACACGCCGGACGAGACAGGCGGGGCCGAGAGCGGCTGCGCGCCTGATCCCAACGATGTAGGCTTTACCGCAGCCGTGATCGGCCTCAGCGCGAAGATGGCCGCCGCGGATGGCCGGGTCAGCGACGCCGAGGTCATGATGTTCTCACGCATCTTCCGCGCCGCGCCCGAGGATGCAGCCCAGGTCCGGCGGGTCTTCAGCATCGCGAAACAGACTGTCCGTGGCTATGAATCCTATGCTCGCAAGATCGCACGAAAGTATTCGGCCCGGCCTTGCCTGCTTGAAGGCGTCCTGGACGGGCTTTTCATGATCGCCGGCGCGGACGGAGCAGTCACCGATGACGAGATGCAATATCTGCGCACGGTCTCAGGTGCGTTCGGCTTCGACGAGGGCACGTTCCGGCGCATCCGGGCAAGTCATCTCGGCCCCGACCGGGACGACCCCTACCATATTCTGGGCGTCGCTCACGACGCAGCCTTCGACGATATCCGGCGCGCCTATCGCCGCCTCATGGCAGACAACCATCCCGACCGTATCGTCGGCAATGGCGCCCCACGGGAGTTTGAACTTGCCGCGCACGACAAGGCTGCCGCGATCACGGGCGCCTATGCGCGCATTCGGGCAGAACGCGGCCTGATTGCGGCAAACTGATGGATTCGGCGGCGGAGAGATTGATTCTCCGGCGAACTGACTTCACATTCCCTTTGAGGAGAAAGACATGACCGCAGCGCGCCAGACCATTTCGACAGATCAAATCTTCGGCCGTATCGGCTACACCCTCCGCGAGGCGGCACGGTGGACGCTGAAGGCTGTTCTGGCGATCGCGATTGTCTTCATGGCGGGTGTCATTGCCGTCATCACCGCAGCTGCCGGCCTGATCATCGCCGCTGTGGCGGTCCTCCTGAAACTCACCACCGGCAAGGCTGGTCCGCGCCGCGCGCAATATGCGGGCGGTGAGACCGATGAGAGCGGTATTACGCTGGAAGCCCATCGCACCGCGCGCGGCTGGACCGTCGAACCGCGCTAGGGACGCCCTGGAGAGCGCTCAGTTCTCTTCCTTCGCTTGCGCCTCAAACGCATCGCGGCCAACAACGTTACGCATCTCCTCGCCATTCAGGAAGCTGGACAGGTTTTCAAGGAACTGTTCGTCATTGCGCCGCTCCGTCCCCTCCGTGATCGCGGAAGTGTGCGGCGTCAGCGTGATCTCTGGATGTGTCCATAGCGGGCTGTCATCCGGCAATGGTTCTTCCCGGGTGACATCAACCGCGGCATGGCCTGGCCGCCCCTTGTCCAGCGCGGCGACAAGCGCCGCCTCATCCACCAGTGGCCCCCGACCCACATTGAGAAACAGAGTACCCGGGGACATCGCAGCGAAGAAGGCGTCATCCGCCATGTTCTCAGTCTCGTCAGTTAGCGGGCAGCAGAGCAGGACCGCGTCGGCCAGAGCGATATCTTCGTCGGAGACATGATCGGGATGCATCATGTGATCGGCGAAGGGCGAAACAGCACTTGAGCGTCTGACGCCTGTGACATGAGCTCCCAGCCCTTTCAGACGGCGGCCAACGGATTCGCCGATATGTCCGAAGCCATAGATGAGCCAGCGCGTGTCACCGACTTCCCGGAAGGGAATTTTCTGCCAGTCTCTCTCGGCCTGGGCCCGCCTGCGGCCGGCGCCATTCCCAAAATAGTCAAAAGCCGCCCAGAGAACCCATTCCGCCATGGCGTGCGCCTGAACATGGCTGGACGTATAGACCCGCGCCTTGCGGCCGACCTGCTGAAGAAAATCATTGTCCAGACCGGCCGCATTCGACTGGAACCACGCCAGCGGCTCGGCTGAATGAAGCGCCTTGGCGAAGGCGCGCACAGCCGGGCTGAAAAAGATATCCGTGTTCCCATAGGCAATTGCGCCCGTGGTCCCTTCTGCGCCCCATGGCCGCCGGAATTCAGAGCTATCGCTGATCGTATAAGGTGCTATTTGTTCAGACAGCGGCTTGAGGCGTTGCTCCAGTCGGGAGAAGGTCTTTTCATGAATAAGAAGATCGTACACGTCCTGCTCCCGGCCTTGCTTGGGCTTACCCTTCTGCCAGTCCGGGCCGCTCATGGCCAGTATCAGGCCCAGGGCGAATATGCCGATGTCCGCAGTCAGGACTATCTGCGCGACGTGGTGGCGCTGGCCTCCACGCTCGGCTCTGCCCATGCGATCCGCGTCCTCTGCAATGGGCGGAACGATCAGTACTGGCGCAGCTACATGCAGGAATTGCTTGGTCTCGAAGCGCCCTATCAGGGCCGCCTGCGTTCTTCCATGGTGGACGCCTTCAACTCTGCCTACTCGGCCGAAGCGGCCCGCCGGAATTCCTGTGATGCCGGTGCTGTTTCAGCGGAGAAAGTCTACGCATCGACAGGCGAACGCCTTGCAAACTCTCTCGTCCAGGCAAATCTGCCCGAAGCTGCACGCCGCTCGGGCGAGGATAACGACTAGGAACTAGTCCTCGCGCTTGATACGGGCCTTTCCGCGGCCAATTGCCAATGCCTTTACGGCGCCCCTGAAAGTACGCACTTCCTGGCTTGTCCACTGGCCCCGGATGAAGGCGTTTCGCAGATTTCGCGTCATCAACGGCGTCTTGTCGGGCGGATAGAAATACCCTGCCCGCTCCAGTTCGTACTCAAAATGCTCGAACATGCCAACCAGCTCCTCGCGGCTTGCGACATCGCCGACGCCGGCATCTGTGCCTTCGAACCGGCCGCCCTGCCCCGCCGCCTCACCCCAGGCATGGGCGAAAACGACCACAGCCTGCGACAGGTTGAGAGAGGCAAATGCCTTGTTGACCGGATAGGTCATGATCGCATCGCACAGGGCGACATGATCATTGTGCAGCCCCTGTGCCTCATTACCGAACATGACACCCGTGCGCGACGCCTGCGCCTTTAGCCAGTCGACAGCCCCGCCCGCATTCGTGACAGGCTTCTCCATACCGCGCGGGCGCGCCGTGGCGGCGACAAGATAGCCGAGATCCGCGCAGGCAGCTTCGACGCTGTCGAAGACCGTGACCTGCACGCCTGCCTCGAAGGCGCCCGCCGCCATGGGCTCGGCTGCCGGGTTGGGCCAGCCATCCCGCGGCGCGGCTATCCGAAGCTCTGTCAGACCGAAATTCAGCATGGCACGCGCCGCCGCACCGATATTTTCCCCCAGCTGCGGCTCAGCCAGGATGATTGCGGGTAAAGATGCACTCATTGTACGGCGTAGTCCGGCCAGTCGAGGGCGCGAAGCTGGCCACTCTCGTTGAATTGCGGCTCAAGCCCGGCGTCTTCCAGCAGCTCTCGAAGAGCGGTGCGAGGCTTGTCGAGCTCGTCTTCGACAATGGCGCGGATGCGTTCGCGCTGGGCAGGTGCCGCGCCCAGAAGCTGCATGGCCGTGAAGTAGACCTGCTTGTCGATCGTCTTGTCGGAGGAGCGCGAGGCCCAGTCTGTCAGGGCCTGCCAGATGCCGAAAATATCGCGTTGCCTGAGATAGCCGTCGCTTGCCAGTGCGATGAAGTCGCCGCAGGCATAAGGTCCCGTGACCGCCCTACGCTCAATGGCCGATTCCAGCGTGCCGCCTTCGAGCGTGGCGACACAATCCTCAAATGCCCCGGTATAGACGGAGGAGAGGAATTCATCCCGGGACTGCATGTCGGAGGCGATGAGCTGGTAGGCGATGGAATTGGCAAAACCGTCATGGATCCAGGCGGTTTCCGGGCCGCCCAGCCTGACATCGCCAGGCGTCTGGAACAGTTCTACGAGTTCCCGCGTGGTGTACCAGTGGAGATAGGCAAGCGCATCGCCATTGGCTTCGGCAAAACCCTGGCCGCCCAGCTCCAGCATCACCTGATCGCTCAACGCATTGCCATCCAGCGACAGCCCGCGCGCCTGGGCGCCCTTATAGGCCACAATGAGGGAGACATCCTCGCCGAGTTCTCTTCCCCAATTTGTCTCCAGCGTTGTCAGAAAGCCCTCGACGGCGTCTGGGAAACTGGAAGCGAGCCAGCCTGGCAGATAAGGGTCTGCCAGCATGCTGAAACCTTCATGCGGTTCGAATTCGCCGTCTCCGAGATAGATATACTGGTCCTTGACCGGTGCACTGAGAGTGCCTTGCCCGGTGTCCGCGCTGGTCCGTATGGGCCCGTCCGCTTCCACAGTGATCTCCATGGGGATGACGGAGGCCGAGGCGGCTGCAATATCACCTTCGAGGGCCTCGACAGCCTCCATGTCCTTGAACCCGACAAGTTCGAACTGTGCGTCATGGATTGCGATCCCGCCCCCGGCGAATGTCACGAAAGGCGTCGGGTCATTTGGCAGCTGGCCGGTAAGGGGGATGATGCTGAACTCGATCTCGCTGACGGGCTCTTCTGCAATAATGACGTCGATGCCGTCCAGACGACCGAAGCGGACCCCGTCCGTCTGCGGCGTCCAGGTGGCAGAGCGGTAGCCCGTGAGCGAGTGAGCGAGCGCATAGACGGGTTGCGGCGCATCAAAGGTGTAGCGCACGAACCAGTTTCCATCATCAAGCGGGCCAACGGACACGCGCGCACTAACAGGGGTGTCCTCAGCCGTCTGCGGCTGCGCGAGAGCCGGAGCGTGGAGAGCCCCACCACAGAGCGCGGCAGCGAGATAAATAGGAGCAAGTTTCATGGGTCTGCCTCAATCATGTGTTGCAGGCGCGAATGTCGCTTTTGACCAATCCAAGCCTTCTGCTATAGCCGCCCGTGATACAGTGCAACTGAAAGGACTTCCACGCGATGGCAAAGATCAAGGTCAAAAATCCCGTCGTCGAGCTCGATGGCGATGAGATGACCCGCATCATCTGGCAGATGATCAAGGACCGGCTCATTCACCCCTATCTCGATATCGATCTGAAATACTTCGATCTCGGCATCGAAGCGCGCGACGAAACCGATGACCAGATCACGGTCGACGCCGCGAATGCGATCAAGGAATACGGTGTCGGTGTCAAATGTGCGACCATCACGCCGGATGAGGCCCGCGTTGAGGAGTTCGGCCTCAAGAAGATGTGGCGTTCGCCGAACGGCACGATCCGTAACATCCTTGGCGGCGTCGTCTTCCGCGAGCCGATCGTGATCTCCAATGTTCCGCGCCTGGTGCCGGGCTGGACCCAGCCAATCGTCATCGGCCGTCACGCTTATGGCGACCAGTACCGCGCCACCGACTTCAAGTTCCCCGGCAAGGGCAAGCTGACCATGAAGTTCGAAGGTTCGGACGGTACGGTGATCGAGCACGAAGTGTTCGACGCGCCTTCATCCGGTATCGCCATGGGCATGTACAACCTGGACGAGTCGATCCGCGACTTCGCCCGCGCTTCATTCAATTTCGGCCTGACACGCAAGTGGCCGGTCTATCTCTCGACCAAGAACACGATCCTGAAAGCCTATGATGGCCGCTTCAAGGACCTGTTCCAGGAAGTCTTCGACAATGAGTTCGCCGACGCCTTCGCCGAGTGGGGCGGCACCTATGAGCACCGCCTGATCGACGACATGGTCGCAGCCGCAATGAAATGGTCCGGCGGCTATGTCTGGGCCTGTAAGAACTATGACGGCGACGTCCAGTCCGACACCGTGGCACAGGGCTTCGGCTCGCTCGGCCTGATGACCTCGGTTCTCATGTCGCCGGACGGCAAGACGGTTGAAGCCGAAGCCGCTCACGGCACGGTGACCCGTCACTACCGCAACCACCAAAAAGGCGAAGCGACCTCGACCAACTCGATCGCTTCGATCTATGCGTGGACACGTGGCCTCGCTCACCGCGGCCGTCTCGACAACACGCCGGAAGTCACCAAGTTCGCAGAAGACCTGGAGCAGGTGGTCGTCGAGACCGTCGAAAGCGGCAAGATGACGAAAGACCTCGCGCTTCTCATCGGTCCGGATCAGGACTGGCTGACCACGGAAGGCTTCCTGGAAGCTGTGGCAGAGAACCTTGAAAAGAAGATGGCGTAAGGCTCGAGGCCTTTTGACCAGTATGCGAAACCCCGGCCTTCTGGCCGGGGTTTTTCTTTTTGCGCTTTCTGCTTTGCTTGCCCAAAATGCTGATAGGAGCCGCCGGATTGGAACGTGAGCCGTCGAATGTGCAGAGACAGGCGAAAGCGCCAGGCCTGCTTCGGGGCGACCGAAGCCTTCGCCCGGCATGGTCGACACCAGCCCGGAACGGATAGAACAGGGCTGCCTGCCAAAAGGGGGAAGATGCGCATGAAGAAAACGCTGGCAAGGGTCCCAAACTGGCTGCGTGTTGTGCTGATTGTCCTGCTCGTAACGGTGGGCGCCAATGTCCTGTCGCGCTTCACGAATCCTGCCGCGCATGCCACCGCGAATGACTGCCTTATACGCGAAGGCAATATTGGGCCTTATACGAATGGCTGTGAGAAACCGATCAATGCGCGTTACTGTTTCCGCTCGGCGGGGCTGGAGAAGACGTGCGGCACTGTCGAACTTGCCCCGGGTGAGACGATGAGCGACCTTCGCGACGAGGCGGAGGCAGCGCGTAAAAACCACGCCTTCAACCGCACGACCGTACATGCCTGCGCCCTGCACTATGTGCCGCAGGACGTGCCTAGCAACAACAATCGTGCCCGAATGGTCGATGGCTGCCGCAAGCCGGACTGAGACTTACACGTAAAAAATGGACTAGCCGTCTATTATGATCGGATCACCCGGTTTCGAAACCGGCGCCGCTTTCTCGATGGCAATCGGCCCTTCGCAAATATCCGTCAGCCGACCGCGCTGGCGCTCGGACTCAGGCTGCGGAATGCGGTCTTCAAAGCCATCGGCAATGAGGTCGCAATCACAGTCGACGCCATCGATCTTTTCTCCATCGATGGTGTGCTCAACGATCTTGCAGCCGGCCTCATCGGCCTTGGTCCACATGCGGGTGTTGTAGCTGTGGCCGCCCGCTTCCCAGCTTGTCGAGATTGAGCGGCAGATTTCTTCTGCTGTGGCAGGCAAGGCAAACGCAAGCGTGGCGAATATGAGAGCGCGGTGTTTCATGAGCAGATCCAAAGCACGATCCGGGCCATCCAGCGTGCCTCATCCAATAATCACGTGCTCCTCATTGAACCAGAGCGGTGAGCGCGGCAAGTCGATAAATTTGCGCTCGTCCGCCAGAAGGGCGGCCCCCGCCTCGGCATTTCCCTCATTCTGCCCGGCCTCGAACAGCGCCTCCCAGCTCTCGAAATAGATTTCGGCGATACCGTCATACATCTCGGGCGCGTCGCGGCTGTCGCGCATCACAGCGTTGAAGTCATGTGTCAGGGCGTGCACCTGGACGTAGCGGGCAATGCCAAGCGTCCTGGCATGCTTCGCGACCAGCGGGGCATGGTTCTCACGCCAATAGGTCTGGAATTCCTCCCGGCTGAGATGCGGCAGCCTGTGCAGGCAGAATGTAAGCTTGATCATGATGTCCTCCCTTTATCCTTTCAGGGAAGACTAGCGGCGCAAGGCCTACTCGACCAGTTCGTAGCGATAGGATTCGATCACCGTATTGGCGAGCAGCTTCTCGCACATCTCCTTGACGCGCGCATCGGCCTTGTCCTTTGCGACGCCGTCGAGGTCCAGTTCTATCACCTTGCCGATGCGGGCGCCCTGAACCTCTTCATAGCCCATACGTCCCAGCGTATCGGCAACAGCCTTGCCCTGCGGGTCGAGAACGCCGGGTTTCAGGCCGACATGGACGATGGCTTTCATGGCAAAGGTCTCCGAAAAATCGAGTCGGTTTCATCTAGCCGATACGCATCCTGATTGGAACGTGCCGACTGCCTACTTCACACCATTGCTGAAGTCGATGACGTCGCCGCCCTGTGCGCTTTCCTTGATGATGCCAAGACGCCGCGCCACTTCGGCATAGGCCTCGGTTACGCCGCCAAGGTCCCGGCGGAAGCGGTCCTTGTCCAGCTTCTCATTGGTCTCATAATCCCAGAGACGGCAGCTGTCCGGACTGATCTCATCGGCCAGGATGGTGCGCACGAGGTCACCTTCAAAATGGCGCCCGAATTCCAGCTTGAAGTCGATGAGGCGGATGCCAACGGCCGCAAACAGGCCCGACATGAAGTCGTTGATCCGCAAGGCCAGCGAGATGATATCGTCCATCTCCTGCTGGCTCGCCCAGCCAAAGGCAGCGATATGCTCTTCAGAGACAAGCGGATCGCCCAGCTCGTCCTTCTTGTAGCAGAACTCGACAATGGCCCGCGGCAGCGTCTCGCCCTCGGGGATGCCGAGCCGTTTGGACATGGTGCCGGCGGCGACATTGCGCACGATCACTTCCAGCGGAATGATCTCCACCTTCTTGATCAGCTGCTCACGCATGTTGAGCCGTTTGATGAAGTGGTTCGGAATACCTACGGCCGCGAGCCGGGTCATCAGGAATTCGCTGATGCGATTGTTCAGGACGCCCTTGCCGTCGAGAACGGCTTTCTTCTCCGCATTGAATGCGGTGGCATCATCCTTGAAATACTGGATCAGGGTGCCGGGCTCAGGTCCTTCGTACAGGATCTTTGCCTTGCCCTCATAAACCATGCGCCTGCGCGACATCGCCAGTCCTCCACGACCGGGGCGAAAGCACGCGGACTCCCACAGCCTGCGCCCCCATGAACAAGGCCGGAGTGATAACGCGAGTGCCCGTGTGAAACAAACGATGATTCAGCAACCGGCTAGCGGCCGCTGGGGGTGGTGGCCGCTCTCGCCGCTTGCGCACCGCCCCCCAGGCAATCTATACCGCCGCCAGAGCCAGTCACGCCCAGTCAAGAGGAGGGCTTTTCATGAGCACATTCGAGGATCGCGAGCGCGCAGAAGAAGCCAAATACGCGCATGACAGCGCCCTTCAGTTCAAGGTCATGAACCGGCGCAACAAGCTGCTTGGCCTGTGGGCGGCCGACCTGATGAACCTGTCGGGCACCGAAGCTGAAACCTATGCAAAGTCGGTGGTGATGTCGGACCTCGAAGAGCCGGGCGATGAGGATGTCTTCCGCAAGGTGCGCAGTGATTTCGACGCCAAGGGCGTCGACCGCTCCGACGCGCGCATCCGCGAACACATGGCCGAACTTCTCTCCGTCGCCCGCGAACAGATCATGAAAGAGAAGAAGGACTGACAGTCCAGCTCCAGCGTCTGTTGGACGAAGGGTCCGAAGGCTGCGGCAGCGGCGGGCCTTGAAGCCCGGCCTATTTCGCCACACATTCGCGGTCAGATACCGGACATTTCCGATTGGAGACGAGAATGAGCGACGACGTCCAGAAAGCCATCGACGAGGCCGTAAAAAGCAATGACGTGGTGCTGTTCATGAAGGGCACACCTACCTTCCCGCAGTGCGGCTTCTCGTCCGTTGTCGTTCAGGTGCTCGACTATCTCGGCGTCGAATATGTGGCCACCAATGTGCTTGAGGATCAGGCGATCCGCGAGGGCATCAAGGTCTACTCCGACTGGCCGACCATTCCGCAGCTCTACGTCAAGGGCGAGTTTGTCGGCGGCTGCGACATCATCAAGGAGATGTTCGAGAGCGGCGAACTCAAAGAGTTCATGTCCGAGAAGGGCATCGAGATGGAAGCGGCCTGAAGACAAGGTCACAGCATTTCTGCTAGAAAATCGACAAACACTCTGGCGCGAGCGGGCATATTCGCCCCGCCCGCGAAGACAGCGTGGATCTCCTCAGTGTCCTGGGGATTGTAACTTTCCAGAAGTGGTACCAGGCGCCCCTGTTCAATTTCGGCAGCGACGCTGAATGCGCCTACCCGGGCAATACCGACGCCCGCGGCTGCAAGCTGCCCCAGCGTCTCACCATTATTCGCCTCAATATTTCCGCTGACATTCATGGCATAATTCTCACCCTGCCGGCAGAAGGGCCAGACAGGTTCAGCCCGGCGGAAATTGAAGTTGAGACAGTTGTGATCGTGCAGATCCTCCGGCGTTTGCGGCGTGCCAAATCTCTTCAGATATTCCGGCGAGGCAACAATCACACGCCCACTTTCTCCAAGCTTGCGGGCCATGAGCGGACTGTCGGCCAGCGGACCAAACCGGATCGCCACGTCCGCCTGTCCGGCCGCGACATCCACAATCGCATCGGTCAGGCCGATATCGACAAGGATATGCGGATAGCGCTCAGCAAAAAGGCCGAGTAGCGGAACGATACAGAGACGGCCATGGGACAGGGCCGCACTGACCCGCAAACGCCCCCGGGGCGCGCCCTGGTCGGCAATCGCCTGCTCGGCGTCATCAAGGTCTGCCAGAATCCGGCGCGCTGCCGCGAGATAGGAGCCCCCTTCAGCGGTCAAGGTGAGCTTCCGGGTAGAGCGCAGCAACAGACGGACGCCAAGCCGCTCCTCAATCCGGTCGACGGCTCGGCTGACCGCAGATGCGGACAAACACAACTGCCTGCCGGCGGCAGAGAAGCTGCCTTCGCAGGCCACAGCGGAAAATATCTCAAGTGCGCGAGCACGATCCGCTGACAACTCCACTTTTGCAACCAACGCAAAACTCCTCTGCCGAACGCGCCCCTAAAAGCCGGGGCGGGCTCCCTTATTTGTGCGTCTGCCGCAAATTAAAGGAGATCGCAATGGAATACCGTCAACTGGGCCGGTCGGGGCTAAAAGTGCCAGCGCTGAGCTTTGGAACCGGCACCTTCGGGGGGACTGGGCCGCTGTTCGGCGCCTGGGGCACGAGCGATGCCAAGCAGGCACGCCGGCTCATCGACATCTGCCTTGAGGCGGGCGTCAATTTGTTCGACACGGCTGATGTCTATTCGGACGGCGCCTCCGAAGAAGTTCTCGGCGCAGCGATTGAGGGGCGGCGGGACGCCGTTCTGATCTCGACGAAAACCGGCCTGCCGCTTGGCGACGGCCCCGGAAGCTGGGGTGTATCGCGTGGCCGGCTCATCCGGGCGGTCGAGGCCTCCCTGCGCCGGCTCGGCACGGACTATATCGACATCCTGCAGCTTCACGCCTTCGATGCTTTCACGCCACCTGAGGAGCTGCTGTCGACGCTCGATACGCTGGTAGACTCCGGAAAGGTGCGCCATGTCGGCGTCTCGAATTATCCCGGCTGGCAGCTGATGAAAGCCCTCTCCTGCGCCGACAGATATGGCTGGCCGCGCTTTGTGGCCCACCAGGTCTATTACTCCCTTGTCGGGCGGGACTATGAAGCCGATCTGATGCCGCTGGCAGCCGACCAGGGCGTTGGCGCTCTTGTCTGGAGCCCGCTTGGCTGGGGCCGGCTGACCGGCAAGGTCCGCCGGGGCATGCCGTTGCCGGAAGGAAGCCGCCTCCATGATACCGAACAGTTTGCGCCTCCAGTGGAAGACGAGCACCTCTACAAGATTATCGATGTGCTCGACGCGGTCGCAGAGGAGACCGGAAAGACAATACCGCAGATCGCATTGAACTGGCTGCTCCAGCGTCCGACTGTCTCTTCAGTCATCATGGGCGCGCGCAATGAGGAGCAACTGCGCCAGAATCTCGGCGCCGTTGGCTGGTGCCTTTCCGACGACCAGGTCGCCAGACTCGATGCCGCAAGTGACCGGCTGCCACCCTACCCGCACGCGCCCTATCGCTATCAGGAGGGATTTGCCCGCCTGAACCCACCGCTCGTGTAAAACGGGACAAGATCATGAAAACCAACCCTCCCTTGCTGGCGCTCGCGACCGGCGCCTTCGGAATCGGCGTGACTGAGTTCGCGCCCATGGGCCTCTTGCCCCTGATAGCAGCAGACCTTGGCGTTTCCATTCCGACAGCCGGGCTGCTGATCAGTGCCTACGCCATCGGAGTCGTGCTTGGCGCTCCCTTGATGACGCTGACAACCGGAAAGATGCGGCGAAGGACATTGCTCATTGGCCTCACGGCAATCTTCACCTTTGGCAATCTCATTGCTGCGCTTGCCACGTCCTACGAGATGCTGCTTGCCGCGCGGCTGATCACATCGCTCAATCATGGGGCCTTCTTTGGCGTTGGCTCCATTGTCGCGATGAGTCTCGTACCAAAGGAGAAAGGTGCCAGCGCCGTTGCCGCGATGTTCATGGGACTGACCATCGCAAATGTGGTCGGCGTGCCGGTGGCAACATGGATGGGCGATCAGCTGGGCTGGCGCGCGTCTTTCTGGGGCATTTCAGGCCTCGGCCTGGCGACAATGCTCGCGCTTGTTGCCACCTTGCCGAACAATCCTCCGCCGAAGCGCGGCAGTGCAATGGGCGAAGTACGGGCGCTTGGACGTAGATCTGTGCTTGGCGCCCTTGGTCTCACCGTGCTGGGCTCAAGCGCCATGTTCACGGTTTTCACCTATATCACACCGATCCTGCAGACAGAGACCGGCGCGGACGTCGAATTCGTTACGGCCATGCTTATGACCTACGGGCTGGGCCTGACAGTCGGCAACTGGCTTGGAGGTTACTTCGCTGACAAATCGGTCGACCGGACCCTGATCGCCACCCTGACGGGTCTGACCCTGATCCTGATCGCCTTCGCATTTCTGATGGCCTATCCTGTTCCTTCTGCGCTCCTGATCTTTGCATGGGGAGTCGCCAGCTTCGCCTTGGTACCGCCCCTTCAGGTGCGGGTAATGCAAGCCGCGCAGGAGGCCCCGAACCTCGCATCGGCCATAAATATCGGCGCCTTCAATCTCGGCAACGCGATCGGGGCCGGTCTTGGCGGCGGCGTGATCGCACTCGGGCTGGGCCTGCCTGCCGTGGCCCTGGCAGGGGCCGCCATGGCCGGTCTCGGACTCCTTGCCCTCCTGCTCATACGCGCCGGCAATCCAGACGCGCAGCCCGCCGTCACAGGGCATCCTTCCCAGACCGGCGTCTGCTCCAGTTGATCTCGTCACCAACACGTCTACTCTCGCTTGCGGTATCAACAGGAGGCGCGCCTGATGCGACTATTTTCCACCCTGGCCCTCGGACTGATCCTGATGGGTGCAAACCCCGCATTGGCCGAAGACTGGGCCGCGAAAGCCGGGAAACATTCGGTAGAGATTGAGGACTTTGAGTTCGATACCGGTGAAACCCTCCCCTCCATCACGATGAGCTATTACACGCTCGGGACGCCGCAGCGGGATGAGGAGGGCTACATCACCAATGCCGTCATGCTGCTCCACGGCACAGGCGGCAGCGGCACGTCCCTGCTGCGTCCGATGTTTGGTGATGAACTGTTCGGCCCCGGCCAGCCGCTCGACCTGGCGGAGACCTATATCATCTCCCCGGACAATCTCGGCCATGGCGATAGCTCCAAGCCAAGCGACGGGATGCGGCTCGATTTCCCACGTTACGACTATGACGACATGGTGCGCGCCCAGTACCGGATGCTGACGGAGGACGCCGGCGTCGAAAGCCTCGACATGATCATCGGCACCTCCATGGGCTGTATGCACAGCTTCGTCTGGGGGCACACCTATCCGGGCTTCGTGGAGCGTTTTGTTCCGCTCGCCTGCAACGCCATAGAGATTGCCGGGCGCAACCGCATGTTCCGGCAGATGATCATCGAAGGCTTCCAGAATGATCCGGACTATGACGACGGCCATTACGAAGACGCGTCAGAGCTTGAGACCGGGCAAAAGATCTATGCCGACGTTCTGATCCTCGCAGGCTCCAACCCCTATCGCCTGCAGGCTGAAGCACCCACGCGCGAGGCAGCTATCGAAGCCTTTCATACAGCACAGGGGAGTCTGAAGGCCCGCGCCGTCGACCCCAACGATACGATCTACCAGTTCGACGCCTCGCGCACTTACAATCCTGCCCCGCACCTGTCAGAGATCGAAGTGCCAGTCCTCTGGATCAATTCAGCCGACGACTTCATCAACCCGCCGGGCCTCGGCGATCCGGAAGCTCTCGCTGAGAAGATGCCAAACGCCCGCTTTGTCCTCATCCCGGCCAGCGAAGACACCCGCGGCCACGGCACGCACACGGCGGCTGCCATCTGGAAGGACGAGCTGACGGCGTTTCTGGAGGAGAGGGCTGACTAGCCGCACCCTATGGGACCTGGGCTGCAGCTCAAAGCGGCAGGACCGCCCTATCCGCTTTCCTTGAAGCGTCAGCGCTGATAAACGCGCGCCCCATGAGTACACTTGTGGAAAATCCGCCGAAAGCGACCGTGAAGACCCAGCCAAAAGTGGGGATCGTCTCGCTGGGCTGCCCGAAGGCGCTGGTCGATTCAGAGCGCATTATCACGCGCCTGCGCGCTGAGGGCTATGCGATCTCGCCGGACTATGCGGGCGCGGACCTTGTCCTGGTGAATACGTGCGGCTTCCTGGACAGTGCGCGCGATGAGAGCCTTGAGGCCATCGGTGAAGCCATCGAGGCGAACGGCAAGGTCATCGTGACCGGCTGCCTCGGCGCCGAGCCGGAGGTCATCCAGAAGGCGCACCCCAAGGTCCTCGCCGTGACCGGCCCTCATCAGTATGAGCAGGTGATGGACGCGGTTCATACGCATCTGACACCGCCGGCAAACGCTTTCACGGACCTCGTGCCGGAAACCGGCCTCAAGCTCACCCCGCGCCACTACTCCTATCTGAAGATCTCCGAGGGCTGTAACAATCGCTGCAGCTTCTGCATCATTCCGAAGTTGCGCGGCGATCTCGTCTCGCGCCCGATCCACCATGTCCTGACCGAAGCTGAACAGCTTGTGCGTGCAGGCGTGAACGAGCTTCTTGTGATCAGTCAGGACACGTCAGCCTATGGTCTCGACGTGAAGTACGCCCCGCAGACGTGGAAAGGCGAGGAATATGAGACGCGTTTCCTCGATCTGGCGCGCGGCCTCGGATCACTCGGCGCATGGGTGCGGATGCACTATGTTTACCCCTATCCTCATGTCGACAAGGTCATCCCGCTCATGGCTGATGGGACGATCCTTCCCTATCTGGACATCCCCTTCCAGCATGCCTCGGCCAATGTGCTGAAAGCCATGAAACGGCCCGCCAAGCAGGACCGGGTGCTGGAGCGTATCCAGCAATGGCGCCGCGACGTGCCGGGCATGACGATCCGCTCAACCTTCATCGTCGGCTTTCCGGGAGAGACCGACGAGGATTTCGAGATCCTGCTCGACTTCATCCGTGAGGCGAAGATCGACCGCGCGGGCTGCTTCAAATACGAAAACGTCCAGCACGCCGAGAGCCGCGATCTTCCGGGCCATGTGCCCGAAGAGGTCAAGGAAGAGCGCTGGCACCGTTTCATGGCGGTGCAGGCCGCCATTTCTGCCGAGAGGGCCGAAGCGCAGGTCGGCACCGTGCAGGATGTCATCATCGACGGGCCGGGCGAAGCTGACGGCGAGATGTTCGCCCGCACCAAGGCCGATGCGCCTGAGGTCGATGGCATGGTCTATCTGGACAATGCGCTCCACCTCAAACCCGGCGACATCGTCAGCGCCCGGATCACCGACGCCGACAAATACGACCTCTACGCTGAGCCAGCCTAGTTGCTGACCTCATTCCGGATACGCACTTCAGCGCCGTCCGGAATGCCAAGCTCGGCGAAGGTCCAGCTCAGCTCAACGCCATCCGGCATATAGGCTTCGCAATAGTCCTGGCGCGCGCGATAGAAGCCGACGGCGAAGCGATTGCTGCCCGTCTTGTCGACATCGGCGGCGACGAATTCCTTCGTGGTGCAGCCATTTGACGTGACCCGGGCGGTAATGGCGCTGGCGTTCACATCCACCCCCATCAGCTCCCCATAGGCATGATCGTCATCCCATTCGGCGCGCATATGCTCATCTGCATCGACGATAACGCAGCCGGCAAGAAGGAAGGCGCCAGCCAGGCCCGCCACGATGGCAGGTTTCGCGAATGTCTTGGTCATCGAAAAATTCCTTATTGACTTACGATAAACAATCGTATTGATTTTCGATAAACCGAAGTCAAGCGATATTTTGACTGGATAGAAACAAAAGAAGGAACTTGCCCATGTCCCCGCGCCTTGCCCTTGCCACCCTGGTCCTCGGCACCGTACTGGTCCTGCCCGCCGCTGGCGAAACCCGCACCTATGACGTCGCAGACTTCGATGCGATCGACGTGTCGGCCGGCATCGAAGTCACTTTCGAGACGGGTGTCTCGACCTCAGTGATTGTCGAGAATGAGGATGGGGACTTCGATGACATCATCGTTGAGTCGAAGAATGGCACGCTCACCCTGAAACGCCCGCGCCGCATGGGTTGGGGGCGCGGCCAGCGTGACTCCTATTCCGTGTCAGTCGGCACAGAGCGCCTGTCAGAGATTGAAGCGTCTTCCGGCTCACGGGTCACCGGCAACGGCCTCAGTAGCAATGGTCTCACACTCGATGTGTCGTCGGGCGCAGAGATGACAATTGGCGGCATCGTCGCCGGCAAAGTCACCACCAGCGCCTCCTCCGGCTCCCGGATGGAGCTTGAAGGCACCTGTGACACGATGGTCGCGGATGCCTCCTCCGGATCGAGCATCGCCGCAAGCGATTTCATCTGTAATGCGCTGGAGGCGGACGTCTCCTCCGGCGCCTCAATTCGCGCGCATGCCTCTGACCGCGTGGATGCTGAGGCGTCCAGCGGCGGCAGCGTGCGGGTAAAGGGCGCGCCAGCCAATGTGACGACCGACAAATCGAGCGGCGGCTCGGTTCGCGTCACCGGCTAGGTTACTTGCCGTAGCAAAATCCCAAGGGGCCTGCACAGCGATGTGCGGGCCCTCTTCATGCCCGCTTAGCTGAAATCATAATCCTCAAGCCGGAGGTCAGGATTCGGCCAGTCGAGCTTCATGTCTTCAAGCGCACCACGCACGATCCTCGCAATGGCTGCGTTGCGGCGCGTCCGGCTGTCGGCCGGAATGACATACCACGGTGCCCAGGGCGTTGAGCAGCGGTTCACCATCGTCTCATAGGCGGCCATGAATCCCGGCCAGAGCTTGCGGTCATCGAGGTCCCCGGGATTGAACTTCCAGCGTTTGTGCGGCTCGGTGATACGTTCCTTCAGACGCTCCCCCTGTTCTTCGTGGCCAAGGTGGAGCATGAATTTGAGGATGGTGACTCCGTTCTCGGTCAGCAGCTTTTCGAACTGGTTGATCTGTTCATAGCGCTGTTCAACCATATCTGCTGGCGCCAGCTCTCGCACCTTTGCAACAAGCACGTCCTCATAGTGCGAGCGGTCGAAAATACCGATGAAACCCTTTGGCGGCACCGCCTCATGCACCCGCCAGAGGTAATCACGCGCCAGCTCGTCCTTGCTGGGCGCCTTGAAGGCTTTCACCTTCATGCCAAGCGGTGAGGTCTCAGCGAAGACGTGGCGGATGACGCCGCTCTTGCCTGCCGTATCCATGCCTTGAAGGACGATAAGGAGCGCGCGCTCCTGGGTCGCATAGAGAAGATCCTGAAGCTCATCGATGGCCGCAGCGTCGGTCTTCAGGGATTTTCGTGCATGCTTCTTGTCCGGAAAAAGCTCCCGGTCATCGCTATCGCGTGAGGACAGGTCAAACGCGTCGCCCGGTGCGGCCAGGAAGCGGGCGCGAACATCGTCGATTTCAACTGTACTCATCGGGGGCTCCTTGGGGGGACAGGCAAAGAAAAAGCCGCGCCCAGAGGAGCGCGGCTTGATCGAAACTTCAAGTGCCAGAAAGGCTTAGGACGAATAGAACTCGACCACCTGCGCCGGTTCCATCTTGACCGGGTAAGGCACGTCGACCAGTTCCGGCACGCGTACCAGCGTCGCCGTCATGGCCTTCGGGTCGACCTCGATATATTCTGGAATGTCACGCTCGGGCGAACCCAGGGCTTCCAGAACGAGCGCGATGTTGCGGGACTTTTCGCGAATCTCAACGACATCGCCGGCTTTCAGACGGTAGGAGCCGACATTGGTTTTCACGCCATTCACTTTCACGTGGCCGTGATTGACGAACTGGCGGGCCGCAAAAATGGTCGGCACGAATTTCGAACGGTAGACGAACGCGTCGAGACGGGTCTCAAGCAGACCGATCAGGTTCTCTGCCGTGTTGCCCTTGAGGCGGTTGGCCTCATCATAGGTGCGGCGGAACTGCTTTTCGGTAATGTCGCCATAGTGGAACTTCAGCTTCTGCTTCGCCATGAGCTGAAGGCCATAGTCAGACGTCTTCTGACGGCGGCCCTGGCCGTGCTGACCGGGCTTGGTCGGACGCTTGTTGACGGGTGATTTGGGGCGGCCCCAGATATTTTCACCGACGCGGCGGTCGATCTTGTACTTCGCCGAGTGACGACGTGACATGCTAGTCTTCCTTTTTCGACGTGGGCCGGTGAAGCGTCCCTTGCGAGCTTCACGATTTCAACGGCGGCGCCACACCATCCCGTCCTGAAGCGGCGGGTTAAATGTCAAAAGCGCCGCGCGGTCAAGAGCCGGCGCTGCGTTGCTGCTGGCGCTGCTGACCGCCGCCCCCGCCACTGCGATTGCGATTCCGGTTGCGCGAACGCGGCTTACGCTTGCGATCCGCGCCCTTGACGGGATCAAAGTTGCGTCCCTTTTCGCCGTCACTGCTGTCCGGCGCTTCAGGCTGCACACCCTCAACCGGAATCTTTGTGCCGATCAGCTTCTCGATATCGCGTAGCAGCTTGCGCTCCTCACCATCGCAAAGCGTGATTGCCGTCCCGCTCTCGCCGGCCCGGGCCGTCCGGCCGATCCGGTGGACATAGGATTCCGGCACATTAGGCAGTTCATAGTTCACAACATGGCTGACCTGATCGATATCGATCCCACGTGCGGCGATATCCGTTGCCACCAGGACGGTAAGCTTGCGCGCCTTGAAGGCGTCGAGCGCCTTGGTGCGCTGGTTCTGGCTCTTATTGCCATGGATGGCCGCCGAGGCGAGCCCGGCCTGTTCCAGATGCCGGGCGACACGGTCAGCCCCGCGTTTGGTACGGGTGAAAACGATAGCGCTGTCGACCGCTTTGGCGCGCAGGATATCGGTCAGCACATCGCGCTTTTGCGTATGCGGCACAAATCGAACCGTCTGGTCGATCCGCTCTACCGGTGTGGAAACCTGCGCCACCGCAACATTGACCGGATCCTTCAGGAACTGGTCGGCCAGCGCGCGGATATCCTTCGGCATGGTGGCTGAGAGCAGTGCCGTCTGGCGCGTCTTGGGCAGCTGCTGCAGCACTTTCCGGATCTGCGGCAGGAAGCCCATGTCCATCATGTGGTCGGCCTCATCGAGGACGACTGTCTGCACATCGTCGAAACGAACGGCATTCTGCGCCTTGAGGTCCAGAAGGCGGCCCGGGGTGGCGACAAGAATATCGACCCCTTTTTCGAGGGCGCGGATCTGTTTGGAGATTTTCAATCCGCCAACAACCACAGTCTGCGAAAGGTGGGAATGCTTGCCATAGGTGCGCACGCTCTCCTCGATCTGCGCCGCAAGCTCTCTTGTCGGCGCCAGGATGAGCGCGCGGCAAGTTTTCGGCGACGGACGTGTTCCCATGCTGGCGAGGCGATGCAGGACGGGCAGCACAAATGCCGCCGTCTTGCCGGTTCCCGTCTGGGCGGTACCGAGTACGTCCCGGCCTTCCATCATGGCAGGGATGACCTGCGCCTGGATTGGTGTGGGGGCGGTGTAGCCTTCGGCCGAAAGGGCACGAAGAAGGGGATCGGCAAGGCCGAGGTCTTTGAAATCGGTCAAGAATGTCTCTTTTCAATATCTGCCCGGCCCGCACCCTTCAAAGGCTGCAGGCAGGCGCTAAAACGTGTCCACGGGCAGGCGCATCCTGCTCGAGGTATGTGTTGAGCGCTGATCAGGGCTTGAATTCGTCAGGCAACGATCGGTTTAGGAAAGTCGCGCGACCGGGGCCGACTGGCCGTCCGGTCTCATGATCGATGCCTGAGGCGTCTGGGTGCTCAGATAAGCGATCGCAGGCAAAGCGCAACCCGAATTGTGCTGCAGCGCAAAATATCCCGCCTAGACGCCGTCTGCCTCGGAATCGAGATAATCGGCCATCCGCGTCTTGTCGGCGCGCTGAAACGCCCACGCCCAGAGGGTCAGGGTGATAAAGGCGATAAGCAGAAGCGTGCCCATAATGACGGCAAGCCAGCCTGGAATCGCCCCGATATGTGCGCGCTCCAGGGCCTGCTGGATGGAGCTCGCCTCAATCGGATGAATCCAGATTTTTGCGAGATAGGCCGCATACTGGATAATGAATATCCAGAGATAGTTGCGGCGCAACCGCTGGCCCATCGCCCGGAAGGACGAGATACGATGGCGCGGATGAATATAGTCGTCAGACAGCGCCGTTCCCCTGTCCTGCGGGATCTGCGCCCCCTGCCCCCGCAGGATCGGCACCATCACCGCCATCTCAAGAAGACGCGCGCGGAACTTCCACACCATGAAATAGCGATACCGCCGGGCCTCCAGGAAGAGGAACATGACCGTCAGCATTCCCACTAGCACAATGGGAAGCGGAGATGCGGTGGCGCTGGCAAAACTGACGGAGAGCGCGATGCCGGTGGACACCACAGCCCAGTTCGTCGTCATGTCGAGACGCTGGCGCCAAATGGTGGAACGGTAGACTTCGGCGCGATAGAGGTGCGCCAGCGCGCCGATCTCTTTTGCGCCGACTATTGGCTCATCCGTTTTATCAAGGACTTCATTGTCTGACATGGCGGGACCATAGGGTGCTTCGCAAGCGCCGTCACCCGGCAGAAACGAATACTGCGCAGCCAATTTTATCTTCCCTGGAAAAGCTTGCCACCACTCCCAGCGCCCCGGGATAACGACGTTTGAATTTTTACAACTTCCCCATTGACCACAGCTGTAATCGAATCTATCGACTACACTCGTAGTCAAAAGAGGCCGCGCCATGCAGATCGCACCTGCCGAACTGGAAATCATGAATGTGCTTTGGGAACAGCCCGGACTCGGCGCGAGCGAGATCGCGGAAGTCCTGGCTTCGGACAAGAGCTGGAATATCCGCACCATCAAGACGATGCTTGGCCGTCTGGTTGAAAAAGGTGCGCTTGAGACCGAGGCGGAAGGCCGCCGGTATCTCTACCGGCCGCTGGTCAAGCGAGGGGACTACCGCCGCAAGGAGGCGCGCCAGTTCGTGGACCGAATGTTTGGCGGGCGTGCGGCCCCGCTCGTAGCACATCTGGCTGATGGCAAGGGCCTTAGCGAAGAAGATATCGCCGAACTTGAAGCGCTTCTGGGGGAGCTGAAGAAATGAGCGTTCTTAACGATTTTCACCCACTGATCCTCACCAGTCTCCAGACCAGTCTGGCCGTCGGGGTGCTTTTTGGCCTTGTCCTGATCGTGCGCCGGCCATTCGCCCGCCAGTTCGGTGCGAAAGCCGCCTACGCACTCTGGCTTGCGCCTGTCGCCCGCCTTTTCATGCCTCCGCTGCCTTCCAACTGGTCGCTCTTCGGCCTGCTGGCCCCAAAGGAGCCCGCAGCAACCGCACCCACAGTCATGGAGCTGCAGCACCCTGCCGAGGCCGTCTCTCTCCAGACCGCCAGCTCAGTCCATAGCGCGCAGATTGCGGAGGTTCCGCCCGCGCCGCCTGCAGTGCCAGTCTCACCAGCGCAGCCGGACCTCGCAGATCCTGGCCTGCTCGATGCGGTTACCGGCGTGCTCCCTCACATTATCCTCCCCGTCTGGATTGCCGGGATGCTGCTCATGCTGGGCGTCGCCTGGCGCAGGCAGACCGTCTTTCACCGCCTGATTGCTGGCGATTCCGATGCAGCTTCGCATGAGGTCACCTCGCTCGCAGATCAGATCGCTGGCGAGCTAGGTGTGAGACGCGCTTTCGATGTGCGGACCAGTCTCCTCAGCGGCAGCCCTCTGGTCACCGGCCTCGCCAGACCCATCATCCTTCTGCCGGCATGGTTTGAAGATGACTACACACCGCGCGAACGGCGCGACGCGCTCACCCACGAGCTCATGCACGTAAAGCGCAATGACCTCCTTGCCCTGCAGGCCGCCCAGCTTGTGCTGGCCCTGCAGTGGTTCAACCCACTGGCTCACCTCGCCATGCGGGCTTTCCGCGTGGATCAGGAGGCAGCCTGTGACGCCGATGTGCTTCGGGCGGGAACATCATCGGCGTTCTCCTATGGCCAGACCCTCGTCAAGGCAGCGCGCCTTGCGGGTCCGGCCGATGGCGCCTTTCGCGGCGCCAATCTCACCCTGACGCATCCGATAAAAGAAAGACTGATACTGATGCAGAACTCCGCCCCTACGCTCCGCCGCCGTCTGCTCGGCTCGACACTGGCCATCACGCTCGGCTCCGCCGCAATTGTCGTCACCGCCTCCTGCGCAGCCTCGGCCGCGCCCCTGCAAACCTCCGAAGAGGAACTCGCTGGCGGCGCCCGGCACACAGAGAGCAGTTCCCACAGCTATAGCTACAGCCATACCACCAGCTACAGTGACGATGAGACGGAGCGCCAGTTCGTCGTGCTCAGCGATCCGTTTGAGAAGCTGGAGCCGCGCCTTGAAAAGCTCGATTCACTCGACCTCTCGGACCTGGAGGAAGAGATTGAGAAACTGTCTCTGGAAATGAGCGGCATGGGCGAGTTTGAGGAGATGAAAGAACTGGAAGGCCTCCACGTGCTCGGCCAGCTGAGCGCCCTGGAAGACCTCGGTGACATGAATGGGGTCATCGACCTCAGCGGTCTGACGCTCGATCTCGACCTGACCGCCTCGGACCTCGAAAAGTTCGGCATCCAAACCGTGGAGACGGACAGCGGCGTCAAGCTCATCATTCCGGGTCACGAAATCAATCTCTCGAAAGTCGGCGAAGGCTCCTTCAGCCTGCAGATGGACGAGATTGAGGCTCTCGTCGACCATGCAGAAGATCGCGCCGACGCCATGCAAGACGCCCTTGAGGAACGGATCGAGGCGCAAGTGGAATCGCGCGCAGCCCGTATGGAAGCGCTTGCGGAGCAGATGGAGTTGCGCATCGAAGCGGCGTTCGAGAACAACCTTGAGGAAGACCTCGAACTTGCCGGCGACATCATCGAGGAAATGGCCGACCAGTGTGAGGAGCGTGAGCCGGACCTCACCACCCCCACCCTCATCAGCTTCACCAGCGGGAAAGGCGAGACCTATCGCGCGCTCTGCGTAAGCGGCCCTCACAGCCGCCTGCAGGATGCGGACGTTGTCAGTTTCGTCGAAGACAACCCTCGGCTGACTGAACGGGAAAAGACCCGGTTCGCTGAGAACCGCGCCAACACCTATCATTATTCCTGGTCCCGGGATTAATCTCACTCACACACGAGACATCCTGGACAGGATAGAAGGCCCTTGCCCTTACCACGGCAGGGGCCTTCGTTTGGAAAGCTGGATGCACGCAGCTGGCCTTCAGTCTAGGCCTCCAGCAGCCGGGCCACAACATCGGGAAGCTCGCCCCTTTGCGCCCGCGCCAGCGCCGCGAACACGATGAGGTGCGTGAACCCGTCACTAATCTCTCCTTCAAGACACATCGTCACCAGCTTCGTGAAGGATACCCGCCGGACCGACAGCTCTTCAGAGGGCTCAGGACGCGCTTCGCCTTCGGTCAGCCCCCAGGCGATATAGCCAATGGCCTTCTCGTCACTCACCGAATTTGAGAGGTGCCAGCGCCCGACTTCATGCCAGTTCTCTGCAGTAAGGCCGGTCTCTTCCGCCAGTTCCCGCCTCGCCGCATCCAGCGGCGCGTCCGCCATCGGCCCGCCGCCTTCAGGCAGTTCCCAGCTATAGGCGTCAAATGGAAACCGGTGCTGCCCGACGAGCCAGGTGTGGCCTGTGTCGTCGATGGGCAGCACGCCTATCGCACGATTGGCATAACGCACGACGCCATAGATGCCGTCACTGCCGTCTGGATGGGTGACCGCACTCGTTTCAACCCGGATCCACGGATTCTCATAGGAAACGTCCGTGCTGCGCACCGTCCATGGGCCGTTTGTTTTCGGCGGGTCGCTATCGTCTGCCATGTAATGGCCCTAGGCGACCGCGCCCTTGTAGGGAAGGGCCGGCCAAGCAAAAGGCTGGCGAAAAGCGGACAATCGGCCTAAGCCCGCAAACATGAGCTGGGTCAGCGCTCTCATCATTCTTTTTGCCACGCTGGTGACAGCTTTCATCTCCGGTATCTTCGGTATGGCGGGCGGGCTCATTCTCATGGGCGTGCTCACCGCGATCCTGCCCGTGGCGAGTGCCATGATCGTGCACGGGGCCATACAGATGGTCTCGAATGGCTGGCGCGCCTGGCTGCTGCGCGGCCATATCGACTGGACCATCTTCGCGCGCTACGCGGCCGGGTCCTTCGGCGCCGTGCTTCTTCTTGTTCTGCTTGCGTGGCGCCCGGCCAAGACCATCGTCTACCTGCTTCTGGGCCTCACCCCTCTCATGGTCTGGGTCCCGCGCACCGTTGTGGATCTCGACATCCAGAAGCGCGGCCAGGCCGAGGTCGCCGGCTTCATCGTGCAGGCACTGAATACGCTGGCCGGGGTCGCAGGCCCGCTGCTCGATCTGTTCTTTGTGCGCACTGATATGACGCGGCAAACCATTGTGGGCACGAAAGCGGTCACCCAGGTGCTGGCCCACCTCGTAAAGATTGCCTTCTGGAGCCTCCCTGTTCTTGCCGCCACCGGCAACATCGACATACCGCCGCTCTGGCTTTTCGCCCTCGCCATCCCCCTTTCGATGAGCGGCACGTGGCTTGGGGGCCTCGTTCTGGAGCAGATGAGCGACGTGAACTTCAAACGCTGGATGCGCTGGCTGGTAACGGGTATCGGCCTCGTCTACCTCGCCCGCGCCGCCGGCTTTCTCTAGCGCACACGAAAACGCCGGCACCTAAAGGGTGCCGGCGCTTCCTGCCTTTATGGCAATCGCAGCGGACTAGAACTTGTAGCCAGCCGAGAACATCGCCGCATGGGTGTCGGTATTGCCGAAGCCATACCAGGTATATTCACCACGCAGGTTCCAGTTGTCGGTCAGGGCGTATTCGAGACCGCCGCCAAGCGCTGCGCCGTCTTCTGAGTCCTCGATCGTGGCGAGCGCCGTGCCGCCCGGCGTCTGGACTTCGGCATCAAGGTCGATGAAGGCATAGCCCGCGCGGCCAAACGCATCGAGGCGTTCGGTGACCGGTACTTCAGCCTTGCCATAGATGCCGACGAGATAGTTGAGACCGATATCGCCCGACCCGGCGATCAGGTCGTTGAAGTCGCCGTCATTATTGTCGTCGAGATCGAACTCGTCCTCATCGACATTATAGTCGAACTCACCGTCATCGATCCCGGTGGTGATGTCGGACTCAAGGCTGAACCAGTCATTGAACTGATAACCGGCCCGCGCCGTGATGGCATCGGTATCGACGCCGCTATCGGCACCATCCGGCTGGATGTCGAGATAGCTATAGCCACCTTGCAGATAGAAGCCCTGGTCCTCGGAGTAGGCTTGTGCCGAAGCGGATCCGGCTGCGGCGATCATTGCACCTGCTGCAGCGGTGCCAATAAGCATGGTCTTCAACATGGGAGGTTTCCTTCGTTTTATAACTCTACGCTCCGGTTCATGTCCGGAACGGAGAAGGAAACGACGGCATCTGGGAGGCGTTCCTGCACTTCAGACACCCGGCTGCACGTGTGGCAAACAAGCATCACTTTCTGTAATTTAATTTATTATTTTCAAAAGGTTAAAAGCAGCCAGGCGCCTTATTTGGAACACATTTCCAGCGCCGCGATCATGTCCTTATACGGCGCACCCACCGCAGGGCGCTGCGCGGCGGCCGAACACCCGCTCTTAACCGCGCCGCGACCGAAAAAAATCCCTCAAAAGCTGGCCCGCCTCTTCAGCGTGCGAGCGGTCCTGACAGACTTCCGGGCGCCAGTGACAGGTCGGCTGATCGAAGAAGCGCGGCCCATGTATCACGCCGCCCCCCTTGGGATCCTCCGCTGCAAAGACCAGCCGGCCAATCCGGGCGAAGGAAATCGCCCCCGCGCACATGGCGCAGGGCTCAAGCGTCACATAAAGCGTAAGCCCCGTGAGGCGGTAATTGCGCCGGCTCATGCCAGCTTGCCGGATCGCGACGATCTCGGCATGCGCCGTCGGGTCATGAATACCGATCGGGCCATTGCGCCCTTCTGCGATAACTTCCCCGGTTTCAGGCTGAACGACCACCGCCCCCACTGGCACCTCGCCGGAGGAGGCTGCCTCGCGCGCCAGTTCCATCGCCCGCGCCATATGATCGGTGTCTGTCTTCATGTGTCGCTCATACAGCCGCTCCCGCTTTTCGCCACCCCCGCATGGTGCTAAGCGCCACAGCCATGCGGATCATATCTGGAAAATTCAAAGGGCAGGCCATCGCCGCGCCAGCCGGCCGCGATACCCGCCCGACTTCGGACAGGGCGCGCGAAAGCCTGTTCAACGTGCTGGCCCACGCCGCCTGGGCGCCGGAGCTTGAAGGCGCCCGCATCATCGACCTTTTCGCTGGCTCGGGCGCGCTTGGCTTCGAGGCCATGTCACGCGGGGCCGCCTTCTGCCTGTTCGTCGAGACCGACAGCGCCGCGCGCGGGACGATCCGCAACAATATCGAGAGCTTCCAGCTTTTCGGGAATACGCGCATTCACCGCCGCAGCGCGACCGACCTCGGCCCCAAACCCGCAGGCGTGGGCGCGCCATTCACCATCGCCTTCATGGACCCGCCCTATTTCAAGGATCTTGTGGCGCCCTGCCTCAAAACCCTCACCGGCGGCAACTGGCTGGATCCGGACGCGCTGATCGTGGTCGAGACCGACGCCAAGGAAAGCTTCGAGCATGACGGCTTCGACATTGTGGACACGCGCGAGGCCGGCAAGGCACGCCTTACCATGCTGAAACTGGCCGGCATCTAGACGTCCAAAAACGCCTCGTGAATATCGATGCTTGAACATTTGCCGACACTGCCGTGACACGCCTCCAGCCAGTTCTCGGCGTCGGCACGGCCCTTTTCACGCAGGTCATTCAGGAAACGCCAGCTGGTATCGTATTTCGTCTCAAGCCCGAGATCACGCAGAACCTCGCCGCCCCGGATCGCGTGGATGTTGAGGTTGCGATACTGGCTGCGGACCGCCTTGTTGAGCAGGCTTTCATTGAGGAGTTTCTGGACAAAGGCGATTGAGCGAAGCTCCCCCATAAGCGAGGCATTGAAGGTAATCTCGTTCAGCCGGTCCTGTATCTCGCCGGCGGTTCGAGGCGTGCCATCGCGTCGGATGGGATTTAAAGTCACCAGAACAATGTCATTCGGCGCCTTGGCATAGAAAAGCGGGAACAGGGACGGGTTGCCGAGATAGCCCCCATCCCAATAGGGCGTGCCCTCGATCTCCACCGCCTTGAAGGTCTGCGGCAGGCAGGCCGAGGCAAGGACGGCATCGATCGTGACGTCCTCATCGCGGAAGATGCGCACCCGGCCCGTCTCGACATTGGTCGCAGCAATAAAAAGCTGCACGCCTGAGCGCCGCACAGCCTCGAAATCAATCGTGCGTGTGACAGCATCCTTCAGTGGATTGAGGTCGAAGGGGTTGAGATCATAGGGGCTCAAAAAGGCTGACATTGCCGATGCGAAACTATGCGGGCTCCAGGCTGTGAACGGATTGGACGGCAGGAAATCGGCAGCGCCCGACTTTGACGGCAGGCTGTTGAAGACCGCGCCCTTGCTAGAGACGGCTTTCCAGAACGCCTCGAGGGCCTCCCTGCCGCCTTGCCGGCCTCCAGTCGCCAGCCCCGACAGATAGGCAGCCGCATTCATCGCGCCGGCTGAGGTCGCTGTGATCGCCTGGATATCCAGCGTTTCGCACTCGCTTAGCCGCTCAAGCACGCCCCATGTGAACGCGCCGTGTGCCCCACCGCCCTGCAGGGCAAGGCTGACGGGTTTTGCCTTTGCAGGGGATCGCGCCATAGAAGCTCCTCTTGATATCTCGCTAGTCTGACGCAGGCCTGAACACAATGAATTCGACCCCACCAAAACCTCAACCCGTCGATGGACTAAGGCCACAGCCAGCCGCAGGTGTTGTCTGCATCAAGTCTGACCAGGTGCTGCTCATCCGCCGGGGCACCCCGCCCATGACAGGCGAATGGTCACTTCCCGGCGGTCGGATCGAACCGGGTGAGACGGCGCGCGATGCCGCCCTGCGGGAACTGAAGGAAGAAACCGGCGTCACCGCTCGCATTGCAGGCCTTGTCGATGTCGTCGACGCCATTGTCACCAATCGCGCCGGCACGCTGATCACGCGTCATTATGTACTCTGCGATTTTGCGGCAGTCTGGACCGGGGGAGAGCCGGTCGCGGGCGACGATGCGGCCGAGGCCCGCTTCTTCCCTCTTCCCGAGATCGAGACACTGGACCTCTGGAACGAAACCCGGCGCATCATACTGGAAGGGGCCCGCCTGGTCGGCGCCCTTCCGCAAACTGGAATTTGATGGCATTATCCCGCGAACGCGCCATTAAGAGCGCGTGGAGGAAAAGTCAGTGACACGCGCCCGCAAATGGCTGGCTGCTTTGGCAATGAGCCTCACCTTACAGGCTCCAGCAATCGCGTCCGGAAGCGACGAGGTCCAATTCGAGATTACGGATACAGGACACCTCGTCGTCACCGTCCATGTAAATGATCGTACCTCGCTGGCCATACTCGACACGGCCGCAACATTTCCCATACTGGATCGTGAAACAGCCAACGCCGCCGCGATTTATCTGCCCGAGGTGCCGGAACTTATCGATATTGTCGGCCTCGGAGAGGTGCGTACATTTCCGCTCGTCCAGATTGGCCAGCTTGCACTTGGTACATTCGAGCTGGAAGAGCTGCGCGCTGCCTACAATTCGAAGGTCAGGTTTCCATCGACAGGCAATGTGTTCCCCGCCAGCGCCCTGCCCTACCGTACGCTTGATTTCGATTTCGAGCGCCATCGCCTTCTGATGTATGACCGTGCGCCCGCAAGCATCCGCGGGGCCCATGTGGAACGCCTCCCCATAGAGCGTCATGGGGGGCTTCCCTTTGTGAAGGTTCGCGTCAATGGCGTTGAGGGACTTGCCCTTGTCGATACCGGCGCCAGCCTGAGCTACGTCAACTCAGCTTTTGCCCAAGGCGCGGCCAGATCCAGCGACGCGATCCGGTCGATAGAACTCATAGGCGCAACGGGCAACGCCACCTCCATCACTGTGCTCCACAGCAGACGGTTTGAACTTGGCAGCGTCAAGCTGGACAGGTTTGACGTTGTCGTTTCGAATCCTGAATTCTTGGAGATGCTGGGACTCGAAAACGTGCCCGTCATGGTGCTCGGTATCGATATTCTGAAGGCTTTCCGGCTTCAGATTGATCGTGAGAAAGAAGAACTGCGCCTCGTTCTACCGGGCCGCGGGCCACTGGCTCAGGCAGGAATATCCTTCCGCGCACGCTGAAAACGGCTCGCCCCTTCCCCTTCGTCATGATTGAAATCGACGAGCGCATTCATCTTTATGCCCGCGAACACCAAGGGAGATTATTCATGGCCTACGCACCGTTTGACCTCAAAGGAAAAGTGGCCCTCGTCACGGGCGGCAATCGTGGCATTGGCTACGGGATGGCAGAGGCGCTTGCCGCCTCGAACGCTCATGTCGCCATCTGGGGCCGCAAGGATGCCGCCAACAAGGAAGCCGTCGAAGCGCTGTCGAAACTTGGCGCCGGCGACGTGAAAGCGTGGAGCGTCGATGTTTCCGATGAAAAGGCGGTGGTTGATGCCATGAAGGCCACTGTCGACGCTTTCGGCCGCGTCGACACCTGTATCGCAAATGCAGGGGTCGGGTTCGGCGCGTCCAGCTTTGCCGAGATGGACACCGAGACCTGGAACAAGAATATGGCCGTCAATCTGGACGGCGCATTCTGGACGCTGCGCGAAGCAACCAAACATATTACTGAACGCGCCAAGGCGGGCGATCCGGGCGGCTCGCTCGTGGGCGTTGCTTCGCTGGCGGCCATTGAAGGCGCCGCGCGCAATCAGGCCTATGCGGCCACCAAGGGCGGTCTCATTTCCATGTTGAAAGGCATCGCTGTCGAAACCGCGCGCTATGGCATCCGCGCCAATGCCATCCTGCCGGGCTGGATCGCCACCGACATGACGGAGAGCGCGCAAAATACCGAGGTCTTCCAGACCAAGGTTATTTCACGCGTTCCGGCCCGCCGCTGGGGCGAGCCGAAGGATTTTGGCGGTGTCGCGGTCTATCTGGCCTCGGATGCATCTTCATATCACTCAGGCGATACATTCCTGATCGATGGCGGCTACGCCATCTTCTAGGCCTTATTGCGGGGTGGTTTCGTCCATTGTTTCGGGCGAACCATCCTGCTCCGGCATCGTCTCACCGGTATCCAGATTATCTTCCGGCGTTGGGATAGCGCCTTCGCTGTCCATATTAGCGGGACCGGTATCCTGGCGGGTATCGATAATGTCGTTATCGTTTGGCACCTCCGACCCATCGCCTTCGATCATGTCCGCGCCGTCAGTATTCTCACTCTGCTCACCGTGGACATAATCCGGCGTTGACGAGGCCTGACCAACTTCTTCGCTCACATCTTGCTCCGGACCGCCGCAGGCCCCCATGAGAAGTGCGGACGCGGCGAGAAGTACGATCTTGAAGTTCATTCTAAACTCCTTCGGCCGTGAGGCCGGGTCTGCTCGTGTTAATCTGTGTAAATAATCGGTGAAACGGCGATTGGTTCCGGACACTGGCGTTAACACTCTCGCCTGCCGTGGCGGGACGACTTCACAAATTGGCGCGACCCGCCATTGATGGGTCTGCACTTTCTGGGAGAAAAGATAATGAGCCTTCACACACCGCTTTGCGATTTTCTCGGCGTTAAATACCCGATCATGCTGGCTGGCATGGGCGGGGTGTCCTATGCCGAACTTGCCGCTGCCATGTCCAATGCAGGGGGCTATGGCGTCCTTGGTATGGCGGGGACGACACCGGACTTCATCGAAAAGCAGATGGCGCGTGTGCGCGAACTCACCGACAAGCCTTTCGGCGTCGACCTGCTTGCCGCCAGCCCCGAAAGCCTCGAGGAATCCGTCGATGTTATCATCAATGGCGGCGCAGACAGCTTTGTAGCGGGCCTCGGCGTGCCCATGCCGATCATGGAAAAGCTGAAAAAGGCCGGCGTGAAGGTCATGGTCGTTGGCGGCGCGGTGAAGCATGCCATCAAGGCCGAGCAGGCCGGCTGTGATGCCGTCATCCTGCAGGGCGGCGAAGGTGGCGGGCATACCGGTCTTGTCGGCACCATGCCGCTTGTCGCGCAGGCCGTCGAAGCGGTGAACATTCCGGTCATTGCGGCTGGCGGCATCTATGATGGCCGCGGCCTTGCCGCCTCGCTGGCGCTTGGCGCTGTCGGCGTCTGGATGGGCACCCGCTTCATCGCCTCCGAGGAAGCTCACGCCGCCAATCTTTACAAACAGACCATTATCGGCGCCGGCGACACCGATACCACCCGCACCCGCTGCTATTCCGGCAAGCCCATGCGCTGCCGCACAAATGAATATATCAAGGACTGGGAAAGCCGCCCGGAAGACATCCAGCCCTTCCCGCAACAGGCGATCCACTCCAACCAGACCGGCGTTATCGGCGGCATTGGCGGCATTACGGACGAAGCAAAGCTCAACCCGGATACCTCCTGCTTCGCCATGGGCCAGTCGGCTGGCGGCGTAAAGGATGTCCTTCCGGTGAAAGACATCGTCGAACGCATCATCCAGGAAGCCGATTCCAGCATCGCGAAAATCGCAGGGTACCGCTCAGAAGTGATAGCTTGAGGCTGAGCCTTCCGGTGATTATTTTTAGTACGCGTTCTACTTTTTTTGAACGGTGCCGATTGCCGGAAGGACAGACCTATGCAGAAGCTGAAATCCTATCTCGGCTGGAAGGTCGATTTCACCACCCCTGAAGGTGAAGCCGCCTACGCCGCCCCGGATTCGGTCTCCTGGCGGGTTTTCAAGAACCCGGTTGCCCTTGCCGTTGGCGGCGTCGCGGCTGTGCTGCTCGAGTTTGCCGATGCACGCATCCGCTCTGGTGTCTGGGACCATTCGGTTTTCAAAACCGACCCGATCGGGCGGTCCCAGCGCACCGGTATGGCGGCCATGGTGGGGGTCTATGGCCCCGCCAGCGCCGCCCGCCGTGTCATTCAGGGTGTCACCAACATGCACGCCCGCGTGAAAGGCGAGACCCCGTCCGGCGAATACTATGAAGCGCTCGACGTTGACCTGCTCGACTGGGTCAGCGCCACGGCAAGCTATGGTTTCCTGACCGCTTATGACCGCTTCGTGAAACCGCTCTCCTATGAAGAAAAATGCCGCTTCTATGAGGAAGGCGTCGAGATCGCGAAACTCTATGGCGTCGAGACCCCGCTCCGCAAACCCGAAGACTTCGACGCCATGCTGGCGTCGCTTCTGCCCCGGTTTGAAGCGCACCCCATAAATACCGAGTTTCTGGACATCATAAAATCCGGTCAGGCGGCGCGGAATGTGCCCAAGGCCCTGCACCGCGCCCTCGCAAACGCCTCGGTTTCGATTCTGCCTCCATCCGTGAGGGTGCGCCTTGAACTTGGCCGGGAATATGATCTCAATCCCCTCTCCGCCATGGCGATAAAAACGATAGGCCGCGCCGCTGAACACACCCCCGTCAAAGGCAGCCCACCCGCGGACGCCGCGATCCGTCTCGGCCTGCCCTGGAATTTTGCCTGGAAAGGCGAGCGCGCCAAACGCCATCTACTCGCCAGCCACGACACCGCGCATACAGCGGCAGAATAGGCGTTCTCTCCGGAGATATCGCCGCTGCACCCCTGAAGGTTTTCCTCTGCGGCGGCAATAGGTCCCGCGACGAGGCGTCTTGCCAATCCCTATCTGAAGGTGTTGGAACGGTTCCAACCCTTTTGAACAATGCGATTGAGGAGGAAAATCCATGGGCGTTCTCGACGGAAAAGTGATCCTGGTCACCGGTGGCGGCAACGGCATCGGCAAGGAATGCGCGCTGCTGGCGGCAAAAGAAGGCGCGAAAGTCGTCGTCAACGATCTTGGCGGCACGCTTACAGGCGATGACGCTGGCGATGCTGGCCCTGCTGAAAAAGTGGCGCAGGAAATCCGCGCTGCTGGCGGCGAAGCGGTCTCCAACTCCGACAGCGTGACCGACTACAAGGCCGTCGAAGGCATGATCGAACAGGCCAAGGATGAGTTTGGCGGCCTGCACGGCATCATGAACCCGGCCGGCATCCTGCGCGATGGCATGTTCCACAAGATGTCCGAGGACGACTGGAAGGCCGTCATCGACGTCCACCTCCACGGCTCGTTCAATGTGACCCGCGCGTCTGTGAACCATTTCCGCGACCAGGAAGACGGCTCCTACGTCCTCTTCACGTCCACCACCGGCCTCATCGGCAATATCGGCCAGGCGAACTACGGCGCCGCCAAGCTCGGCATTGCCAGCCTGTCGCGCATCATCGCCATGGAAGGCGAGCGCAAGAATGTCCGCTCCAACGTCATCGCGCCGTTCGCCTGGACACGCATGATCGCCTCCATTCCGGTCAAGGACGAAGCCGGCAAGGAACGCGTCGAGCGCATGAAGAATGGCATGCGCGCCGATCAGGTCGCCCAGCTCGCCGTGACCCTTTGCGCCGACAAGGCCAAGGACGTCTCCGGCCAGATTTTCTCGGTTCGCGGCAATGAGGTCATCCTGTTTGACCAGCCGCGCCCGGTGAAATCGGTGGCACGTCTTGAAGGCTGGACGCCGGAAACCCTTCTGGAGCAGGGCCTGCCTTCGATGAAGGGCAGCTTCATGGATCTCGGGGCGACGACGACGGTCTTCCCCTACGAACCGATCTAGGGCTCCGGGCCGGGCAGCGCATTCATTCACGCGCTGCATAAGTCATGTGCCCAGCATACCATTGGCGCGGCAGCGATGCCGCGCCATTTCTTTGTCCGGAACATAAAACCGGAGACATCCCATGATCGACATCAGACGTTTCGACGGGCTCGGTACATTCAGGAATGAGTGGCTCGACGCCCATTATCATTTCTCTTTCTCGCAATATTACGACCCATCCCGCATGGGCCATGGCAAGCTGCGCGTGTGGAATGACGACAAGGTGCGCCCGCACACGGGCTTTCCGCCGCATGGCCATCGCGACATGGAAATCATCACCTATGTCCGTTCTGGTGCGATCACCCACCAGGACTCCATGGGTAATAAGGGTCGGACCGAAGCCGGCGACGTGCAGGTCATGAGCGCCGGGCGCGGCGTCCAGCATTCCGAATGGAATGCAGAGGACGATGAAACCACGCTCTTCCAGATATGGATTGAGCCGGCCGAAGCGGGCGGCGCACCCGGCTGGGGCGCGCGCAAATTTCCCAAGGCCGACCGCTCAGGCACATGGGCAACCCTTGCCAGCGGTGACAAGGCCGATAACGCCCTGCCGATCCGCCAGGACGCCAAGGTGCTGGGGGCCACGGTGAAGGCCGGAGAGACACTGGAATACAGCGTCAGCGCCGGACGTCATGGCTATCTCGTCCTTGCAACCGGCTCAGTCGACATCAATCGCACCGACCGGCTGAATGCACGTGATGGCGTCGCCATTACCGGACCGGAGAAGATCACGATCACTGGCGTTTCGGACGCCGAAATCGTTCTCGTGGATACGATCTAGACACCCTCCAGGTTGCCGCCCCTTTCCGGGCGGCAGCTTTTTGCGCAACGGCATCTACATCCGCTGCGTTTGTCTGCTATAGTCCGCGTGTCCTTCAAAGGAGGTCAGCTCATGAAAACCGCATTTCTAGCCCTAGCAGCCATGACACTCGCCCCGATTGCTGCAGCCGCAGACATCGAGATCACCTATTCGCCGGAATTTCAGGAAAAACTCCAGGACGATTACGGCGTCAAGGAAGGTGACAAGCTTCAGGAAGACATCCGAAGCGATCTCGAACGCGAGCTTGGCAAGGCCAACATCGACCCGGCACGTGTGACCGTGACGATCCTGGACGCAAAGCCGAACCGCCCGACCATGGAACAGCTGAGCGAGAGGCCGGGCCTCGACATGCTACGCTCAAAATCCATCGGCGGTATGGACCTTCATGGCATTGCCTATGACACGTCCGGCACACCGATCGGTGAGCTGGAATATGGCTGGTTCGAAACAGACATTCGCGATGTGAATGCCGCCGGCGTCTGGAGCGATGCGAGACGCGCGTCGCGGCGTTTCGCGCAGAAATTCGCTGACGAACTCATCAACTGACGGGACAGCAGCGCCCGGTCTTACTGGCCGGAAAGCTCGAGCGTGCAGCTCTCATTCAGGCTGGGGCGCGACAGCGTCACCCGTCTGAGGCCTGGAAGCTCGGCCCCGATTTCGCGCGCCGCCCACAGGCAGATACGCTCAAGCGTGGGCACCGATAGGCCGTCGATCTCATTCAGCAGCGAGTGGTCGAGCTTTTCGGCCGCCGCTTTCAGTGCCGCGGTCAGCTTGCTGAAATCCTCAACCCACTCCTCGCCAGGCTTCACCTTGCCCTTCACAGCAGCTTCGAGACGGAAGGAGTGGCCGTGCATATTGCGATAGGGGTGACCCTCGGGCTTACCGCCCATGAAATGTGCCGCCTCAAAGGTCACTGCCTTCGAGATCTCGAACACTTCGCCCGACGGGCTCAGGGCAGCCCGATCAGTTTGTGGGTTTGTAAGCTCAGTCGCCATTCCGGATGCTTCATGCAGTAGGCCGCCGCTGCGGCAATGTTATCGGCCTGCCTGTTATCATCTTTGGGCTGAAGGAAGAAGTGGTCGAACTGCAGCGCAGCATAGCGTTCCGGCTGGGCTTCCGGCTCATCCTGCGGGTAGACCAGCTTCAGCTCATTGCCGCGCGTCTGCACCACCTCTGCATTGGCCTTTGGCGACACGCATACCCAGTCCAGGCTTTCGGGCGCTGGCAAGGTGCCATTCGTCTCCACCCCCACGTCGAAGCCGCGGGCATGCAGCGCAGCAATGGCTTCCTCATCGAGCTGTAGCAGCGGTTCGCCGCCTGTGCAGACCACATAGCCCTTTTGCCCCGTATCGCCGGACGTCTCGCGCCAGACCAAAGCGACATGATCGGCCAGCGCCTCGGCGCCCTTGAACTTGCCGCCATTCTCGCCGTCGGTGCCAACGAAATCGGTATCGCAGAACTGGCAGACGGCGCGCGGCCGGTCGCGTTCCAGACCGGTCCAGAGATTACAGCCGGCAAAGCGCAGGAACACCGCCGCACGGCCTGTCTGCGCCCCCTCGCCCTGCAGGGTCACGTAGGCTTCCTTCACCGAATAGGTTTTCACCCCTGGCGCTCCCGCCACTTGCGATAGCCTTTCGCACGCAGCTCACAGGCCGGACACTTGCCGCAGCCATAGCCCCAGTCATGGCGCGTGCGGTGATCGCCCACATAGCAGCTATGGGTCTTCTCCACGATAAGATCGACCAGCGCGTCGCCGCCAATATCCCAGGCCAGCTGCCAGGTCTCTGACTTGTCCAGCCACATGAGGGGGGTCTTCAGCGTGAACTGGCGGTCCATACCGAGCGACAGCGCCTTCTGCTGGGCATCTATCGTATCGCGCCGGCAGTCGGGATAGCCGGAATAATCGGTTTCACACATACCGCCGATAATGACGCTGATCCCCCGCCGCCAGGCCAGGGCGGCCGCCAGGGTCAGGAAAACGAGGTTGCGGCCCGGCACAAAGGTGGAGGGCAAGCCATCCTCGTCTTCGGTGATCTCGGTCTCACGCGTCAGGGAGGTTTCGCTGATCTGCCCAAGCACGCCGAGATCGATCAGATGGTCTTCACCAAGACGCTCGGCCCATTGCGGAAAATTCTGACGGATCGCGGCTAGGACATCTTCGCGGGCGTCAAGCTCCACCCTGTGACGCTGGCCATAATCGAAACCAATCGTCTCGACATGGCGATAGCGCTTGAGCGCCGAGGCCAGACAGGTTGTGGAATCCTGTCCGCCTGAAAAGAGAACCAGCGCTGAAGAGGAAGTGCTCATAACCCGCGCCATTAGCAGAGCCGGGGGGCAGCTCCAAGCCAATCCTTCCTCTGCGTCAGCAACTAGTTACCAAAAAAACACGCCGCGACGGCAAGTTCCCGCGAGCCGAGTAATCTGTTGACAAATTGTCACACGTGTCGATCAACTGACCGGTGGGGCACAGCCAAAAATAAAAGCTGGCCCATGAGGAAACGCAAAATGAGGTGGGACGGTCCGTCAAAAAAGACCGCCCATCCGGGAGGAGTTAGATGATTAAGAAAACACCCGAAAAGTATCTGATGCTGGCGGGCGCTTCGGCGATTGCGCTCGGCCTGCTGGCGCCGATGGCCACCGCGCAGGAAGACGGCGGTGAAGTAGAAGTCCGACGTACGCTGGGTACCGTCTTGGTGACGACCCAGAAGACCGAAGAATCAATTCAGGATGTTCCAATCGCCGTTTCGGCCTTCGATGAGGAAGCGCTCGAAAAGCTGCAGCTATCTGGCGGCCCGGACCTCGTCCGCTCCATTCCGAACGTCTCCTTCACCAAGGCCAATTTCGGCGGCTCGTACAACTTCAAGATTCGCGGCATCGGCGCAGACCTCGTCGCCCAGTCAGGGGATGCCGGCGTCGGCGTCCACCAGAACGACGTGCCGCTGACCGCCAACCGCCTCTTCGAGGCCGAGTTCTACGATGTGGAGCGCGTCGAGACGCTGCGCGGTCCGCAGGGCACGCTCTATGGCCGGAACGCCACCGGGGGTGTGATCAACGTCATTACTGCCAAGCCCGTATTCGAAGAGTTCCAGGCCGATCTCAACCTGACTTATGGCAACTACAACACGTTCAAGGCCAAAGGCATGCTGAACGTGCCACTGGGCGATAAGGCAGCTTTGCGCCTCGCAGGCTCCCTGCTCCAGCGCGATGGCTATGTCGACAATACCATTACCGGCAATGATATCGATGACCGGGACCTCTACGGTATCCGCGCGACGCTTGCCGTTGAACCGACAGACCGGCTGCGTGGCTGGGTCTCCTATGACTATTTCGAAGAGGACGATTCCCGTCTTCGCTCCGGCAAGCAGCTCTGCGACAAGGATCCATTCCTGACGAGCTTCTCCGGTGTCCCGATCTCCGGCGCTGACCAGATCTACACGACGCTGGGCTGTCAGGAAGCGCCGCTCAGCCAGTCACTGGACCGCGTCAACTCTGCGGGGACACTCGGCGGGGGCCTCGGCATCGCCGCAGGTCTTCTGAATGGCGACGCGTTCACCGATCCGCTCATCAAGGATCTTCGCACCATCGAATCCGCCTTCGACCCGGCCTACGAGGCCGACCAGGAACTCTTCACCTGGAAGGCGGAATACGACCTCACCGACTCCCTGCTGCTCACCTATCTCGGCAGCTATAGCGAAACCACAGCCGTATCGGTCGAAGACTATAACAAGATCGCGCCGAACGTGACGTTCAACGATCTCTCAGCAGTTCCCCCCGGCTTGAGCCCAACGGCCGATCTCTATAACGCCGTCTTCCCGGGCGGGGTTGTGGACGATCCCCAGCTGGGGGCCTCCAACGTCTTCCGCACCTTCGACATTTCAGGCGGCGGCAGTGAACAGACGACACACGAGCTTCGCCTGCAGTCGGATTTCGACGGGCGTTTCAACTTCAATCTCGGCGCCATCAGCGTCGATTTCGAAGCCATTGACCCCAATGATCCGACCGCCGGCTATGTCGTGCTGTCGAATACGCTGACGGGTCTGACCCAGTTCAACAACGCCATCTACAACGCAACCCTCCAGGGAGCGCTGGGCGCAGGGGTGCCGCAAGCGCAGGCCGAGGCCCTCGCCGCGGATGCGTCGGTATTCGGCGGGCCTGTCCCGATTGACACCTCGGGCCCCGATGTCGGGCCGATCACCAATTTCAGCGGTTTCGGCGGCAACTACTTCCGGTCTCTGTCACCCTACCGCCTGGAGTCCTTCGCAGTGTTCGGTGAAGGTTATTACGACCTGACCGACGATCTGCAGCTGACTGTTGGCCTTCGTTATACGGACGACAAGAAGGAGCAGGACAATATTCCGACTGCCCTGTTCGTGCCGACAATGTCGCCAACGGCCAATCTGTCGCCGCAGCCAATTCCGGGCAATGATGCCGACAATGCTGGCGATGGCAGCTACAATGTCGCGTTCGAGGAAACCACCGGACGTATCGGTCTCGACTGGCAGCCTCAGACCAGTTTCACGGACGATACGCTGATCTATGGCTTCTATTCACGCGGCTATAAGGGGGGCGGCATCAACCCGCCACAACCGGCAGGCGCCGACAACTTCCCACAGACCTTCGATCCGGAGTTCATCAACTCCTATGAGGTCGGGACGAAGAACACGCTGGCCAACGGCGCTGTGCAGCTGAACGCCACGGCCTTCTATTACGATTATGAAGGCTATCAGATCACACAGATCGTCAATCGTTCCTCAGCGAACTTCAACATTGATGCGAAACTCAAGGGCCTTGAATTCGAGACGATCTGGAACCCGGCCTCGACCTTCGTGATCAACGCAAATCTCGGCCTTCTCGATTCAGAGATCCAGGACACTTATGCAATCGATGTGCTCGACCGGACGAATGGCCGTGCCGATCTCATCACGCTGAAGAATGCGTCGAGCTACTCAAACTGTGTGGTCTCCGCCCAGGGCTATGCCACGGTCCTCGGTGCCATCCAGGCAGGCGTTCTGGACGAAGGGGCGACAGCGGGCCTCTGCGTTGGCGCATTCGCCGGCCAGGAAGCGACCTTCGGTGTGCCTGACGTGACCTATACCGACTCTGAGGGCAACACCCGGACGGTGGGTGGTCTCACGCCGTTCGATGGCGAAGCCAAGCAACTGGACGGGAACGCCATTCCGGGCGCGCCGGAAACGACGCTCTCCCTCGGTGCGGAATATACCTTCGAAGGCATGTTCAACGGCGACTGGAACACCCGGCTTCGCGCGGACTATTACTATCAGGGCGATAGCTATAGCCGCGTGTGGAATACGGGCGGCGATGAGCTGGACAGCTGGACCAACCTCAACCTGGCCGTCGTGTTCTACAATGACGTCAATGGCCTGGAATTTGAGATATTCGGCAAGAACGTCACCGATGAGGAGGTCATCACCGGCCGCTACCTCACCGATGACAGCTCGGGTCTCTACTCCAACATCTTCCTGTCGGAGCCGCGCCTCTATGGTGTGCGGGTCCGCAAGAGCTGGTAGATACACAGCCTGACTGAAATTGAGGGGGCGGCCCGGGTAACGGGCCGCCCCTTTCTTTTGACCCCATCAATTGAGTTGGCGGGCCAAGCCCCTAGATTACCCCACAGACAGTTACCGGAGCCCCCATGAGAATTCTCTCCCTGACGGCCAGCGCCCTTTTCCTGGCTGCGGCCTGCTCTCAACAGGCCAGCGACACGGCCGGCACCTCACCCGGCGCCCCCGAAGAAACCTCGGCATCCGAAGACGAGGCGGGCGCCGGTACAAAAACGCAGGAGACAGAGGCTGAGGCCCTCATCAGCAAGGACGGTTTTCGCCTGATCCCCGTCGCCACAGGGCTCACCTTTCCGTGGGACATGCTGTTCCTGCCCGACGGCACCATGCTGATTACCGAACGCGATGGCGCGATACGTATCCTGCGCGATGGAGATCTCCTGCCGGATCCCGTCGCCGGAACGCCAGAGGCGCATGTGAATGCCCAGGGCGGCTATTTCGCAATGGCGCTCGATCCGGACTTTTCCAGCAACCGCAAGCTCTACCTCGCCTTCGCAAAGGGTGTCGACGAAGAGAACACCACGGCCGTTGTCTCAGGCGTTCTGTCAGAGGATGCCAGCGAGCTGACCGATGTGCAGGAAATCTTCACGGGCGCCCCGCGCGAAACCTCCCACCATTATGGCGGCCGCCTGGCTTTCCTTCCCGACAGAACGCTGATCATCACGCTCGGTGAAGGCTTCCGCTATATGGAAGAGGCGCAGAACCCGCAGAATTATCACGGCACGATCGTGCGTCTGAACACGGATGGCTCCTTTCCGGACGACAATCCCTTCATCGACGGTGAAGACGGCACGCCCGGCGTATGGAGCTACGGCCACCGCAACGTTCAGGGCCTTGTCTGGGACGACGCCCGCGAAATCCTCTGGGCTCATGAGCACGGGCCGAAGGGTGGCGATGAGCTCAACCGTATTGAGTCTGGAAAGAATTATGGCTGGCCGGCCATCACCTACGGCGTCAATTATGATGGCACGATCATAAGTGAGGAAACCGAAGCGCCCGGTATGGAGCAGCCCGTCATCAAATGGGTGCCCTCCATCGCCCCTTCAGGCATGGCGCTGGTCAGCGGCGATGTCTGGCCCGAATGGCAGGGCGATCTCATCATCGGTGCCATGAACGGCCCGCGCGGGCAGAAACTCGTCCATGTCATGCTGGATGAGGAGGGCAATGTCACAGGTCAGACCGATCTCATGGCAGACCTCGAAATCCCCTTCCGCGACGTCGTTATCGGCCCCGACGGCAATCTCTACGCGGCGACCGCCAATATGGACGGCGTCATTTACCGCATCGACCGCAACGAATAGGCCACGGGAAACCTCTATATGATCCTTCTCCATCATCTGCGCATCGGGCGCTCGATCTTCACTGTCTGGCTGCTGGAAGAGCTTGGCCTCGACTATGAGCTGAAAGTCTATCACCGCCATCCGGAGACCTTCCGATCGCAGGAAGACCTCAAGGAAGCCACGCCGCTCGGCAAGTCTCCAACGCTTGAGATCGACGGGGTCATGCTGACAGAGTCCGGCGCGATCGCCGCCTATCTGATCGATCATTATGACCCGGAGGGCAAACTCGCCCCGCCGCGGTCCGACAAGCAGGCCTGGGCCGAATTCCAGCGCTGGCTGCACTATCCGGAAGGCTCAGCCTTCCTGCCGCTTTTCCTGCGGATGCTGCAGGCCCGCGAGGGCGACAATCCCTCTCCGGTCTACAAGGCGTTTGCCGATGGTGAGGTGCCGCTGCATCTTGGCCTGCTCGACCAGCAGCTCGCCGATCGTGACTACATCCTCGGCGACAAATTCCAGGCGCCCGATATCGGCGTCACCTATGTCTGCAATATGGCCGAGCGGCTGGGAGAGCTTGGCCCCTACAAGAATTTGCAGGCCTATTATCAGCGCAACATGGACCGCCCAGCCTGGAAGCGCGCGAAGGAGCGCGCTGTCGAATAGGGAGGTTAGCGCCGGGACCGCATGGCCGCTGCCAGCGTGCCTTCATCGAGATGATCCAGCTCCCCACCATGCGGCACGCCCTGGGCAAGCCGTGTGGTGGTGACATCAAGCCCTTCCAGCTGGTCGCGGACATAATCGACCGTAATCTGCCCATCGAGCGTGGCGCTCAGAGCAAAGATCACTTCACGCACCTCGCCGGTTTTGACCCGGTCGACCAGCATCCCGATGGTGAGGTCTTCGGGCTCAATCCCGTCCAGCGGTGACAGCACGCCGCCGAGGACGTGATAACGTCCGCGAAAGGCGCTCGCGCGCTCCAGCGCCCAGAGGTCCGGCACATCCTCGACCACGCAGATGACACTGTCATCGCGGCCCGTGGACTGGCAGACGGCGCAGGGCTGCAGCGTGTCGTAATTTCCGCAGGTCTTGCACTGCTCGATACGGTTGCCCGCCTCAGCCAGGGCGTCAGCCAGCGGCAGCAGGAGCTGGTCCTTGCGCTTAAGCAGATGCAGCGCCGCCCGCCGGGCCGAGCGCGGCCCCAGACCGGGAAGCTTCCCGATCAGCTCGATCATTTTCAGGATTTCCGGTCCGGCGCTCTTCTGGCTCATCGCGAGCTGGGCTTCCTAGAACGGCATCTTGAAGCCGGGCATCATGCCGCCGAAGCCAGATGTGGCTTCCTTCATCGCCTTTTCCATTTCCTCATCAAGGCGTTTGCGCGCATCGCTATGGGCGGCCTTCACAAGGTCTTCGATAATTTCGGCGTCGTCTTCCAGCAGGGAGGGATCGATATTGAGCCCGATCATCTCGCCCTTGCCTTTCAGGCGGACTTTCACAAGGCCCGCGCCCGCAATGCCTTCAGCTTCGATCTGCTCGACCTTCTGCTGGGCTTCCTGCATCTTGGCCTGCATTTCCTGGGCCTGCTGCATGATCTTCGAGAGGTCTTTCATTCCCACGGGGGCTACCCTTTCCTTTGACTGGCGACGCGCAAGGGGACGACATTGTCCTCTGCAGCGGGCTCTTCAAGTGTGTCGCTGCCGCGCACGTCGAGAATTGTGAGGCCCGGAATGGCGCTGATCGCAGCAGCGACATCGGTATCCGACTTCACCGCCTCGATGCGTTCACGCTTCAGGCGGTCCTCGCGTTCGCTGATGGTTTCGCCCGGCGTCTCGCCTTTCTTGGTGCTGACATCCCATTCATGGCCGGTGGCGATTTCGAGGAAGTCTGTCAGCCGGCGCAGAAGATCAACAGGCGCGCCATCCTTGAGGTCGCAGCTGATCGTGCCGTCTGCGAAAACCGACGGGCGGATATAGGCTTTCGCCTCGCCCCAGAGGACCGGCTCGCGCTCCTTTTCCAGAAGGTCGAGCACGTCTTCAAACTTGGAGAGGCGCGCGCCGGGATCGCCGCCAACAGGGACAACGTTCGGGTCCGACTTGCCGCCCTGCCCCCGTGCGCTGGAGCCGCTGCTACCGCCGCCTTCGGCAATCATCCGGGCCGCGTCTTCCGGCGAGGGCAGACCCGCCGCCGTCACAAGGCGCAGAATGACCATGCGCAGGGCGACATCGGCTTCGGGCGCGCTCTGGGTGTCGCGATAGCCCGACAGCAGGATCTGCCAGTTGCGCTGGGCCTGCGCCGGGGTGACGCTGTCGGCGATCTGGCGGGTGCGTTTGGTCCAGTCCGAGGGGCCGGGCAGATTGTAATTGTCGCCCATCGCCTGGATGGTGGCGACATCTGCGGCGATCTCCAGAAGGTCCTTCATCAGGATCAGCGCGTCGGCGCCGATCTGCATCTGGTCGTTGATCTCGTTGACCGCCTCGGACGCCTTGCCAGTCACGGCATATTCGAATGCGTCGAGCAGCCGGAGCCGGTCGCCGAGGCCGAGCATGTCGCGGACCGCTTCGCCGGTGATCTCTCCGCCGTCGAGACCCTGCACAATCGCCTGATCGAGGATGGAGAGGCCGTCGCGGACAGAGCCTTCGGCGGCGCGGGCAATGAGGGTGATGCCCTCTTCTGAAATCCTGGCGCCTTCGCGCGACGCGATCTTTCCAAGGTGCGCGGCAAGCTCGCCTGTATCGAGGCGTTTGAGATCAAAGCGCTGACAGCGCGAGAGAACCGTCACCGGCACCTTGCGGATTTCGGTGGTGGCGAAGATGAACTTCACATGCGGCGGCGGCTCTTCCAGCGTCTTGAGGAGCGCGTTGAAGGACGCGGTCGACAGCATGTGAACTTCGTCGATGATGTAGACCTTGTAGCGCGCAGACACCGGCGAGTAGCGCACGCCATCCAGGAGGTCGCGCATATCCGCGACGCCGGTGCGGGAGGCGGCGTCCAGCTCCAGCACGTCCGGGTGGCGGCTTTCCATGATTGCCTTGCAGTGCTCGCCCGGCGGGTCGAGCTTGAGGCTGGGGCCGGGATGATCCTCGCCCTCATAATTGAAGGCGCGCGCCAGGAGCCGGGCCGTCGTCGTCTTGCCGACGCCGCGCACCCCGGTCAGCATGAAGGCGTGGGCGATGCGGTTCATCTCGAACGCATTGCGCAGCGTGCGCACCATCGCCTCCTGACCGATCAGGTCGGAGAAGAGTTTGGGGCGGTATTTGCGCGCCAGCACCTGATAGGAAGGCTGGCCGGTGCCGGGCGCGGGCGCTTCTTCCTCCGCAAACATGGAGAAAGTCGCGTCGTCGCGCTCATCATCGCCGGGAAGATCGGTTTCGTCAGTCATCGCTGACTTACTAATGGCAGGGAATCCCTGTTCCCCGCAATGGCGCGCCAGCGGTTTTACCGTCTTTGCCTGTGAAGCGTTCGGCCTAGCTCAAGCCCCGCAATGACCAAAGCGCTTCTGATATTCCCCCACCAGCTGTTCAACCACCATCCCGGCCTCGACAAGCGCCCGGACCGGATCTGTCTGATCGAGGACACGCTGTTCTTCGGCGACCGGCAATATCCAATGCGCTTTCACAAGCAGAAACTCTGGCTGCACCGGGCCAGCATGGCGCGCTATGCCAAGCGGCTGGAAGGGCTGAAACCGGAATTTGAATATATCCGCTATGAGGCGGGCAAAGCGCTTCTGAAGCCTCTTATAGCACGCCTCGCCAAAGCGGGGACGAAAGAGGTGATGGCCTGCGACCCGGTGGATTTCATTCTGGAAAAGCGCCTTCGATCCTATTGCGAGGATCACGATCTGGACCTCACCCTGATCAGGACCCCGCTCTTCCTGAACACACCGGGCCAGAACCGCGCCTGGCGGGAGGATAACAAATCCTGGTTCCAGGCCGAGTTCTACAAACGCCAGCGCCGCCATTTCGATGTGCTGATGGACGGCGACAAGCCGAAGGGCGGCCAGTGGAGCTTTGACGATGAGAACCGCAAGAAGGTCCCGAAGAAACTGAGAGACAGTGTACCTCAGCTGGCGCCACGCGAGCCGGACGAGCTGGAGGAAGAAGCGCGCAAATCTGTCGAGGAAGACTTCCCGGACAATTACGGATCGCTCGACACGCTCTGGTGGCCGACCAACCATGAGGATGCCGAGAGCTGGCTGGGCGCGTTCCTGAATGAGCGGTTCGAGCAGTTCGGGCCCTATGAGGACGCCATTTTGGAGGGCGAGACCCTGCTCTGGCATTCGGCGATCACGCCGATGCTGAATATCGGGCTTCTCACGCCGCAGCTGGTTCTGGATGCCGCGAAAGCCTTCATCGAACACAGAGATATCCCGATGAATTCGGCCGAAGGGTTCATCCGGCAGGTCATTGGCTGGCGCGAATTCATGCGCGCGACCTATGAGGATATCGGCGTGCCGATGCGCACGACCAATCATTGGGGCCATACGCGCAAGCTGCCGGAAAGCTTCTGGACCGGGGAGACGGGGATCGCCCCCATCGACGACACCATCAAGCGCGTGCTGGCGACCGGCTACTGCCACCATATCGAGCGGCTGATGGTGCTCGGCGGCTTCATGTTCATCTGCGAGATCGACCCCGACGATATCTATAAATGGTTCATGGAGATGTTCGCCGACAGCTATGACTGGGTCATGGTGCCGAACGCCTATGCGATGAGCCAGAATGCCGATGGCGGGCGCATCACGACCAAGCCCTATTTCTCCGGCTCTGCCTATGTCCGCAAGATGGGCAACCATGAGAAAGGCGAGTGGTGCGATGTCTGGGACGGGCTCTACTGGCGCTGGATCTGGCGCAACCGCGAACAGCTGTCGGGCAATCCGCGCTGGGCGATGATGGTGTCCATGGCCGAGAAGATGGATGAGGAGAAGCGGGACGGCCATCTGAAGACGGCGGCGAATTTCTTGAGTGGGTTGGGTTAGGCTTTTCTCTTTCTTCCTTCTCCCTTCTCCCTCGGGAGAAGGGCCGGG
>NVWP01000035.1 GCA_002733705.1 Henriciella sp. | reverse complement strand
ACCTCACGCTTCGGTGAGATCGAAGTTAAAGACGATCAAATAATTAGCTTTCCTTCAGGATTGATAGGTTTTCGGTGAGCTGGAAGGCCTCTCTCCGACAGAGCTGAAACGCCAGCGCCGTGAGCGTTTCTATGCCATCGGCCGCGAGGGGCTGAACTAGGACGCTTCCAGACAATACGGAAAGGCCGGCCACGTCCGCGCCCACATGGGAGAGAAGTCCGGGACGGCCCGGCGCTTTTCCCATGAGGTCACGGTGTGGCGTGGATCATTCTCTTTATTGCCGGACTGCTGGAAGTGGTCTGGGCCTATTTCATGAAACAGTCGGCCGGTTTTACCCGGCTCTGGCCCAGCGTGATTACGCTGGCGGCGATGGGAGCCAGCTTTACGCTTCTGTCCTGGTCGATGCGGGTCCTGCCGCTGGGGACGGCCTATACGGTCTGGACCGGCATTGGCGCGGTGGGCGCATTCGTGCTTGGTATCGTCTTTCTGGGTGAAAGCATGACGCCGATGCGCATCGCGGCGGCCATGCTCATCCTGTCGGGGCTTGTGCTCATGCGCCTGTCTGCGGCGAGCTAGGACACCCTACCAGCGCGCCTCGTGGCCGATGGTGAAGCCCTCGCGGCGGAAGTCAAAAGCACCTTCGCCCGTCCAGTTCTTGCCATCCGGAAACTGTACGCAGAGGCAGTTTGCTGTCATGATTTTGGCCCGTTGATCATGAAGGTCCGGGCGAACCCGGCTCGTCTTCCTCGCATGTATCACAGCTCTCAACGGCCGGGTCACTTTTCAGCCGCCCAAGCCCGATCTGGTCGCCGCAATAGAGGCAGTGGCCGAAACGGCCATGATCGAGGCGTTTGAGAGCGGCTTCGACACGCTGGAGCTCATGTTCCTGGTCAAGGCGGGCCTGATCGAGGCCGGTGGAGCCAACGGATGTCTCGCCGCGCAAGCCTGATCCGGCGCTCTCAAGCGCCCCGGCAAGTTGCGATCCCTGACCTGGACGAGGCTTCATGAAAGAGAGCCTGCGCGCTGTTTTAAGTCTTGGCAAGGGGTAGCCAAGAAACGGCCACGTGCATTATCGATAGTCGAGAAGTTTTCCGCTTCTGGAGGGAATATGGCATCTGCCCCGCTCGAATTGAGCCATGTCACCAAGCGCTTTGGTGCCTTTACGGCAGTCCGCGACCTTTCCCTGACCGTCCCGCAAGGTTCCATTGTCGGCTTCCTTGGACCGAACGGCGCAGGCAAGTCGACCAGTCTGCGCATGGCGCTTGGCGTGCTTGGCCCAGATGAGGGGCAGGTCAATCTGTTCGGCGCGCCGCCCAACATAGATACCCTGCGCCATGTTGGCTTCCTTCCCGAAGAGCGCGGCCTCTACAAGAAGATGAGCCCGCGCGCCATCATCTCCTATTTCGCGCGCCTGAAAGGTATGAGTGCCGGTGAAAGCCGCAAGCGCGCCGATGAGCTTCTGGAGCGGATGGGGCTGTCCGAGTTTGCCCGGGTGCGCGTTTCGAAACTGTCGAAAGGCATGTCGCAAAAAGTCCAGATCCTGGCCTCGCTGGCCCACCAGCCCGACTTCCTGATCCTGGATGAGCCGTTTTCCGGGCTGGATCCGGTGAACCAGCAGGGCCTCGAAGACATGATCATAGAAGAGCACAGGCGCGGCGCGACCATACTCTTCTCGACCCATGTCATGGAGCATGCCGAGCGGCTTTGCGATTCCATCGTCATGATGGCGCGGGGGCGCAAAGTGTTCGATGGCACGCTGGACGAGGCCTTCGGCGCACTTGGCCGGGCTGTGCTGATCGGTGTGAGCGAAGGGTTCGACCTCGACGCCGCGCTTCGCCCACATGGGTTCGAGACCAATGAAAAGGCCGGCGATACCTGGCGGGTGAGGCTGCCCTCCGGGAAGGACGCACAGGATGCCCTGCGCGCCGCCATCGATGCAGGGGCGCCGATTACAAGTTTCCGGCCAGAGGACGCCAAGCTGCGCGATGTCTTCGTCTCGCTCGTCTCCGAAGCTGAAGCGGAAGATTTGCGTCAGACACTGGCCGGCTCAGCGGCGAGGAAAGCCGCATGATCCGCTCAATCTATCTTGTCGCCCGTCGTGACTATCTTGGCTATGTCCAGGCTTGGGGCTTCTGGCTGGGCCTCATGCTGACGCCGATCCTGCTGGCGGTCGGCATCATGGCGCCGACCTGGGCGGAGAATTCCCAGCCGACCCGCTATTATACCGTGATTGAAAGCGGGTCGGATTTCACAGAAGCCCTGCGGGCCGAAATCGATGAGACCCGTGTGGATGCGGCGCGTCTTGCGCTCGACCCGGCAAGCGTCATTGGCGGAAGCGACCCCAATGAGGCACTACAGACCTTTGATAATGCGCTTGCGGGGGGCGCCTCTGTGGAGGCCGCGCTGGACCAGGCGGGCGCGCCGGCAATTGAACTGCCGCAAGCCGGCCTGATCCATGTCGATCCTCCGGCCATAACGAAAGAGGGACTTACGCCCTATCTGCTTGGCCAGAAACTGGTCGATACGCCGGAGGGCCCGCAGCCGCTTTTCGCCGCAATTCTGGTGCCCGACGGCGATGGTGATATCCAGTACTGGAGCGAGAATGTCACGGCAGACTCTCTTCTGCGCCAAGTGCAGGCGGCAGAGCAGCTACTGGCAGAACGGCGTGTTTTCGAGGCGGCAGGCGTCAGCCCGGGTCTCTTGCGTCAGGCGGCCGAGGATGCCCGCCCGGTCACCGAACGGCGGGCGCGCCCGGCTTCGGTGGAGGCCGGCTCCCAGGTGACGATGGCGGACAGGGCGCCCTTCTATGCCTCCATCCTGATGGCCTTCATGCTCTGGTTCCTGATCTTTTCGGTGGTGAACTATCTCCTGATGGGCACCATCGAGGAGCGGTCCAACAAGATTTTCGACAGCCTGCTGACTTCGGTGAAGCTGACGCACATGCTGGCGGGCAAGCTGCTGGCCGTTCTGGCTGTCGCGCTGACGCTGATGGGCGTCTGGGCCATTGGCACAACCATCATGGCGACCGCCTTTGCCGATATGGTCGATCCGGGGATCCGCGGGCCGATCTTTACCGTCCTCGGCTCGGTTGGCGAGCTGCAGCTTCTGATTCCGGCGCTTCTAAGCTTCGTGCTTGGTTATCTCATGTATGGCGCGATCTTTCTGGCACTGGGCTCGCTCTGCGATACGATCCAGGAAGCGCAGACCCTGATGACGCCGCTGATCGTCCTGCTGATGGTGCCGATGTTCATGATCACGGTCGCGATCTCCGATCCGCAATCACCGCTGATCGCGGTGATGAGCTGGGTGCCGGTCTTCACGCCCTTCCTGCTCATCCTTCGTATTCCGACGGTTCTCCCGCTCTGGGAAATCACAGGCCTGCTGGTCCTGATGATTGCCTCTTCCCTGCTGGTGCTGTGGCTGGCAGCCCGTGTTTATCGCGCAGGCGCTGTGCATGGCGCAGGTGTCGGTGATGTCGGGAAGATGTTCGCCAAGATGCTGCCGGGGAAGAAGGCGAAGGCTTAGCCTAAGCCTCTCCGGGCAGGCGCTTGACTTCCTTATCCGGGCGCGGCACATCCCCTCGCCAAGGCTACGGGCACCGGCCGCCTGCGACATCTGTCACGGTAAAGACCCGTCTCACCACCTCTCTCACCCTCGATGCATTTCGGCGGTGGGCAATGCAGGCCCCCATCCATTTCGAAATGCGGTCGCTTGAGGAGTGAGTGATGCGTATGGGGCATACTCAACAGAACGGGTTTCTGACCCGGCCGCCCGCGCGGCTATTCGCGGAAAACGCAATCCCGATGGTCTTCATCATGATGATGAACGGGTTGCTGAACGTGGTCGATGCGATCTTTCTCGGCCATTTCGTTGGCGCTGAGGCCATGGCGGCGGTCAGCATCGCCTTTCCCTTCATCATGGCGACCATTGCCGTCTCGACCCTGGTTAGCGGCGGAATGGCGAGCCTTCTGGCGCGATATCTGGGTGCGGGCGATGTAGAAGCCGCCTCCCGTCTTTTTGCGCGCACGCACGGACTTGCCTTCACCGCCGCGCTGCTCGCTATCGCCGCCTATCTCGCTTCCGGGCGGATGGTGGTTGGCCTGGCGAGTGGCGGGGAGGCGGCGATTGCGCGGATGGCGCATGTCTATCTGCTGATCACTGTGCTCGGATTGCCGGTCCAGTTCATGCTGGGCGTGCATGGCGATGCCTGCCGCAATGAGGGGCGGGCCGGTCTGATGGCATTGATGTCGGTCGGTGTGACGCTTGGCAATGCGGGGCTCAACTTCGTCCTGATCGTTATGATGGGCTTGGGCGTTGCGGGCTCTGCTATCGGGACGGTCGCGGCGCAAATGCTGGCTGTCGTCCTGCTCATTGGCATTCGTGTGCGGGCTGGCGGTCCCGTGCCGCTTGCCGCGCTGTGGCGCTATCGCTGGGTGGGGGGTGGAAACCCATCCTCGTGCTTGGCGCGCCGGTCAGCCTGAGCTTTATCGGCATGGCGCTCGTCTCAGCGGTCGTCATCGCGGCATTGCGGCTGACCGCGGGGGAAAGTTATCCGACTCTGCTAGCCGCCTATGGCATTGTGACGCGCATTTTCGGCTTCGCCTATCTGCCATTGATGGCGATCGGTCTCGCGACGCAGGCGATTGCCGGAAACAATGTCGGCGCCGGGCTGGTGCACCGATCAAACGAGACGCTGTTGATCGCGGTCGGGACGGCTTTTGCCTATTGCCTCGCCGTGGAGAGTGTCCTGCTGACGGGCGGTCACTGGCTGGCAGCCGGGTTTGTCGGGGACGCGGCGGTGATCGGCGCCGTTGCCTCGATCCTGCAGCCGATGGCAGCGGTCTACGTCTTTGCGGGGCCAGTTCTGGTCGTCGCGCTCTACTTTCAGGCCGTCGGCCAGCCCGGGCGTGCGGCCCTGCTGACGCTGGTGAAGCCCTTCCTGCTGTTGCCGCTCCTTATCGTTGGAGGCTCAGCTGTGTTCGGCGGCGATGCAATCTGGTTCGCCTATCCGGTGGGTGATCTCATCATGACGGGCCTTGCCGCAGCGGTCGTCATCGGGGCGCTGAAGGCGCGTCCGGTCGGCGGCGGCTTCGGGCTTGCCGCGCAGGCCAGCTGAGTGCCAGACATGAAAAAGCCCCTCCGGCATGCACCGAAGGGGCTGATTTCACGCCAGATTGGCGGGCTGGTGTCTAGGCCAGACCCTCGCGCTGGGCGCGCTTACGAGCAAGTTTGCGAGCGCGGCGCACAGCTTCTGCTTTCTGACGGGCCTTCTTTTCGGAAGGCTTTTCGAAATGCGTGCGGGATTTCATTTCCCGGAAGAGGCCTTCACGCTGCATTTTCTTCTTCAGCGCGCGAAGGGCTTGTTCGACATTGTTGTCGCGAACAACGATCTGTACGATGGTTCAATCTCCATTTGTTGACCCGGTTCGATCATGCCAACCGGGCGATAGTCTGGCGTGTCAGATACTTGTGAAGGCGCGCCTATAACACCAAATTTAAAGCTTGCCTACTCCCGGAGCCAGCAATGACAGCAGAACGCCCGTCCATACGACTACAGGATAAATGGCTCGATGCGCTCCTGCCGCATGTCCCTGACATGGGGTGGACGGACCGCGCCCTTACAGTATCAGCGCGCGAGGCGGACATAAGTTCCGACGAAACTGCACTTGCGGCCCCGAACGGTGTGAAAGACCTCATCGCGCGGTTCTTCGACCGGGCCGAAGAAGAGATGATCGAGGCGCTGGAGACGCGCGACCTCTCCGGCTTGCGCATGCATGAGAAGGTGGCTGCCGGCATCAAGGCCTGGCTCGGCGCTCTGGAGCCGCATCGCGAAGCGGTCCGCCGGGCTTCGGCGCGCGGGCTTCTGCCGTGGAATGCGCCGGGGGCCGCGCAGCGGACCTGGAAGACGGCCGACGCCATCTGGACGGCGGCCGGCGATACAGCCACCGATTATAATCGAGAGACCAAACGCGGCCTTCTCTCGGCTGTCCTGCCGCCCATCATGCTCTACTGGCAGGATGAACCGGCGGAGGCCGACCTCGACATCTTCATCGAAAAGCGGCTCCAGAATGCGATGACACTCGGCAAATGGGGCTCAAAGGTCGCAAAGCCCGGCCTTGAGCTGCTGGACCGGTTGCGCGGGCGGGGCGACGCCGGATAAGAGGGGCATCAACCCGAACCAGATATCCGGACCAAAGGCATGTTTGACCTTTTTCTCGCGCCCGCTCTCGCTGCTGGCGGGGCGCCTGTAATTACAAGTCCCGAGAATGAAGACCTGCCGCGCGCGGTAGAGCGCATGCTCTCAGTGTCCATGCACAGGAAAGATGCCGCAGAGCTGGACGCAGTCATCGCGGCAGCGAAGGCGGCCTATCCAGAGCATGCCGCCCGGATCGATGCCGTCGTCGCTGAGCTGAGAGAGCCGGTCGAGCCGTTGCGGATCGCGCCCCTCATTGTGCCTGCGCCCAAGCCCGCCAAGCTGGAAAAGCCCGGCTTCTGGGAAGACCTGCACGGGGAATTTGCGCTGAGCGCGGCCGAGACGCGGGGGAATACCGATACGCTGTTTCTCGGGCTGCGCGGCAAGCTCAATCTGAAGCGGCGCGCGCAGATCCACCGGCTGGAGACCCATGCCGACATGGCAAAGGCGAATGGTGTGCAGAGCCAGAACAGCTGGGGCGGCTCCTATCAGCTCGATACGCTCTGGACGGACGCCTATTTCGGCTATGTGCGCGGCTCATTCGCGCGCGACGACTTTGCCGGCTTCCGGACGGATGCCTTTGCGGGCGTTGGTGCCGGGGCGTATCTCATCCAGGACAGGACGATGACGCTGCGCAGCGAACTGGGCCCCGGCTACCGGTTTCTGGATGTCGCCGGGGAGGATGACACGATTGGCGCGCTCGGCCTTTATGGTGCTGCAGAGTTCGACTGGCTGCTCGATGAGGACTGGACGCTGGAGCTGGACACGAAGGTGAATTTCTCCGGCCCGACCTCGACCATACATCCGACGCTGAGTATGAATGCCGACGTGTCGGACCATGTGGAGACGGGGGTCTCCTATGACCTTCGCTACGAGTCCAACCCGCCGCTGATGAGCGAGAAACTGGACCGTGTGCTGCGCTTCAATGTGAAGTATTCGTATTAGGCGGCTTTGCCGGGCTCGTCATGGCGCGCTCAGCTGGCTCACTCCGGCTTCTGGCAGACGGCCTCGACATTGACCCCGTCCGGATCGATCACGAAGGCCGCATAATAGGCGGGATGATAATGTGGCCTGATTCCGGGCGCGCCGTTGTCGCTGCCGCCTTGGGCAAGCGCGGCCTGGTAAAAGGCGTCGACCGCGGCCCTGCTTCCGGCTTCAAAGGCGATGTGGATGCCTGCCCCGCGCGGACCTTCAAGAGCGGCTTGGCGGCGATCGCTGGAGAGCCAGAAGAAGGGCTTGGGGCCGGCGCCGTATCCGATGCCGTGATAACCGCCTGTCTCGTCGGGCGTCACTTCCATGACGTTCGCGATCCCGAGCGGTTTAAGCGCCGCATCGTAAAACTGCCGTGCCCGTTCGATATCAGCAGGTCTGATACCCATGTGATCGATCATGTCTGCGCCTTTGTGAGTTCTGCGACCGAAAGCTTTCAATAGGTTCGGCTTAAGTCTGAAATATGGCTTACAAGCGGGGCAGGCAGAAGCTTTTGCGTGCTCTGGTCTCAGGCCGCGCCGGTGCGGCGCACGGTGTGGCCCATCTTGCGGCCAGGCTTGGCGTCGCGCTTGCCATAGAGGGTGAGGACGGTGCCCTCCGGGTAGGCGGTTGGCGGCGCGAGCGCTTCCTCGCCGAGAAGGTTTTCCATCTCAGCGTCGAAATGCCGGGTTACTGGACCGAGCGGCCAGCCGGCGACGGCGCGGATATGCTGCTCGAACTGGCCGGTGGCGCAGGCTTCGGGCGTCCAGTGGCCGGAATTGTGGACGCGCGGCGCCATTTCATTGGCGCGCAGCGTGCCGTCCTTCAGGACGAAAAGCTCCAGCGCGAGAACGCCAACATGGCCGGTCTCATGCGCCAGGGTTTCGGCGAGGCGCCGCGCCCGGGCGATGACGTCCTGGCTGAGGCCGCAGGGCGCGGTGGATCGCTTCAGGATGCCGTTTTCGTGTTCATTATGGCTGGGGTCGAAAGCGGTCGTCTCGCCATCGGCGCCGCGTGCGATGACAACGGAGATTTCCCGTTCGAACGGGACGAGCGCTTCGAGAATGGCGGGAACGCCGCCGATCTCCTTATAGGCAGCATCAAGGTCATCGCCTGACCTCACGCGCACCTGACCCTTGCCGTCATAGCCGTCCCGGCGCGTCTTGAGCAGGCCCTCGCCGCCGAGCGCCTGAAGGGCGGTCTCTAGCTGGCCGACACTTTCGACAGGTTCGAAGCGGCCGGTCTCGATGCCGATGGCGTTGAGGAACTGCTTCTCTGCGAGGCGGTCCTGCGAGACTTCGAGGGATTTGGCGCCGGGCCGGACGGTGGCACTGCAGGAGACAAGGTGTGCGACCGAGGCGACGGGGATGTTTTCGAACTCATAGGTGATGACGTCGCAATTGGCCGCGAAGTCTTCCAGCGCCGTGTGGTCGTCATAGTCGGCGTCCCAGTGACCGGCCGCGACGCGGGCAGCAGGCGGGCTGTCGCCGGGGCAGAAGATGTTGACGTCGAAGCCGAGCTGCGCCGCCGCGCTTGCAAGCATGCGTCCGAGCTGGCCGCCGCCGAGGATGCCTATGGTCGATCCAGCGGGAAGCGGGCTCATCCTTCAGGCGCCTCGCCGACACTGTCGGTCTGCGCCTTGCGGTAGGCGTCGAGTTTGCCGGCCACTGCCTCGTCACCCAGCGCGATGATCGAGGCCGCAAGCAGGGCGGCATTGATGGCGCCGGATTCGCCAATGGCGAGCGTGCCCACGGGGACGCCCTTCGGCATCTGGACGATGGAGAGAAGGCTATCCATACCCTTCAGCGCGCGTGATTTTATCGGCACGCCGAGCACGGGAAGCGGGGTCATGGCGGCGGTCATGCCTGGCAGGTGGGCCGCGCCGCCTGCACCAGCAATGATGACCTTGAGGCCGCGCTCGCGGGCAGACTTGGCATAGTCTGAAAGCCGGTCGGGTGTGCGGTGTGCGGAGACGATGCGGGCCTCGTGCGCAATGCCGAGGCTTTCGAGTGTCTCGCAGGCAAGTTTCATGACAGGCCAGTCCGACTGGCTGCCCATGATGACACCTATAACTGGCAGGGATGCGCCCATGTCCTGGCCCCCTCTTGATGGAAGCGGCTGAACATAGGCATGGGCCCTTTTGCGTCAAGCCGCCCGGTTCTTCTGGCACATCGCCGCAGTCCGGCCTATAGTTCCAGCCATGGTTGAATCCTCCAGCCCCCCGGCCAACAAGTCCGGCCTGCCCCCGCGGCCCAGCCCGGCCGACCGACTGCTGGAAGCCCTGGCTGTCGATCCGAGGGCCTGCGATCCGGCGATCGCTGCGGCGCTTCGCGCGCTGGCAGAAGAGGTCCTGTTTCTGCGGGGCCGGGAAGCCAGGCTGGCCCGGGAGCTTGGCAGGGCGGAAATGCTTGCGGACCGCGATGCGCTCTGCCCGGTCTTCAACAGGCGCGCTTTCGTGCGCGAGCTTTCGCGCGAAATGGCCCTGTCACGCCGCCACGGCGCCGCGCTTTGCCTGGTCTATATCGATCTTGACCGGTTCAAGCTGATCAATGACCGGTTCGGGCATACGGCGGGGGACAAGGCGCTCAAATCTGTCTGCGCCCTTATTGAAGGCAATGTGCGCGAATCGGACATTGTCGGCCGGCTCGGCGGCGACGAGTTTGGCCTGATCCTGTCGCATGCGGACAAGCAGGATGCCGATCAGAAAATGGCCAGCCTGGCCGGCATGATCGCGGATCTGGTTATCGCGCCGCAGGAGGGCGAGACAGGTGAGCCGCTCTCTCTCGGCGCGTCCTTTGGCGTGGTCCAGTGGGACGGGCATATGGGGCCGGACGCGCTCATCGCGGCCGCCGATGAGGCCATGTTCAGGGCAAAGCCTGCCCGCAAATTCGGCGCTAGATGAAATCGTCTTCATACGGGTGGAATTTTGGCCCCGATCTAGTGACGCGTTTCCTGAGCTGTGATTTACTGTTGCCGTGAAAGCACAGTTTTCTCATCAGCAAGAAAGGAGCATGGTACAATGTCACTTCAAGGACGTATCGCAGAACTCTCTAACCGCCATCAGCGTCTTGATGAGGAAATTCATCAGGAGCAGAAACGCCCTGCGGCCGATGAAGCCCGCCTGTATGATCTCAAGCGCCGCAAGCTCAAGATCAAGGAAGAGCTGACGACCCTTAAACCGAACTAGACCGGCTTTCTGGCGTTACCTGATCCGGTGGAACGCAGACTGCCGGATCAGGAGCCCAAATGGACCAGCCAGTTACCCTAATTCTCGGTCTCGGCCAGATGACCGGCGAAGCCGTTGCGCGGCGTTTTGCCGATGAAGGCCATGCCGTTATCGCCTGCGACCCGAGCCTGAAGCGCGTCGAGAAATTCTCAGACAGCCTGCGGGACCGCGCAATCGTCCATCAGGAAGACCTTGATACCCGGATCGGCGTCAAGAATGCCCTGGCCGCCGCACTGGAGGCTTATGGCCAGGTCGATCATATTGTTGCCGTCCCGCCCATTCCGCCCAAGACCCCTTTTGTCGACCTCGATCTGGCCGAATTCGAGAAGGTGCATTCCAAGGCGCTCCGCACCTCCATCCTCATCCTCCAGATGTTCGAAAAACACGTTGCAAAACGCGTGGAAGAAGCCGGTGAAACCATGGGCCGGCGCAAGCAGCTGGGGTCTGTCACCTTCGTTCTCTCGCTCTCTGCCCAGCAGGTGAATGAGGGGGACTTTGCCGATGCCGTTGTCCAGCATTCCATTCTCGGGGTTATGCGCTCCGGCGCGGTCGATCTCGCGTCCAAGGGCATTCGGGTGAACGCGATCTGTGCGCTGCGCCCGCGTGCCGAGAGCGAGGATCCATGGCTGAGGAAACGCACGCCGCTTGGCCGCGCCAGCCTCGCCGACGAGATCGCGGAAGCTTCGCTTTATCTCTCTCTCCCGAAATCGGCCATCATTACCGGTGAAACCCTCGTCATGGATGGCGGGCGCTCGCGCCTCAGCGGCGTGATCGACGATTTTGACGACTGATGGAGAGAGGGCGGCGGCTGAAACGAGGCGCAACGCCGATCTCCCTTCGATCCGCAGCTCGCTGATCTATGAAGCCTTTGGGGACCCGCTCTCCACACTGAAGGTCGCGGAGGCGTCATTGCCGACCCTGGCGGCAGGGTGGCTTCGTGTTGCCATGACCTATGCCCCGGTCAATCCGTCTGACCTTATCCCCGTGACCGGCGCCTATGCGCACCGGATCGATCTACCGGCGACCGCTGGCTATGAAGGGGTGGGACATGTGATCGAGGCCGCAGACGGGCTCTCGCACTGGCTGGGCCGGCGCGTGCTGCCGCTGCGCGGCGAAGGGACCTGGCAGTTTATCGTCGATTGCCCTGCCAGTCATGCGGTGTGTGTTCCTGAAACGGTTGAAGATCAGATAGCGGCGCGGGCCTATATCAATCCGCTCGCGGCGTGGACAATGCTGCGGCGCTGGCCCGTGCGCAACAAGACCGTATTGTTGAGCGGGGCTGGCTCCAACTGCGCTGACTATCTGGGACATTGGGCGTACCTTCAGGGGGCTGCGCATGTATTCGGAATTTACCGCTCGCAAAGCCGGCTCACCCGAATGCGGGAGCTCGGTATCGAACCTGTCTCTATCGGCGATGAGTCCCATATCGAACTCGCCGCGCGGCGCGCCGACATCACCTTTGACGCCCTTGGTGGGGGCGTTGCTTCGCATGTCATCGCCTCCATGCCGGAAGCGTCTGTCTTTGTTGGATATGGCCTGCTGTCCGGACTGCCGATCCGGATGCCTGGCAAGAGGTCTGCGTCCTATGCGCGGTTTCACCTGCGAGAGCACCTGCCCGGCGCCGGGGACGGCGGGATGGACGAGGCTTTTGCGCAAATATGGCCGCGGCTCAAGGATTTCGACATGGCGCCGGCCCAGATCTTTCCGGCTCGGCGCTGGCGAGAGGCGATAGAGTATCAGGCCTCTCCCGGCGCCGTTAAACCGGTTCTGGATCTTACGGATTTTTAGTCGCTCTGCGTGCCAGATGCGGTGTCAAAAAAGAGCCCCGCCGGATAGGTCCGGCGGGGCTCGCAAGGTCTGGGAGGTATTTTTCGCTTATTTCTTGGGGTGCAGGATGACCGGCATCCAGGTGTAGCCCTTCACGAAGGAGTGGGCGTTGCGTTCTGGTTCATCAAGAACTTCGATATGTTCGAACCGCTCCAGAAGCTCTTCCCAGAGGATGCGCAGCTGAAGCTCTGCAAGCCGGTTGCCGACGCAGCGATGGATGCCGAAGCCGAAGGAGATGTGGTTGCGGGCCTGTTTGCGGTCGATGATAAGGCGGTAGGGATCTTCATCCCAGAAGGTCTCGTCGCGATTGGCCGAAACATACCACATGGCGACCTGCTCACCCTTTTTGATGGTCTTGCCGTGAAGCTCGACATCTTCAAGAGCGGTGCGGCGCATATAGGCAAGCGGCGTCTGCCAGCGGATCACCTCTGATACCATGTTCGGGATGAGAGAGGGGTCTGCCTTCAGTTTCTCGAACTCTTCCGGCCACTTGTTGAGGCTGTAGACCGAGGCGGTCATCGAGTTGCGGGTCGTGTCATTGCCGCCAACGATGAGCAGGATCACGTTCCCGAGAAGCTCCATCGGGGTCATGTTCTTGGTCTTTTCGCCGTGGGCGAGAAGGCTCACCAGATCATTCTTGAGCGGCTTGGACTGACGGTCCTGGTAGATGCCCATGAAGGTGGTCAGGCATTCCATGAGCTCCTGTTTCCACTGGTCGAGACCGCCCGGGCAGATGTCCGGATTGTGCGGGTTGGTGGCGACATCCGACCAGCGGGTCAGCTTGCGGCGATCCTCGAAGGGGAAGTCGAACAGGGTGGCGAGCATCATGGTGGTGAGCTCGATCGACACCGTGTCGACCCAGTCGAAGGGCTCACTGACCGGAAGGGAGTCGAGCAGACCCTGGGTACGTGAGCGGATCAGCGGCTCGAATTCCTTGAGCATGTTCGGTGCGACAGCCGGCTGGACGGTCTTGCGCTGTTCGGAATGGCGCGGCTCGTCCATGGCGATGAACATGGGCAGTTCAAAGTCATCGAACGGCTCGCCCAGTGTAATGCCGCCATACTCCCAGGATGAGGAGAAGCGCTTGTGGTCGATATCGACGTCGCGAACATCCTCATAGCGCGTGATCGACCAGTAGGGGCCGGCGAAGCTGTCGGGCGTATAGTGGACCGGATCGTTTTCGCGCATCCACTTGAAGAAATCCCAGTGGGCGTCGCGGCGCCAGAGTTCCGGGTCCAGGATGTCGAAAGTCTTCATGTCGACATCTTCAGGCGACGGGATCTGCGCGCCTTTGTCGAGGTGAAACTCCATGAGTTTCTCACGTCCGACCGATTGCGGGCGCTCGAGATTGTGGGCGATCTTGGTTGCTGTATCAGCCATGTGCGTGCCTCCTTCTCTTCCGGTTTTCCGGTAAGATTTCTGCTGTGCCTTACTCAATGTAACACACAGCAAATAAAAAAACTATGACGCATGCGTCATTTTTTTATGCAAATCGTTCGGCACGCGCCCTGCGAATGGCATCCTGTAGAGCGTCATGAAGGGATTTTCGCTCTCTCGGGGTGAGGAAACGCCCGATGATATAGGCTTGCTGGCCATGCGCGATCTTCAGCTCGCTTGGCCGCCGGTCGGGAAAGTCGAGGCTGAGGCGGGTGAAGCTGGTCGGCAGGCTGACGGTCTTCGGTTCGCTGCCCGGTCGCGAATGCGAGAGGCAGATGGTCTCTGCCGTGATCGCGATATGGGTCGCCTGTCTGAGGTTCTGGAAGTTCTTGCGGAAGGCAAACCAGATGGCGAGGGCATCGAGTCCGAACCAGCCGATGACGGGAAAGGCGCCAAGCTGCAGGAACATCATGCCGCCCACAAAGCTGAAGAGGCCAACCAGGCCCATGACCACGAGAAAGGCGCGCGGGCTGAGCGCTGTATTGGGCGTCAGCGTGGCGTCAAAATAGACGGGGGAGGAGGCGCCAGTCATCGTAGCCTGAAAATAAGCCCGCGCGAGCGAGAGGCAAGTTGACGCTTGATCGCGCGGGCGCGGCATTTACACCCCTTTCCATGGCAAAGACCCCGACAAAGACCCGCAGGAAGCGCCGCTCCCCCACACTCGGCCCCGAAAAGACCGCGCAGCTCTATGCTGCGCTGGCAGAAGACCGGCCGGCGCCGCAAACCGAACTCGACTACCATAACCCCTTCACGCTGGTCGTGGCCGTCGCCCTGTCGGCGCAGGCGACCGATGTCGGTGTGAACAAGGCGACGAAGAAACTGTTCGAGATCGCAGACACGCCGAAGAAGATGCTGGCGCTTGGCGAAGAGGGGGTCGCCGGGCACATCAAGACAATCGGCCTCTGGCGCAACAAGGCCAAGAATGTGATCGCGCTGTCGCAGATGCTGATTGATGAGTTTGACGGTGAGGTGCCCCAGACGCGCGAGGAACTGACCCGTCTGCCTGGGGTTGGGCGCAAGACAGCCAATGTGGTGCTGAACGAGGCGTTCGGTCATGAGACGATTGCTGTCGACACCCATATTTTCCGTGTGTCGAACCGCACCGGCCTTGCCCCCGGAAAGACGCCCGATGAGGTTGAGGAGCAGCTTGAGAGGGTCACGCCGCCGGAGTTCAAGAAAGGCGCCCATCACTGGCTGATCCTGCACGGGCGCTATGTCTGCGTGGCGCGCAAGCCGAAATGCTGGCGCTGTGTGATTTCCGACATCTGCAGGTTCAAGGACAAGACACCGGATCCGGCGCGCAAGGAATCCGATCTCGGGCCAAAGGGCTAGAGTCCTCGGTCGCGAGCTTTTGGGGTGGCCCTAACGGGGGGCGCGCTTTGCCAGGATACGCTGCAGGGTGCGCCGGTGCATGTTGAGGCGGCGTGCCGTCTCCGAAACATTGTGATTGCAGAGCTCATAGACGCGCTGGATATGCTCCCAGCGCACGCGGTCTGCCGACATCGGATTTTCCGGCGGCTCGGGCAGGGTGTCGCCCTTGCTGACGAGGGCGCGGATGATGTCCTCGACCTCTGCGGGCTTGGCGAGATAATCGACGGCGCCGGCTTTCACGGCGGCCACGGCGGTGGCGATGGCGCCATAGCCCGTGAGGATGACGGCGCGCGCCTCCGGGCGGTACTGGTGCAGGGTCTCGACCACATCGAGGCCGGAGCCGTCCTCAAGGCGAAGATCCAGAACGGCGAAGGCAGGCGGGTTCATCCGCGCGATGTCCTTGGCCTCGGCGGCCGAAGACACGGCTGAAACGAGGAAGCCGCGCTGGGTCAGCGCGCGCGCCAGCCTTTGCAGAAACGGGCCGTCATCGTCGAGTAGCAGGCAGGTCCTGTCCTCGACATCTTTCAGCGCGTCATGAAGTTTGACGGTAACGTTATAGTCCATTTTCAAGTCTCCAACGCTGAACTATTTATCTATATCCGGTCCGATTCCAAGGTTTCGAGTGCCGCTCGCGGCCAGACGGCCTGCACAATTGCACCATGTCTTGGAGGTATACGGTTGCGGGTCGCGATCCGACCACCTGTGCGTTCAATGAGTGTCTTTGCGATGAAGAAGCCAAGACCCATGTCGCCGCCATGCAGATGCGCCTCGCCGCGCTGGGAGACGTAGGGTTCACCGAGTTTGGGCATCACATCGGGGGCAAAGCCTGGTCCGTCATCGCTGATTGTCACCATGAACTGCCTGTCGGTCCAGCTGGCCACTGCCTTCACCTGGCTGTCGGCAAAGCTGACGGCATTTTCTATGAAGGCGCCGAGCGCGTGCAGCACTTCCGGGCTGCGGCGGATCAGGGGGGTACGCGCTTCGCCCCTTTCGCCGGCCGACCAGGTCACATTGAGGGTGACGCCAAGGCCCTTGAAGGGCGCCGCAGCTTCCTCCACCAGGCTGGAAAGCGGCATGTTGGCATGAACGATGTCTTCAGCCTCCCGTGAGCGGCTGAGCTGGCCGAGAATGTCCCGGCAACGGTCGGCCTGTTCGGCGATGAGACGGACATCGTCATGGCGCGGATCGTTCTCATCGAATTCGGAGACCAGCTCCTTGGCGACAAGATGGATGGTGGCGAGCGGGGTGCCGAGTTCATGCGCGGTCATGGCGGCCATGGCGCCGAGGGCGGAGAGTTTCTGTTCTCGCGCCATGACGACGGAGGCGGCATCCATGGCCCGCACAAGCCGGGCCTCGTCCTCGCTGAGTCGGACCGAGGAAATCGCAAAGAAAAGAATGCCCAGAAGCAGGGCAGCGAAATGGCCCCACTCGAACAGCGGCGGCAAGTCGAGGCTGAGGCCCGGACGCCAGGGCAGGTCGAATGACAACATGGGCATCAGCGCCGCCAGCAGGATGGCCACGAGCGCGATGAGCGCCGAATAGCGCGGACGCAGGCTGGTCGCAGCGACCGTGACGGGGGCTAGAAGGAAGAGAAGGAACGGGTTGGAGAGCCCGCCCGTGAGGCCGATGAGCAGGGAGAGCTGGACCGTGTCGAAACAGAGCTGAAGCGCGGCTTCCCAGCCCTTCAGCAGCACCTGATCGCGCATGGCGAAGGAGAGAAAGACGTTGAGCCAGGCCGAGGCGGCAATGACGGTCAGGCAAAGGCCGAGCGGCAGATTAAAGCCGAGGCCGAACTGGACAAAGAGAACCGCGGCGGTCTGACCGGCCACGGCGAGCCAGCGCAGGGTCACCAGTGTGCGCAGTCTGGCCCGTCCGCGAGCGGCCTCGACGCCGGCAAGGCCCGTCGGCAACAGGCTGTACAGGGCCTGCTCTATCCCCTCGCGTGTGGCGTGTGTCTCTTCCATCTCGGCCCCGATCCCGCACCCTGCATGCGACACTGTAGCTGTGCGCGCGCATCTTGATGCAAATCTCTCCTCATCACATACCTAGGCCCATGCGTATAAGACACACAATCGTATTTGGCGCTGCAATGCTGCTTACGGCCTGCGGCGGAGCTGGCGAGAGCGGCGAGACCGCGGACGCAGGTCAGGAGCTGAGTGCTGGCGGGCCGGTCGCAGGCTGTACCTCGCGCGCCTATGACGAGATTGGCGGGCCCTTCGAGCTCACCATGCATACGGGCGAGCGGGTGACCCAGGAAGATTTCAAGGGCAAGCCATCCCTGGTCTACTTTGGCTTCACCTATTGCCCGGACGTCTGCCCCGGTACGCTGGTTGCCATCAACAATGCCTATGAGCGCCTTCCCGAAGACATGGAGCGTCCGCAGACCCTGCTCATCAGTGTCGATCCTGAGCGCGATACGCCTGAAGTCCTGGCCGACTATGTCTCCAGCAATGCCTTTCCCGACGGGTTGGTGGGTCTGACAGGCACGCCTGAGGAGATCGAGGCTGTGGCGAACGAGTTCAGCGCCGCCTTCACGCGTGTCGAAACACCCGAAAGCGTCGCCGAATATACGATGGACCACACATCGCTGATCTATGTGATGGATGAGGACTGGAAACTGGCGACCTTCTTCTCCGAGACGATCAACAACCCCGACGAGATCGCGGGCTGCCTCTCCTCAATCCTCGACTAGGCTTAAATCGTTGCAATCGGCGGTGTGCCCGCATATGTTGCGCTGCAACATAAGGATTGGACACTCGTGCTCTATTCGCTGGTAGAAATGAACCGGGCGGCCATGGCGCCGCTTCGCCTGCAGGCAAAGGCCGCCACCGCATTCTGGACCTCATCGGCCAATCCGGCGCGTGAGACGCAGGTGGGCCGGTCCATTGCCGCTGCCGCCAGCGTGTTCGAGCGGGCCACCCGCTTCTATGGCAAACCGGAATGGCAGATCGAGGCGACGGAGATTGAGGGCAGGACCCACGCCGTGACGCCCGTGACCGCTTGGTCTTCGCCCTGGTGCCAGCTTGTCCATTTCGAGACGGCGGGCGCCCCGGAAGGCCGTCCCGACCTGATCATCGTGGCGCCGCTTTCCGGTCATTATGCGACGCTCCTGCGCGGCACGGTCGAGGCCTTCCTGCCGACCCACAATGTCTACATCACAGACTGGACCGATGCGCGCATGGCACCGGTCTGGTTCGGGCGTTTCGATCTGGACGATTATATCGACCATGTTCGCGACATGCTGGGCTTTCTGGGTGCCGGGGCGCATGTTCTCGCCGTCTGCCAGCCCGGTCCGCCGGTGCTCGCGGCCATCTCCATGATGGCAGAGGACGGCGACGAGGCGCTGCCGGCAACGATGACATTCATGGGCTCGCCCATCGATGCGCGCCGCTCGCCCACCGTGCCGAACCAGCTGGCCGAAGAGCGCAGCCTGGACTGGTTCCGCTCCAAGATGATCCATACCGTGCCTCTGCCATGGGCCGGTGCGGGGCGGCGGGTCTATCCTGGCTTTATCCAGCTCAGCTCATTCATGCATATGAACTGGGACCGGCATGTGGATGCGCAGCACCGCTTCTTCGAACATCTGATCGAAGGCGACGAAGATGGCGCGGAAAAGCATCAGACGTTCTATGACGAATACCTGTCCGTGCTGGACCTCACCGAAGAATTCTACATCCAGACGATTGAGCGGGTCTTCCAGAAGGCGCTGCTGGCCAGGGGCGAATACCGTTACCGCGATGCGCGGCGGGTCCGCCCGCAGGCGATCAGGGATGTCGGGCTGATGACGGTGGAAGGCGAGCTGGATGATATTTCAGGCATCGGCCAGACGCAGGCCGCCCATGACCTCTGCACCAATATCCCGGCCAGGCTGAAGGAAGACTATGTCCAGCCCGGCGTCGGTCATTATGGCGTCTTCAATGGCTCGAAATTCCGCGCTGAGATCGTGCCGCGCGTGATCAAGTTCCAGAAACACGTCACCAAGAGCTAGGGGCAGGGCTTTCCGGGCCGGTCGGGCGCCGGGTCTATTCGCCCTGCGCGCGGACCTCGGCTTCGGCTTCCAGCGTCAGGGGCTCGCCCTCTTCGGTTTCGAAGGTGAAGGAGATATTGGCCATCTCCCCGGCAGCGAGGTCTTCAACGAGACCGAAGAACATGAGGTGATTGCCACCGCGCTCCAGCGTCAGCGTCTCGCCATCGGCAATTGTAAGACTGTCGACCGGGCGCATCTTCATGGTGCCGTCATTCATCTCCATCGTGTGGATCTCGACTGTCCGCGCGACATCGGAAATGGCGCAGGTCAGCGTGACATCGCCGCCTTTGACCGAAATCTCTATTCCGCCCATGGCGACGTCACGTCCGGCGATCGGCGCCATAATGAAGGCGTCCTCATAGGAGAGAACCGGGCCATCGCTGGCCGAAGGCCCGCAAGCAGCCAGCAGGGCCGGGGCGAGGAGAAGGGCAGACAGGCGTTTCATGGGCGTGGGTCTCCTGAAGGAAGTGTGAGGGGCCCGGTCAGGGGCGCCAGAAGCCGAGGATCTGGCGAACCTCTTCCATGACCGGTTCGGCAATGGCACTGGCCCGCTCAGCCCCACTGCGCAGCGCTGTGTCGATCTCAGCCGGATTGTCGATCAGCTCGCGCATGCAAGCAGTGATCGGGGCCAGATGATCGACGGCAAGATCGGCGAGGGCCGGTTTGAAGGTCCCGAATCCCTTCCCGCCATATTCGGCCAGCACCTCTTCATCGCTCATATCGGCAAGCGCGCCATAGATGCCGACAAGGTTTGCGACTTCCGGGCGGCCTTCAAGTCCAGCCACTTCGCTCGGCATATCGCCCAGCGTGTCGGTTTTGGACTTCTTGATCTTGCGCGAGATCGTATCGGCATCGTCGATGAGGTTGATGCGGGAATTTTCTGCCGGATCGGACTTCGACATCTTCTTGGTGCCGTCCTTGAGGCTCATGATCCGCGCGCCCGGCCCTTCGGTCAGGGCTTCCGGCAGCGGGAAGAAATCAGGCGCGCCATATTCGCGGTTGAAGCGGTCGGCAATGTCGCGCGAAAGCTCCAGGTGCTGGCGCTGGTCTTCGCCGACGGGGACGTGGGTCGCCTTGTAGGCAAGGATGTCGGCCGCCTGCAGGACAGGATAGTTGAACAGACCAACGGAGGAGCGTTCGGCGTCCTTGCCCGACTTTTCCTTGAACTGGATCATCTTTTCCAGCCAGCCCATGCGGGCCACGCTGTCGAAGACCCAGGCCAGCTCTGTGTGTGCTGGCACAGAAGATTGCGCGAAGAGGACCGATTTCTGAGGATCGATACCGCTCGCCATCATGGCCGCTGCAATCTGACGGGTCTGGTTGGCAAGCTGAGACTGGTCAAATGGCATGGTGATGGCATGCAGATCGACCACGCAGAACACGCAGTCCCAGCCGTCATCCTGGAGATTGGCGAATTTCTTCAGGGCGCCGAGGTAATTGCCGAGGTGCAGATTGCCTGTCGGCTGGATGCCGGAAAAGACCCGTTGGGGGCCCTTATAGTTCGATGTGACTTGCTCGCTCATGGCCGGGCAGATAGCCCAAGGTATCAGCGGCGCATAGCCCCCTTCATGTCACTGAGACGAATTGCACCAAAGATAAGGGCAAAGACGACATAGGCGATAGCGCCCGCCAGGGCGATCAGGAGGGCGGCGATGAATTTGGAGTCGAGCGTGACAGCGGCAATCTGGTCGCTGATACTGGCAAGATACCAGAGAAGTCCCGCCAGTGCCGCCGAGGCGACCGAGACCGAGACGAGGCGTTTCAGAAGGTCCGGACCCGGATTGTACCAGTCGCGTTTTTTGAGCGTGAGGAAAAGAAGGGCGGCATTGACCCAGGCGGCACTGCTGGTCGCGATGGCGAGGCCCGGAAACCCGTAGACGCCCTGCGATTTGAGGTAAAAGAAAAGACCGGCGCCGACGATGGTGTTCACCGCCACGGAAATGAGTGAGAAATTCATCGGCGTCTTCGTGTCTTCGCGCGCAAAGAAGCCGGGCGCCAGCACCTTGATCAGAACAAAGGCTGGCACGCCCCAGCCGAAATGGAAGAGGGCCTGCGCGGTCAGCTGGGCGTCCTCTGTCGTGAAATCGCCGCGGGTGAAGAAGCTGTCGATGAAGAGGAAAGGCGCGGCCATGAGCGCGGCCGCGGCCGGCACCGTCAGCGCCATGGCAAGGCCGACCCCATTGTCCATGATGTCCCGGCTGGCGCCATCATCGGCTGATCGTGCGGCGCGGGCAAGCCGGGGGAGAATGGCAAGACCCACGGCGACGCCGACAAGGCCGAGGGGAAGCTGATAGAGCCGGTCTGCGGAATAGAGCCAGGATTTCGCGCCCCGCTCAAAACTCGCAAGCGCCTGGCTGACGACGATATTGATCTGCATGCCTGAGGCGGCAATCGTGCCCGGTATGGCGAGGGCGGCGACGCGTTTTACGCCGGGGGTGAGCTTCGGCAGGCCGATCCGAAGCCGGATCTTCTGACGGGAGACGCCGTACCAGAGGAGCGCAACCTGGAGCGCGCCGGCCACGGTAACCGCGATGGAAAGCGAGCGGGCGACCGCGTAATTGTCGCCGCCAATGAAAGCTGCGGCAAGCAGGCAGAAATTGAGCAGGGTCGGCGCTCCGGCGGACATGGCAAAACGCCCCGCCGAGTTCAGGACGCCTGAGAGCAATGCCGCCAGCGCCATGAAGGCGAGATAGGGCATGGTGATCTGGGTGAGCGTGATCGCCAGCGGAAAATGCACTGGATCATTGCGATAGCCGCCATGCAGCAGAAGCATGATCCACGGCATGGCGATCTGGGCAAGGATGACGAGTCCCGCGGTTACAGCCAGCAGACCGCGCAGCGTTTCCTCGGCGAGTTTGCGGGCCGCTTCCTCGCCCTCCGCTTCCATCGTGCGGGCATAGGCGGGCACGAAAGCCTGCGCGAAGGCGCCTTCGGCAAAGACACGCCGGAAGAGGTTCGGGAACATCAGCGCGGTGAAAAAGGCGTCGGCGACCGGCCCTGCGCCCAGCTTTGCCAGGATGACGAGGTCGCGCACGAAACCGAGGGCGCGGCTGCCGAGCGTCCAGCCCGACTGGGTCAGCGTGTTACGAAGGACGCTCATGAGATGCCGGGTACAGCCTTTAGGTTAACGATCAGAAGCTGTCGGCTGCATTCGCCTGTTTCAGGCTGCGGGCCGGGGTGCGCGGGGCGTCCGGTTCCTCGCGCAGCAGGACTTCGAAGAGCTGTTCCTTCAGTGTGGCGAGCTTCTCATCCGTATAATTGTCTGGAAGCTGGACATAGAAGGCATCGAAGACGCGCTCGCCATAGCTGCCGACATGGGCCGAGTGGATGGAGATATTCTCATCGGCAAGAAGGCTGGCAACATCATGGAGGAGGCCCGGCCGGTCGCGGCCAGCCACGTCGATCACGGTATAGCCTTCCGACAGGGTGTCATCGATCATCACCTGGGGGATGACCTTGAAGGCCGCTTCCCTGCGATAGGATTTGGCGGGGATATTGGCCACAGGCTCATTGCTCGCGAAGGCGCGGCGCACCTCGTCCTCGAGCCGCCGCAACCGGCCTTCGTCCCCGGCTGCAAACACCCCGCCTTTGCCGTCCTGAAGGATGAAGACATCAACGATGAAACCAGATGGCGCGGTGAAGACCTGCGCGGAGACGACATTGGCGCTCTGGGCCGCAATGGTCCCGGCGAGCCTTGAGAAGAGGCCGAGGCGGTCCTGTCCCGCCACCAGAAGCGAGACACCGCCGCCATCTTCGCGCACCTGCGCCGAGACGATGGGCGGCTCTCCCCCACTGATGGTGCGGGCATGGCTTTCGAGCGCGTCGAGATCGAAGCCGGTCCAGTAGGCCGGGTCCATATCCTCCATGACATCCGGGATCTGGCCGACGCGGTCGGCAAGTTCCTGGCGGTTGAGGCTGGCGCGGCCTTCCAGTTCGCGTGAGACGCTGACAGCATCGGTGCGCCCGCCGCGCAGCGCTGCCTCGGTGTTCTGGTAGAGATCTTCCAGAAGCTGCCCTTTCCAGGCATTCCAGATGCCGGGCCCGACGGCGCGAATATCGGCAATCGTCAGGATATAAAGCAGCCGGAGGCGCTCGATCGAGCCGACCAGAGAGGCAAAGCGGACAATGGTCTGCGGGTCGGCAATGTCCCGCTTCTGCGCGGTTTCGCTCATTTCCAGATGGTGGCCGACGAGCCAGGCGACGAGGTCTGTTTCTGCCGCAGTGAGGCCGAGGCGCTTGCCGGCCTGCGCAGCCGTCTTCATGCCCTCGATCTGCTGGTCGCCATGACCCTTGCCGGTGTCGTGCAGCAGCATGGCGAGATAGAGAATGTGCTTGTTGTCGATCTTCTGGAAGAGACGGTGGGCCAGTTCGAAGCCTTCTCCGCCTTCCCGGTCCATCTGCGCCATATAGTCGACCGCGCGGATCGTATGCTCATCCACGGTGAAGTGGTGGTACATGTTGAACTGGGTCTGGGCGACGATACCGCCAAATTCCGGCAGGAAGCGGCCGAGGACATCGGCTTCATTCATGCGGTGGAGCGCAAGGCCGGGATCCTTGCCATTGACCAGAAGGTCGATGAAGATGGAGCTCATCTCCGGCTTGGACCGGGTGCGTGGATTGATGAGCCGGGCATTGCGGGCGGCAAGTGTCATCGCGTCCGGATGGATGTCATGCTCAGTCTCATCGGCCAGCGCGAAGAGGCGGATGAGGTTTTCCGGCTTTTTCTTGAAGACATCCTCGCCCGTGACGCTGACGCGTTCGCCATCCAGCACAAAGCCGTCTTCCGCCATCGGTTTGGGCGAGCCGGCTGGGATGAAACGGCGCCAGCCTTCGGGCTTCTTGATCTGGTCGGCTTCGAGTTTGGCCGCGAGAATGCGTGTCAGGCTGCCGACATCCTTTGCGACCAGGAAATAGTGCTTCATGAACCGCTCGACGCCGAGCTGGCCGGACCGGTCGCGATAGCCCATGCGCGAGGCGATTTCCGGTTGCAGGTCGAAACTGATACGCTCCTCGGCGCGGCCTGTCAGGAAGTGAAGGTGGCAGCGCACGGTCCAGAAGAAGCGCGCCGCCCGGATGAAGACGCTATATTCATGCTTGGTGAAGGGGCCGGACTTCATCACGTCTTCCAGCGAGTCTCCACCATAGAGGTGTTTGGTGATCCAGTAGAGCGTCTGCAGGTCACGCAGGCCGCCCTTGCCATCTTTTACATTCGGCTCGACCACATAACGGGTGTTGCCCTGTTTGGCGTGGCGGGAATCGCGTTCGGCCAGCTTGTCGGCGATGAATTCGGCGTCATAGCCATCAATGGCGTTCTTGCGGTATTTTTCCTGCGTCTCTGCAGCAAGCCCCTCATCGCCGAACAGAAAGCGCGCATCCAGCAGCGAGGTCTTGATGGTGACGTCCTGCTTTGAAAGACGGATACATTCTTCCGGCGTCCTGAAGGCGTGTCCGACCTTGATGCCGACGTCCCAGAGGGCATACAGCATGTACTCGATCACGCTCTCTGCGTGGGCGGACGCCTTGTACGGGCGAATAAAAAGAAGATCGACGTCGCTGGAAGGTGCGAGCACATTGCGGCCATAGCCACCGGTCGCAAAGACGGCGAGACGCTCACCCTCTGTGGGGTTGCGGGCGCGATGCACATGGACGGTGATATAGTCATAAAGGGCGTGCAGGACCTCATCCATGACCGCCGAAAGAAGGCGGGCCGTGTCCAGTCCGCCAGCCCCCTGCTGCAGGCGTTCCTGCGCGATCATCCGGCCGCGAAAGAGCGCCCCGTGGAGATGGTCGAGGACCTGTTTGCGCGCCTTTGCCTCATCCGACAGATTGTCGAGGAAGTCCGAGGTGAGCTTCACCCGGAGCGCCCGCCCATCGATAATGTTGGAGATGTTCCACTTGCTCGGCCAGCGGCGGGTGGGAAGCTTGCGGTGGACGAGGGATTGGCTCTGTTCGCTCATGGATGACAACCTAGCGCGATTGGGCCGGGTGTGACCAGCTTTCCTGCATTCGCCTAGTCTGCGGCTGAGCGGCGAAGCGAAATGAACGCCTGTTCGAAGACGGCTTCGGACGCCGCACAGACAATCTGGGGCCCCAGTTTCGCCTCACGCCCGCGCCAGTCACGTGCGATTCCGCCCGCGCCCCGCACGATAGGCACAAGCGCCGCCACATCATGGGGCTGCAGGCCGGTCTCGCAGACAAGGTCGATACTGCCGGCCGCCAGCCGTCCATAGGCATAGGCGTCGAGACCGTACCGGCTGATGCGGGCGGTGTGCCTCAGATGGGTCCATGCCCCCTGTTCGGCGGGGGTCATGATGAATGGATCGGTGGTGGCAATGATGGCCTGGCGAAGGTCCGGGCAGCCCGAGACCTGAAGCGGCGTGCGGCCTTCAGATGTCTCCAGGAAGGCCCCGCCGGGGGCGCCGACATAGCGCTCTCCGAGAACAGGCTGATCGATAATGCCGATCACGGGATTGCCGTCCGGGTCCGCGAGGGCAATGAGCGTCGTCCATACGGGGAGACCGGCGAGAAAGGCGCGGGTCCCGTCTATGGGGTCCAGCAACCAGGTCCAGCCAGAGGGGCCTTCATGATGGCCGAACTCCTCGCCGTCGATACCATCATCGGGACGCTCACTGGCGAGAATGGCCCGTATCGCTTCTTCCCCGGCGCGATCTGCAATGGTGACGGGATCGAAGGCCGCGCCGCCGGCCTTGTTTTCTGCGTCTATTCCAGTTCGGAAATAAGGGCCGATGGCCTGCCAGGCGGCGTCTGCGAGACGGCCGGCAAGGGCGATGAGGTCAGGCTGCGGGGCGGGAAGGGTCATGCCTCGCGCTTATGGCGCGCGGCGCGCCAAGGTCAAGCGGCACCTGTTCCGCTCTGATCGACTTCAAGCGCCTTGGCCAGCTCCAGCAGGCGCCGGCGCGGACGCTCGCCGAGACGGTAATAGGCGCGGACAAGTTCCAGCGTCTCTTTCTGGCTCAGAATATCACCGTCCATCGTTTCTGCGTCATTGGCGGCAAGCAGGTCGTCCTGCTCGATGCCGTCGAAGAAATACTGGACCGAGACGTTAAGCGCCTTTGAGAGGTCGAACAGGCGGGACGACGTCATGCGATTGGCGCCGCACTCATATTTCTGGATCTGCTGAAATCTCACGCCGACCTGCGAGGCCAGTTCCTGCTGGGTCAAGCCGAGCAGTCGGCGGCGGCGGCGCAGGCGCTTGCCCACGTGAAGGTCGGTTGAATCTGTCATGCCCGGCTCCCCTTAGGTCTTCCTTTTGCCCGGGACCGTCCCGGATTGAGCGTCGCTGAAAAGGAGAGCAAACTTCATGCCGACCGGATGTCTCAGTCTGATTTCATGCAAAAACGCATTGTTTCCGAATTTTGACCTTGCATTTTGTGCGCCGCACAATAAATTGGGATCAGCACTGCGGTGCTAACGCCTTCTGGCGTTTCCTCCCTTTACCTTTTCGGCCGTGCCTTATCAGGCACGGCCCTTTTTTTATGGCCGCAGCCGTTCGCTGAATTCGGCGATAGTCTCCACCAGTGCAGACAGCTGATCGGTCAATGCCTCCATCGCGTCAATGGGTGTGACCGTGGCTTCGTTCAGGTAGAGACGGCGGTTAATCTCTATCTGAAGCGCATGAACGTCCCGTTTTGGCCGCCCATATTTGCGGGTGGTATATCCGCCGGCATAGGGGGCGTTGCGCGTCACGCTGAAGCCGGCCGCGCGCAGGAAACGCTCCACGAGGCTGGTCAGCTGGCCTGTGCAGCTTGAGCCGAACCTGTCCCCAAGCACGAAATCCGGCAGGTCGGGACGGCCGGGCTGCCTGGATGGCATGGAGTGGCAGTCGATCAGAATTGCGCAGCCGAAAGTGTGACGCAGTGCAGCAATCTCGCGGGAAAGTGCGGCATGATAGGGGGTGTAAACGTGATCGAGCCGCGCGCGTCCCTCCGCCGTGCTCAGCTTTTTTGCATAAATGCTCTCTCCGCGTGCACCGATGCGCGGAAAGCATCCAAGCCCCGCTTCGACACGCACAGTCGGTGCCGCGACAGGGCCAGGGGGCGCGCCTATGAACATTGCAGGATCGAGCTCGCGCGCGTCCCTGTTCAGATCGACATAGGAGCGCGCATACGTCGCCTTTATGAGCTGCGCGCCGTGCGTGGGGGCAGATGAAAACAGCTGATCGACAAAGGCGTCCTCGGTCTGTCGAAGATCGAGCAGCGGAACACGAAGCTTGTCGCAAAACCACTGCGGATATTCGCGGCCACTGTGAGGTGAGGCGAACAGGGCAGGACACAGGCCGATCTGCGGGCGCAGGATCGAATAGGCCGGCAGCGCGTGGCGATCTGCCCGGTCCGGGCCTTCAGTATCTGTGTCGGCGATGCTCATCGTATGCAAGGTCGGTCATAAGGGATTAGCGTCAAGCAATGCAACGGCGTTCACCCTCGATTTACCCGATGCATGCTTTGTGGCATCAACTCACAGCCAGCTGCGGACCCAAAGCCTATCATGAGCAAGATACTTCTCGCCGAAGACGATAATATGATGCGTACGTTTCTGGCCGCGTCTCTGAAACGTGCCGGTCATGATGTGCAGGATTACGAAGATGGCGAGACGGCGCTCATGGCGCTGGAGCGCGAAGTGTTCGACCTGCTTTTGACCGACATTGTAATGCCGGGCATCGATGGCATCGAACTCGCCCGTCGCGGCGCCGAACTCGACCCGGCCATGAAGATCGTCTTCATTACCGGCTTTGCGGCCGTTGCCCTGTCTTCGGGCACGCCGACGCCGGCCGGCGCAAAGATCCTCTCAAAGCCCTTCCACCTGCGTGAGCTGGTCGATGAGGTTGACCGCGTCATGGCGGCCTGACATTCACCGCCTTTACAGGCTTGACTTAAAAAGCCTGAGGCCCGATTAGGGCCGCTTCGAAACGGATGGGCGGTTAGCTCAGCGGTAGAGCACTACGTTGACATCGTAGGGGTCACTGGTTCGATCCCAGTACCGCCCACCATCCTCTTCTAGCTTTTCCAGGTCAGTCACTCCCTGCAGCGGGGCGGGCAGTGGTCTCAGGCGATATGACTGCGGAGAACTGAAGATGCGAAGGCATAGGCGACTTGCTGGCCTGGTTGTCTCTTTGACCGGTCAGGCGATTTTATTCGCTGGAACAGGCGGGCTTAGCCTGCAAGCAGACTGGAAAGTTGCTCGATTGTGGTTTCTGGCGTGCACCAGCTCGTCACAAGCCGGTGAGAGCCGCCGATCCAGGGATAGAAGGTCGCGCCCGCGTCGGTCAGGGCCGCAAGGTTTGTCTCGCTCAGGCGCACGAAAATCTCATTGCCGTGGACTGGGTGGACCAGTTCGGTCTGCCCGTCCCGGCACAAAAGATTGGAGACTTCGCGCGCACGCTGATTGGCGGTCCCTGCGAGGTCCAGCCAGAGATCGTCTGCCAGCATGGCGATGGCCTGGGCAGCGAGATAGCGCATCTTGGGCGGCATGTGGCCGGAGCGTTTCGCGCGCGCCTTGAGTTCGCCGAATTTCTGGCGGGCCTCCCCGAAGAGAAGGATGATCTCGCACCCGATGGCGCCGGTCTTCGTGAGGCCCAGCGTCAGCACATCGATGCCGGCTTTCCAGCTCATCTCTGCCGGCGCGGCGCCTGTGGATACCAGCGCATTGGCGAACCGGGCGCCGTCCATATGCACGGTTAGTCCTGCCTCTTTTGCCAGGGCGGCATAGTGGGCGATCTGGCTGACCGGATAGGCGGTGCCGGACTCGGTGAGGTTCGTAAGCGAAAGCACCTGCGCCGGAGTTTCATGCACGAAATCAGGTCTGATGCCGGCGAGGGCCTCGCGCAGTGCCGCTTCGTCGATCTGCGCGCCATTGCCGGGTAGAAGTTGCAGTTTGCCGCCGCCGGTAAAGAATTCCGGGGCCCCGCGTTCGTCGCGGGCAATATGGGCTTCCTCATGGCAGAGGATCGCGCCCATGGGCGGGCAGAAGCAGGAGAGGGCAAGTGCATTTGCCGCTGTGCCGGAGGCGCAGAGCCAGAAGTCGAAATCATCGGTTTCCAGCACGCGCGAGAGCTCGCCGCGCAGGCGCGCGGTGATGTCATCGGCGCCATAGCTTGGCTGCATGCCATTATTTACGCCAGCGAGCGCTTCCAGAACGGCAGGGTGGGCGGGAGCGGATGTATCAGAGGAAAAATTCATCAGACCTGCGTGTCCGGTGTCTGCCACATGAGGTGCTGACCGCCATCGGTCGCGATCATCTGGCCCGTCACACTGTCGGCTTCGATGAGATAGCGAAGGGCACGCACAATTTCTTCGGGACGTGAGCCTTCCTGTGTCAGCGTGGCCCTACGCTCGGCCTCGAACTCTTCCTCGCTCTGGTGCACGCTGGCGAGGGTCGGGCCAGGGCCGATCCCGTTGACGCGGATATTTGGCGCAAGCGACTGGGCCAGCGTCTTCATCGCGGTCAGAAGGGCCGCCTTGGACAGCGTATAGCTGAAAAACTGCGGGTTCAGTTTCCAGACGCGCTGGTCGATCACATTGACCACAAGGCCCTTCTGGTCGCCGGGCAAGGCCAGCGCGAAGGCCTGCGTGAGGGCAATCGGCGCGCGGAGATTGGCATCGAAATGCAGATCCCAGCTTTCGCGCGTATGACTGAGCGCGGTGTCATCATCGAAGACGGAGGCGGAATTTACGAGAAGCCGCAGCGGGCCGCCCAGCTTTTCCTGGGCGGCGGGGATAAGAGCCTTGAGGTCCTTTTCCTCGGTGAGGTCACCCTGAACGATTACGCCCATTCCGCCGGCCTTGCCGATCGCGTCGGCGGTTTCCTGCGCGCCGTCGGCGGACGAGCGATAGTGAACGGCAACACTCCAGCCATCGGCGCCGAGCGCTTCGGCGAGGGCCCGGCCTATGCGTTTGCCGGCACCGGTAATAAGGGCCCGTTTCGGGGTCAGATCATGCTCTGCCAATCCAGCTCTCCACTTCGCCTGCAATGTCCCAGCCATGCACGAGGCCGTAGATGTAGACAGCATAGACGAGCAGCATTGCGAGCGCTGCAAGCCGTGTCACGCGGCTGCGTGGCAGGACGAACAGACCGAGACCTATGGCAGCGGCCGCCATCGCCCAGTGGTCGAACTGAAGAAAGGTCGGGGCAAGATCCGTCGGCCCGAAAAAGGCGATGATCGCGCCGGAGCCAGCGAGGTTGAAGATGTTTGAGCCGATGACATTGCCGATCACCACGTCCCCGCGGCGACGCACGGCGGCTGCAACCCCCGCGCCAAGTTCCGGCAGCGAGGTGCCGATGGCGAGCAGGGTGAGGCCGATGATCTCTTCAGGAACTGCATAGGTGCGGGCGATGCCGACACCGCCCTCGACGATGAGGTGCGCCCCGAGCGGCAGGCCCACAATGCCGATGACCAGGTTGACCAGCATGGCCACCGTGCCCAGCGAGTGCTCCTCGTCATCCAGCCCGACATCAATGCCCTTGCGGATGGCGTGAGAGGTCCAGACCAGCATCAGGACCGAATAGACGATCAGGGTGGCAAGCAGGATGAAGCCGAAGGCCGGCGTGACGGGCCGAAAGGCGGTCCAGCCGATCCACAGGGCCGTGATGGCCAGCATGATCCAGTAGGAGCGGCGCAGACCGAACTGCCGGGTTGCCAGTGGGACGAGAAAGGCGGGGACGGCGAGCACCAGCCAGATATTGGCGATGTTCGAGCCGACGATATTGCCGATGGCGATGCCGGGCTGGCCCTGGCTGGAGGCATCGACAGCCACGACCATTTCCGGCGCGGAGGTGCCGAAGCCGACAATCAAGATGCCGGCCACGAGCGGCGAGACGCCTATGCGCCGCGCCAGCGCCACGGCGCCGTTGACAAGGAAGTCGCCCGCAACTGCGAGAATGACCAGGCCCCCGACAAGGGCCGCGATGAGTGTCAGATCAGGCAAGAGTTAAGGCGCGGGATCCTAGTCCAGACGGCGATAGTCGATGAAGTTCAGAATGCCGAAAATAGCGACGGTCACGCCGATGGCGATAACTGCAAACATGGCTTAAGCTCCCCTGAAGTGGTGTTCCGCCCGTAACTAGACCGTGTTTTCCCCTTTGGCGAGGGGGCTTTTCATCTGAAAGGACGATCCATGCAAAAGTTGCGTCAGCGAGTCTTCCAGGCCTGGTTCCGCTTTCGCCGCCCGATGACGCTTGGCGTGCGCGCAGTGGTGGAGCGGTCCGACGGGAAGATACTGCTGGTGCGCCACACCTACACCAAAGGTCTCTTCTTCCCGGGCGGCGGCATAGAGAAGGGCGAGCGGGCCGAGACGTCACTCCTGCGGGAGCTGAAAGAGGAGGGGGGCGTGGAGCTGACCGGCGCGGCGCGTCTTCTTGGCATCTATTCCAATGATCCCGCCTTTCCCAATGATCACGTGCTTTTATATCATTTGCGCCCTGAAGACTGGGCAGCGGGCGAACCGACCAGTTTTGGCGAGATTTCAGAGCGGGTGTGGGCCAGCCCGTTCGACCTGCCGGAGGATACGACGCCAGCAACCCGCCGGCGGGCCGCCGAAGTCTTCGAAGCCGGTCCGAATGACGGCTATTGGTGATCCTCCTTGTCCCGGCCGGCAAGGCCTGTGACATAGTCGAAAGCCGTCATGACGGCCATGACGGCAGCAACCCAGACCATGACGAGCCCGGCAAGCCAGATGCCGCGGGAGAGGACCCAGTTCGGTGAATAGGGGGCTGCGTTGGCCGCAAGGGCGCTGACAGCCATGCCGAAGAGGACAAGGGCAATCCCGCCGAGGACGAGTGCGGTCTTCATTTTCGCACTGTTTGAGACCTTCATCGTGCCCGGATTGCCCATGGCTTCCCGCATCGCGGTGATCAGGACATCGCGGCTGACGATGGCCAGTGTCGGTATCAGGATGAACCAGGCCCAGGTGCCGGTAATCGATAGGGCCAGCAGGCTGGAGGCGGACAGCAATTTGTCGCCGATCGGATCCAGACGCGCGCCGAAGGCGGATTCGGCGTCCAGCTTGCGGGCCAGCCAGCCGTCGAGCCAGTCGGTCAGCGCGACAAAGGAAAAAAGCGCGAAAGGCAGGAAGAGGACCAGAGCGGTGGCATCGCCAGCCTGCGTTCTCGTATCGAAGTCGAGGATGGTGTAGCCCACAACAATCGCCAGAATGCAGCGTGCAATCGTCAGCGCATTTGGCAGCCATTTGAGAGTCATACTGTCCTAACCGCCATTGAAATGGCCATAGATGCGTTCGGCGAGCGAACGGTTGATACCGTCAACGCTCTCAAGATCAGCCAGCTTGGCACGGGAAACACCTTTTGCCGACCCGAAATGATGCAGAAGGGCTTTCTTGCGGGATGGCCCTATGCCTTCAATCTCATCCAGGGGCGAGGATTCGATGTCGGCCGAGCGCTTTGACCGGTGCGCGCCGATGGCCCAGCGGTGCGCTTCGTCGCGCAGACGCTGCAGATAATAGAGGACCGGTGTGTCCGGTGGCAGGGTGAAAGGCGCCTGGCCGGGCCGGAAGAATTTCTCGCGCCCGGCATTGCGGTCCGGCCCCTTCGCGATGGAGACCAGTGTTACATCCTGCGGCGTAAGACCCAGCTCTTCCAGTGTTTCCACGGTTGCGGCGAGCTGGCCAAGGCCACCATCGATGAGGACGAGGTCTGGATAGGTTTCGAGCTCAGCGATCTTCACACCCTGTTCGTCAGCCTCCTTGAGGAGACGTTTGAAGCGGCGGCGCATCACTTCGCGCATCATGCCATAATCGTCGCCCGGCTCCAGCGCCTTGTCCTTGATATTGAACTTCCGGTACTGGCCCTTGATGAAGCCTTCCGGGCCGGCGACCACCATGCCACCGACGGCATTGGACCCCTGGATGTGGCTGTTGTCATAGACTTCGACACGTTTGGGCGGGGCGGGCAGGTCGAACGTCTTTGCCATGTCTTTCAGAAGACGCTGCTGGCTTGCTGTTTCCGCGAGCTTGCGTGACAGCGCCTCGGCGGCATTGCGGCTCGCCTGTGCGACGAGTTCGCGTTTGTCGCCGCGCTGGGGTGTGCGAATTTCGACTTTCCGGTTGGATTTCAGCTCCAGCGCTTCACCGATAAGCTCTCCCTGATCGGGCGCCTCATTTGTCAGGATGAGCTTTGGCGGCGGGCGCTTGTCATAAAACTGGACGAGGAACGCTGAAAGGATTTCCGGTGCGGTCTCGTCCTTTTCATGGCGTGGGAAGTGGATTGTGGCGCCCCAATTCTGCCCCGCGCGGATGAAGAAGACCTGCACGGCCGACTGGCCGCCCTCCATGGCGATGGCAAAGATGTCGGCTTCTTCGATCCCGTCGGGGTTGATATCCTGCTGGGCGCGAACGACGGCAAGTGCGCGGATCCGGTCACGCAGGCTGGCGGCGCGCTCGAACTCCATATTTTCGGCGGCCGTCTCCATGTCGCGGGCAAGGTCCGCCTGAAGGTCGGTTGCCTTGCCTTTGAGGAAGTCGGCAGCCTGATTGGCGAGTTCGGTATAGCCTTCCTCGCTGACCAGGCCAACGCAGGGCGCCGAACAGCGCTTGATCTGGTGTAGCATGCAAGGGCGGGTGCGCTGGGAAAAAACGCTGTCCTCGCAGGTGCGCAAGAGGAAGGCTTTCTGCAGCGTGTCGAGCGTGCGGGTCACGGCATTGGCGCTGGCAAAGGGGCCGAAATAGTCGCCGCGATCCTGTTTGGAGCCGCGATATTTCAGGATCTGCGGATAGTCGTGGTCGCGGCGGATCAGAATGTAGGGGAAGGATTTGTCATCGCGCAGAAGAATGTTGAAGCGTGGCTTCAGCGACTTGATGAGGCTGGCTTCGAGCAGCAGCGCTTCGGTTTCTGTTTCGGTCACGACGAATTCCATCCGCGCGGTCAGCGCGATCATCGCCGCGATGCGCTGCGTGTGGCCGCCAAGCCGCGCATAGTTGGAGACACGCGCCTTCAGATTGCGCGCCTTGCCGACATAGAGGACCTCATCCTTCGTTCCGAACATGCGGTAGACACCCGGCTTTGCAGGCAGGCGTTTCAGATTGTCCTTGATGACATCGACGCCGCGGCGGGCCGGTCTGCTGGATGAGGTGTCTGACATGCTGGGCCTAACCTAATGGCAGCCGCGCCCGGCGCCTAGTTGGGCGACTGCCGTGCGCGCCATGTCAGCTGCCGAAAGCCGGCTGGTTTGCATTCGGCGCCTGCGGGCCCAATTCTTTGGACAGAAGAGCCCTACGCCCGCTTGTGTCCGGGGTGCGGGCGACCTATGCAGACCCACGCCTTCCAGAGGAGTTCAGATCACATGGCAACCGAAATCGCCCTAAGCAAAGCCGTCGAGCGCGTGCAGCCATCCGCCACGATTGCTGTCACCACAAAGGCGAATGAAATGAAACGCCAGGGCATCGATGTTATCGGCCTCGGCGCCGGCGAGCCCGATTTCGACACGCCGGACCATGTGAAGGACGCCGCGATCAAGGCGATCAATGAGGGCAAGACGAAATATACGCCGGCTGACGGTATTCCGGAGCTGAAAGAAGCGATCTGCGCCAAGTTCAAGCGGGACAATGACCTTGAGTATACGCCCGCCCAGATCAACGTCTCGCCGGGCGGCAAGGCTGTGCTTTACAACGCCTTCATGGCGACGCTGAATCCGGGCGATGAAGTCATCGTGCCGGCCCCGTACTGGGTGAGCTATCCAGAGATGGCGCGTCTGGCGGGCGGTGATCCGGTCTTCGTGCAGTGCGGCCCGAACTCCAACTACAAGCTCTCCCCGGAGGCGCTTGAGCAGGCCATTACGCCGAAGACCAAGTGGCTGGTGCTCAACTCGCCATCCAACCCCACCGGCGCGGCCTACACCAAGGATGAGCTGCGCGCGCTTGCAGGTGTCCTGCTGAAGCATCCGCAGGTCTGGGTGATGACTGACGACATGTATGAGCACCTTGTCTATGACGGGTTCGAGTACTGGACGATCGCGCAGGTGGAGCCGAAGCTTTATGACCGCACGCTGACCGTGAATGGTGTCTCCAAGGCCTATGCGATGACCGGCTGGCGGATCGGCTATGCCGGCGGGCCGGAAAAGCTGATCGCGACCATGCGCAAGATCATGTCGCAGTCGACCTCTAACCCGTGTTCGATCAGCCAGTGGGCAAGCGTCGCGGCCTTGAACGGCGATCATGGCTTTCTGGCCGAGCGCAACAAGGTCTTCAAACAACGCCGCGACATGGTTGTGAAGGCGCTGAATGACTGCGAGGGCCTGACCTGTGCGACGCCCGAAGGCGCTTTCTATGTCTATCCAAGCTGCGCCGGTGTCATCGGCAAGTCCTCGCCCAAGGGGACGCTGATCAGTTCCGACAAGGATTTCGCGACAGCCCTTCTGGAAGAAGAACAGGTTGCGGTCGTGTTCGGCGAGGCGTTCGGTCTTTCACCGGCCTTCCGTATTTCCTATGCGACCTCGACCGAGGCGCTTGAGGAAGCGATGACGCGTATCAAACGCTTCTGCGCCGCACTTAAATAGTTTCTTAAATCCCAGACGCCGCAGCTATAGGAAAACTCTATAGTTGCGGTGTTCGAATCCAATTGGCGTAAGGGCACCTCCGTCCCCATTTCAGGGCTATCATTGGCTTTGAAAGGAGACTTCAAATGTCTGTCGATGTTGGACTTGATAAGCAGGACCGGAGCGCATCCATTGATGCACTCCGCAAGGTTCTGGGCGAAACCTATGCGCTCTACTTCAAGACGCATGGCTATCACTGGAATGTGACGGGGCCGCGTTTCAAGGCGCTGCATGAGCTTTTCATGGAGCAATATACCGAGCTCTGGCAGGCGCTCGACGAGCTGGCCGAACGTATCCGTGCCCTTGGAGAATTTGCGCCCGCCTCCAGCGATGAGATTGCGTCCTATGCGACGATCAAGCCGGACAATGGCGTGCCGGATGCAGAAGACATGATCAACAATCTTGTGCGCGGGCACGAAACGATTGCGAAAGTCGCGCGCGAAGGCGTCGATGCTGCAGAGCAAGGTGACGATGTGGTGACCGCTGACCTGCTGACCCAGCGGGCGGCCGCGGCGGAAAAGGCCGCCTGGATGTTGCGCGCCAGCGTCTAGAGAAAATCCGCCTATAATCAAATAATTCAAAAAAAAGCCCGGCTGCGAAAACTCGCGCCGGGCTCTAAGTATTGGTTCCTACTTGGAGGGAGGAAACGCACAATCGGAGGAGATTGGCAAAAGCCGGAACCAAGGCATACGCATCAGCTAATTGCTGCGTGTGCGAAAGGAAATAGGCGTTTCAGTATTGAAGGCATGCATTTCTGCATGTTCCGCGGGGTCAGCTTGCACGAAGTTGCAGATTGTCCCGCTTGATGGCTTCAACTTCTGCCGTCAGGAAGTCCCTGAAGACGGCGATTCGTTTTGAGCGTTTGAGATCGCTTGGATAGATGAAGAAGAGGTCGAAGGTCGGCCCGGTATGTTCGGGCAGGACGCGCACCAGATTGGGCACGGCGCTTGCCATATAGTCCGGCAGGTCGGCAATGCCGATGCCGGCTTCGACGGCGCGCAGCATGGCCGGCACATTCCGCACCTGCAGCGTTGCCTTGCGGGGCAGGGTGTCATCGCGGCCAACACGCTGGGCCCAGCTCATCGCGTCCAGGGGCGTGTTTTCGGTGCCATAGCCGATGATGCGGTGATTATCGAGATCCTGCGGCGTGCGCGGCGTGCCATGCGCCTTCAGGTATTCTGGTGATGCGTAAAGGTTCGTCGCAACTGTGCCGAGCTTGCGCTGGATCAGGTCCGACTTGTCAGCCGCCCAGAGACGGATCGCGCATTCGGCTTCCAGCTTCAGAAGGTCATATGTTTCGCCGTCATCAAGGCGAAGGTCGATCTGCATGCCGGTATTGGCATTCAAAAAATTTCCAAGCCGCGGTACCAGCCAGGTGGACCCGAATGCGACCGGCGCGGTCACCACAAGGTCGCCCTGGGCGACGTCCTGCTGGTCGCGCAGGGCGGCATTGGCGGTCTGTGCTGCAGACGCCATGTCCATGGTCGAGCGGTGAAGCGTGTGTCCCGCATCGGTGAGGACCAGGCCGCGGGCATGCCGCTGGAAGAGCGAGACGCCGAGCTGTTCCTCAAGCGCGGAGATCTGGCGCGAGACAGCCGACTGCGAAATACCGAGGCGTTCGCCAGCGGCTGTGAGGCTGCCCGCTTCTGCCGCAGCATGGAAGGATTTGAGCTTGTCCCAGTCCATAAGACTGTTGGATGACATGTGTCATGTTGTCAGGGCAAGCGGATTATGTGCTGCAGATGCGAATGCTGCAGTGCTTACTGGCTGACCCAGAGGATGCGCGCGATCCAGATAATCTGCGAGGGTTTGAAGGTGCGGACGGGGTGGTCGGGATTGAGCGAGATGAGCTCGATCTGCGTTTCTGTCTGACGGCCAAGCACCTTTGCCATCACCTCCCCATCGCTTGTCTTGGCGACGACACGGTCGCCCTTGCGCACCTGCGCGCCCGGCGCAACGATGATGCGGTCGCCTTCGCGATAGGCTGGCTCCATACTGTCGCCCGTGATTTCCAGCGCATAGACGGACTCCCCGCCCAGACCGGGAAAACGCACCTCGTCCCAGCCGCCGCCCATGGGAAAGCCGCCATCGTCGAAGAAGCCGTCGGCGCCCGCCTGGGCCAGACCGATAAGGGGGGCGCTCGCCCCGCGCCGGCCTTCGATGAGCGCGGCAAAATCATCCATGCCCGCCCCGACGGCTTCCAGCGCCCGGGCAATGCTCTCGCTGGACGGCCAGCGCGGACGGCCATCCTTGGCCTGGCGTTTTGACGGGTTGAAACTGGTCGGGTCGAGACCGGCGAGCCGCGCAAGGCCGGATGCGCTGAGGCCATTCTTTTCGGCCAGAAGGTCTATGCCTTTCCAGACATCGCCGTGACGCATCGCGCTTGTCTCCAGATTTCGTTTAATTTTCCTAACATAGGAAAATAAACCCAGCAACCCTGTCATCTTGCCGGGCGCGCCAAAGCCTGTAAGACCGCCTCCATGATGCTCGATACACCTGTCTACAAGATCCTCAGCGCCCAGGACGACGCCCGCGCCCGGGAGCACGGCCATACAGATACCGACCTCGATGCCCGTGATGGCTATGTCCACCTCTCATCCGGCGATCAGGTCGCCGAAACACTCCGCCTGCACTATGCCGGGCAGCATGGTGTGCGCCTCTATGAGTTTTCGGCCGAGCGCCTGGGCGGCAATGTAAAGTGGGAGGAATCGCGCGGTGGTGACCTCTTCCCGCACCTCTATGGCACGCTGCGTCTGTCCGATGCGCAGAAACAGTGGACGTTGGAGACCGATAATGACGGCAACCCCGTCCTGCCGGAGGAGATCCGTTAGATGGCTCTTTCTGCGCTCGGGACGCGTCTCTTCAGATCCATGCCGCCGGAAACGGCCCACAAGGCGACAATCAAGGCGCTGAAGACGGGCATCGGTGTTCCCCGCATCAATCCAAAACGCTGGAATACGCCTGTCACCCTGCCCAATGCGAAGCTCAGACTTGCCAATCCCGTGGGGCTTGCGGCCGGCTTCGACAAGAATGCCGACGTCTTCACGGCCATGTCGCATTTCGGCTTTGGCTTTGTCGAATGCGGTACGGTTACGCCGCGCCCGCAGGAAGGAAACGCAAGACCGCGCCTCTTCCGCCTGAGTGAGGACAAGGCGGTCATCAACCGGATGGGCTTTAATAATGAAGGCCTGGAGGTCTTCACCGCACGCTTGCGCCATGCTGCGCGCGCTTCTTCGCCCGTCGGGGCCAATGTTGGCGCAAACAAGGATAGCGAGGACCGGATCGGCGATTACGAAACCGGTATCGCGGCCGTGTATCCATATGCGGGCTATATCACCATCAACATATCTTCGCCGAATACGCCGGGCCTGCGGGGCCTGCAGGACAAGGGGGCGCTGGAAGAGCTGCTGTCGCGCTGCGGCCATTCGGTGGAAAAGGCGCATGCTGGCCTGGCTGAGGGCGCAGAGGCAGCCCGCAAGCCTGTCTTCCTGAAACTCGCCCCGGACCTCGATGAGAGGGCGATCAGCGATATCATCGCGGTTTTGCGCGCACACGGCAAATGGCTGTCGGGTCTCATTATCTCCAATACGACGCTGGAGCGCCCGGAGACCCTGAAGAGCGAGCATAAGAGCGAGACGGGCGGTCTCTCCGGTGCGCCGCTTCTCGCGCCTTCCACGCAGGTGCTGCGCGCCTTCGCGCGGGAAATTCTGGGAGAGTTCGACCTCATCGGGGCGGGTGGCATATCGAGCGGCGATGATGCCTATCGCAAAATCCGCGCCGGGGCCCATGCCGTGCAGCTGTACTCCGCGCTCGTCTATCACGGGCCCGGTCTGGTCGCTGAGATCAACAGGGACCTTGCCGCGCGCCTGCATGCCGACGGGTTTACGTCTGTCGAGCAGGCTGTGGGCGCTGACTCTCGCTGACCCTGGCGAGCATGGAAGGAAGGTAGAGGCCAAGACCGGCGGCGCGCCAGACATACATACTGAGGAAGGCGATCCAGACACCGCTATTGGCAAACTGCGCCTTCAAAAGAACGTCCGTTCCGACATAGAGGAGCGCGGCGAGAACACCGGCATTGCGAAGCGCCTTGCCCTGCGTGGCGCCGAGAAAAAAGCCGTCCAGTTGCCAGCAGGCCAGTCCGACAACCGGCACAGCGGCGCAATAGGGCAGATAGGTAAGCGCGACGGCACGGGCTTCTTCGTCGGCCACAAAATTCGCAATGATCCAGCCCCCGCCGAAGAAATAGGCGAGCGCGATGACCACGGCGAAGCCAGCCGCGATCTCGCTGGTTAGCCGCATGGCGCGCACCAGCCGCGCGCGGCTGCGGGCCCCATAGGCTTCTCCGATTTCCTTTTCGGCGACAAAGGCGAAACCATCCAGCACGAAGGCCGATACGCTGACGAACTGCAGCAGGACTTCATTGCCTGCCAGGGTCGCCGTACCGAGGCTTGCGCCCGAATTCACGAACCATGCAAAACAGAAAAGAAGCGCGAGGGTCCGGATCAGTATGTCGCGATTGGCATTGATCAGGGCGCCCAGGCGCTCCCGGTCAAACAGGGCCCCAGAACGCGTGAAGCCTTTGCGGACGAGGACAAGACCGAAGGCGAGGGCGACCCATTCGGCAATCGCCGTCCCGGCGCCAATGCCCGCCGGCCCCCAGCCCAGGCCGGCAACGAACCAGATATCGAGCACGCCATTGGTGCCGTTCATCACGATCTGGAACGCCAGAAGCTGACCTGTACGTCCGGTGCCGAGCAGCCAGCCGGTGATGCCATAGCCCATGAGAACGGCAGGTGCGCCCCAGACCCGTGCATCGAAATACGCTTTCGCCAGCGTCTTTACTTCGCTGCCCGCCTCGAAGGGCTGGAAGATGGCGAGCCTCAGAAGCGGCGAGAGAATGAGGATCGTCAGGCCTAGGGCACCGCCAAGCAGAAGCGCGCGTTGAAGCACGGTCTGGACTTCCAGCCGGTCGCCGCTGCCATTCGCCTGGGCGGAGAGACCCGTGGTCGACATGCGCAGGAAACCGAAGGCCCAGTAGAGAAAGTTCATGACGACGGCGGCCACGCCGACTGCCCCAAGGTCGAACTTGGTGCCATAGAGCCCCATGACCGCCGTATCGACGATACCCGTCGAGGCTGTCGCCGCCTGCGCAAGCATGACAGGCACGGCGAGCGCGAGAACCTTTGATCGGGTGAGAGCGGTATCAGCCATGCGAGCGGCTTATGGCGCGCGCGCCAGCTTGACAATCGGGCGCCCGCCGACATCTCACCCATTCATGGCGCTGCCAATTGTCCATCATCCTGACTATGACGCCGAGAGTGTGCCGGACGGTCACCGCTTCCCGATGCGTAAATACTCACTTCTGGCCACCTTGTTGCGCGAGCGGGGCGAGAGGTTTGCTGTGCCTGCGCATGCACCGGAGCGCTGGCTGCACCTTGCCCATGACCCGGCCTATGTCACCGCTGTGCTGACCTCTTCGGTCGATGCCAGGACAGCGCGCCGGATCGGTTTCGAAATGACCCCGGCCATCGCGGCAAGGACGCGGGCCTCTGTCGGCGGCACCTGCCTGGCAGCGCGTCTTGCGCTTCAGGAGGGCGCGGCTGTTTCCCTTGCCGGGGGCAGTCATCACGCAAACTATGAAAGCGGGGCCGGTTTTTGCGTCTTCAATGATGTCGCTGTGGCTGCGCGGGCCATGCAGGCGGAGGGGCTGGCCCGCAAGATCGCGATCATCGATTGCGATGTGCATCATGGGGACGGGACGGCAAGCATCTTCACAGGCGACAGCAGCGTCTTCACCGCCTCGCTGCATTGCGAGGACAACTGGCCGCGTGAAAAGCCGCCTTCCGACCTCGATGTCGGTCTGGCAAAGGGCGAAGGCGATGCCGCCTATCTCAAAGCCCTGACGGGTCTGGTCGATCAGGTCTTCGCGCGAAGCGAGCCGGACCTTGTCTTTTACAATGCCGGGGTGGACCCGCATGCCGATGACAGGCTCGGCTTGCTCCGGCTGACCGATGACGGCCTTCGTGAGCGTGACCGCAGAGTGGCGGAGGCGTGCCGCTCGCGCGCTGTTCCGCTCGTCGGTGTGCTTGGTGGCGGCTATGAGAAGGATGCTGGCGCGGTGGCACGGCGGCACAGCTTCATGGTGGACGCACTTGCCGCGATCACTGCGCCTGACAGGCGAGCCGCCTTGCCTTCGCCTCATTGATCCTTAACGGTATTTTAACCGGGAATGGACGGACGAAGACTGGAGCGGCCTCTGCATGTTCGGGCTGACATGGACTGACTGGCAACTTTGGCTGCTCATCGCGGGCGTGATTGTGCTGCTCTATATCGCGCGGCCCTATCTGCATGGGCTGTTTCGTAGTGTCTTTTTCGGTCTTGCCTATGTGCTGCGGGATGTCGCCCGCCGGCTCGAAGCGGCCGGAAATGCGGTCTATGAACGCTATATAGAGCTTGTGGCGGCCCACACCGCCGAGACGCTTGAGCAGAAGATGATCAGCCAGGAGCTGAAGCTTGAAAAGCGGGCCCCCGAAATCGACAGGCGGGCCAGCGGCATCGTGGACCGGCTCGAGACCAGCCGCGCAGAACTCGATGCGACGATCGAGGCTTTCCGGGCGGTGGATCTCGACGAGCAAACCCTCCAGACCGTGCGTGCACGCATGGATGAGAACAGCTTCAGCCGGTCGAAGTCGAAGCTGACCAGTGCGGTGTCTGATGTGCGCAGAGCGGTAAAGGAAGAGCTCACCCCGCTTCGCCCACAGATCAACGCCCTGCGTTCCGAATTGAAACCCATGGCAGAGAATACAGCGCGGCTGCGCTCGATCTCGACGGAACTCGAACGCTCGGCGAAAAGGATCAATGAGGATCTCGTGACCTTCGAGGCCTGCATTCACCCTGACTATGAAGCGCGCCGGGCTGCCGCACAGCGCCAGTCCATCCTCATTCCGTGGCTGCTCGCGCTTCTGGTGATGAGCGTGGCGCTGACAGGCGTCTTTCTTAATTTCTTCCTGATCCAGCGCCCCATGGCCGAGATTGTCGGCGACGACCTTCAGGTCATGGGCGTCGACCTGCCGACGGCGGCTGCGCTCGTGGTTATCTTCCTTGAAGCGGTGGCGGGTATTGTCCTCATGGATGCGGCTGGTATTACCAGGATCACGCTGATCTCGACCTTGCCACGCCTGCCCAAACGTATCCTTCTCTATGCCGCGATCGCCTTCCTCGCGGCGTTTTCCTTCTTTGAGGCGATCCTGGCGATCCAGCGCGAAGTGCTGATCCAGATCGATCAGGAAACAACGCGCATGGCCCTCGGCGAGGGGGCGGAGGCGACGCAGGACAGCAGCGGCGTTTCCCTCACGATGATCGCGCAGATGGTGCTGGCCGTGCTGATCCCGTGGCTGCTCGCAATTGCCGCGATCCCGCTTGAAACGGTCATCCAGAATTTCGTCTTCATCCTGAGGCTGGTTCTCCATCAGGTGATGATCTTTCTCGCCTTCATTTTCGCGACGCTGGCGACCATACTCAAGGCGCTTGGTTTGTTTGTGCTGCGCGTCTACGACCTTCTCATCTTCCTGCCGCTGGTGATCGAAGGCATGGTCCGCCGCGTCCGGCGGCCGGCCCGCAGGAAGGCTGAGGGGGCGGCATGATTTCGTCGGCGCTGAAGAGACTTGCGTCGCTCGCGGTGCTGGTATCGGTCGCGGCCTGCGGCGCGATCACCTCCAATTCAAAGGCGGTGTTCATGCTGGTCGATGTCTCGGGCACCTATGTGCGCGAAGTGCCGGATGCGATCATGACGGCAAAACTCCTCACCTCCAAACTCAATTCCAATGACATGTTTGCCTTTGGCGAGATCGGCTCGTGCAGCTTTTCCGACAACAGCCTCATCGTGCGCCGGACCCTTCCCGGTACGCCGAGCCAGGCCGCTCTTGCCAAACAGGACGTCTTCAGAAGCCTCGAAACCTATGGGGAGCAGGTGGACGCGACGGACTGGACGGACATCCGCGGGGGGCTTCGCTATGCCGCCTCGGAGCTTGAGCAATCGGATCAGGGTAAGCGCATTATCGTGGTGCATTCCGATCTTGTCGAAGATGTCTCGCCCGATTGCGATACGAGCGAGCTTTCGCTGGATCTTGAAGGCATTACGGTCGTCGTGACCAATGTGACCCGTTCAGATCGTGAAGCCTCAGACCCGGACGCCTATTTCCGGCGTCTCGAAGAGTGGCAGGCCCTGGTTGAGGAGGCCGGCGGCAAATGGGTGCACGCCAATTCGCGCGACCGGCTTCTGGAATACATCTTCTAGACCGGTCGAACCGCCCCTGCCGTCTTGCTGGGATGGGGCGACTCCGCTGATAGGGAAGGGATGTCCGAAACCATCCCAGCCACAGAACTGACCGACGCCCTCGCCCTTTTGAAACGTGTCTATGGATATGATGCGTTTCGCGGCCTGCAGGCCGATGTCATCAGCGATGTGCTGCAGGGGCGCGATGTCCTTGCTGTCCTGCCGACTGGAGGCGGCAAGTCGCTCTGTTACCAGATTCCGTCCATTCTCCGGCGAGGTACGGGGCTGGTCGTCTCGCCCCTCATTGCGCTCATGGCCGACCAGGTCGATGCGCTCAAGGCACTTGGCGTGCGCGCCGAGCGGCTCGATTCCTCCATGGCGCCGGCTGACAAGCAGGCGGCGCTCGAAGCCGCCCGCGCTGGCGAGATGGACATGCTCTATGTCTCGCCTGAGGCGCTGGGCAGCGGGCTTGGAAATGTGCTGTCCGGTCTCGATGTCTCGCTCATCGCCATTGATGAAGCCCACTGCGTCAGCCAGTGGGGCCATGATTTCCGCCCCGACTACCGGGCCCTTAGCCGGCTGAAGCAGCTGTTCCCAGGCGTGCCGCGCATCGCTGTCACGGCGACCGCCGATGAGCGCACGCGCGACGATATCCTCCACGAACTCGACCTCACAGCCCCCTCCGTTCACGTCGCAAGTTTCGACCGGCCCAACCTCACCCTTGGCGCAGAGCCGAAAGCCGGAAAGCGCGCCGACAGGGTGATCTCTCTTGTGAAGGCGCATCCGGGCGAAGGCGGTATCGTCTATGCTGCCACGCGCGATGCCACAGAAAGTCTTGCTGAAAGCCTGCAGCGCGCCGGTCTCAAGGCGCTTGCCTATCATGCAGGCCTTGACGCGGAGGTGCGGGCCGAGCGCCAGCGCCGCTTCCTGCTGGAAGACGGAATCGTCATGTGCGCTACGGTCGCTTTCGGCATGGGTGTGGACAAGCCCGATGTCCGCTTTGTCATCCATGCCGACCCGCCGAAGACGCTCGAGGCTTACTGGCAGGAGGTTGGCCGCGCGGGGCGCGATGGCAAACCCGCCGAAGCCTTTGCCCTCTTCGGACCGGCGGATATGCGCCGTTCGATCAGCTGGACGATGGAGAGCGATGCGGCCGAAGAGGTCAAGCGCGTCCAGCTCACCAAGACGCGCCAGCTTTTTGCGTTCCTTAATGGAACGGAGTGCCGCCGGGCCGCCGTGCGGCGCTATTTCGGCGAGGCCGGCGTGCAGCCGTGCGGCGACTGCGACAATTGTCAGCGCGAACCAGGCGATGGCTTTGACGCGACACGCTACGCCCAGATGGCGGTCTCGGCCGTTATCCGCTGCGGCCAGCGCATCGGCCGCGGTCGGCTGATCGTTCACCTCACCGGGTCGGCGCGCGACGGTTTCGATGAGGACCTGTCACAGCTCTCAACATATGGAATTGGAACGGACCTCTCCAAACAGGGCTGGAACGCCGTCTTCGATGAACTTCTATTCTCCGGGCTTCTGGCCGAGACGGGCGATGCGATGCGGCCGGTTCTGGCCGTGCCCGACCAGGAGGCCGCCCGCGCCCTCTTCAAGGGGGACCGCGAAGTCTGGCTGCGCACCGATCCCAACCAGAGAAAGAGCGCTCGTCGGCGGTCGTCTGCATCCGCGCCCGTCCTGCACGATCTGTCGGCACGTGATCAGTCCCTGTTCGAGGCGCTTCGGGACTGGCGCCTCGAAACCGCGAAGGCCAAGGGCGTGCCGCCCTATGTCATCTTTCACGATCGCACGCTGGCAGCGATTGCCACCGAGCGGCCGGGCTCTTCCGATGAATTGCGGGCGATCAGCGGCGTGGGCGAGAAAAAGGCGGGGCGTTATGCTGAAGATATTGCCCGTATCGTGTCAGAGGCAGCCTGAGGCACAGGACTGCACTTGCCGCTCCCGCTGGGCTGCCTAGGTTGGAAGCTGCCTAGCAAGATCAGGGGGTTGAATGCCCAGCGAGAGAACAAAGGCGTCTGTTGTCGTCCGCAATGCGACGCTGGACGATGTGGCGGCCATCGCGGCACTTGTGCTGAAGGTCTATGGCCGTCCAGCGGACGGCTATACGCCGGGCATGCTGCGCGGACAGATCTCGTCCTTTCCGGAAGGCCAGTTCCTCGTCGAATACGACGGCGAAGTCGTTGGCTATGCGGCGAGCTTTCTGGTAGCCGAAGACCTGGCGCTCAAACCCCATGACTGGATCGAGATTACCGGCAATGGCTATGCCGCCCGCCACGACCCGGAAGGCGACTGGCTCTATGGCATGGAGGTCTGCGTCGACCCGGAGATCCGGCGCACGCGCATTGGCCAGCGGCTCTATAATGCGCGCCAGCAGCTCTGTGAGGACTGGGAGCTGAAAGGCATCGTCTTTGGCGGGCGTATGCCGGGCTGGAAACGCAAGCGCAAACAGTATCCCAACCCCGAGGACTATGTCGAAGCCGTCCGCGCGCAAAAGATCACCGATCCGGTGATCCGCTACCATTTGCGCGCCGGGTTTGAGCCGATTGGCGTGCTGCACAACTATCTCGAAGAGGACACAGACAGCGGCGGCCATGCCACGCACATGGTGTGGCGCAACCCGTATGCCGTGGAAGTGAAGCCAACCAGCAAGGTCTCCTACGCCACGAAGGAGCGCGTGCGCGTCGCCACGGTCCAGGTTCAGATGCGCGCTGTGAAAAGCTTCGAAGAGTTCATGAGCAATGTGGAATATTTCGTCGATGTCTGCTCTGACCGGCGCGCGGACTTTGTCGTCTTCCCTGAGCTGTTCACACTGCAGCTTCTCGCCTTCGAGAAGCGCAAGCTGCGCCCGGCTGAGTCGATTGAGGCGCTGACCCGCTATACCCCGCGCTTCGTCGATGAGATGCGTGAGCTTGCCATCTCCTACAACATCAACATCATCGGCGGCTCCCACCCGACGCGCACCGATGATGGTGACATCCAGAATGTTGCCTATGTCTTCCTGCGCAACGGCTCCGTTCACGCGCAGGAAAAGATCCATCCGACCCCGGATGAGCGCCACTGGTGGAATATCAAGGGCGGCGACAGCGTCGACGTCATCCCGACCGATTGCGGCCCCATCGGCGTCCTGATCTGCTATGATTCCGAATTCCCGGAGCTTGCTCGCCGCCTTACTGATGAAGGCGCGCGCATCCTGTTCACGCCGTTCTGTACCGACAGCCGCCAGGGCTATCTGCGGGTGCGTTATTGCTGCCACGCCCGCTGCATCGAGAACCAGCTCTATGTCGTGACCTCCGGCTGTACGGGCAACCTGCCGAATGTCGAGAATATGGACATCAACTATGCCCAGTCGGCCATTCTGACGCCGTGCGACTATCCATTCGCCCGCGAAGGCATTGCCGCTGAGATCGCCGAAAATGTCGAGGCGGTCGTGATGGCGGACCTCGACCTCAACGATCTCAATTTCGCGCGGTCCGAGGGTACGGTCAGGAACCTAAGGGACCGGCGGTTCGACCTTTACCGCGTGGCCTGGAAGGATGGCGGTTGAGGCTTCCCGCGCTTGATCGAAACAAGCCGTTAAGGCTTGGCAGCCTGATGCTGCTCTATGCTGCTCAGGGCGCGCCGGAAGGCCTTCTTTACATCGCTGTCCCCGCCTGGTTCGCCTCGCAGGGGGTCGGGGCGGATGCGATTGCAGGTTATATCGCGGTCATCCTGCTCCCTTGGAGTTTCAAGCTCTTCAATGGTGTCCTGATGGACCGCTTCACCTATGCGGCCATGGGACGAAAACGGCCATGGCTGATCGTGGCGCAGCTGATCCTGATTGCGAGCCTTCTGTGGTTCGCCAGCCTCGCGCCGCCGGACAACAGTCTTTACTGGTTCGCCGTGGCCGGTTTTGCCGTGAATTTCGCGGGCGCGTTTCAGGACGTCGCGATTGACGGCATGGCGATTGATATTCTGGACGAAGAGGAACGTGCCACGGCCAATGGCCTGATGTGGGGCGGCAAGACACTCGGCACCGCCGGCTTCGCGTTTCTTAGCGGCCGCCTCATCGGCGATGAGGGTCATGGGCTCGCCGCGCTGGCGACCGCATTTTTCGTTGGCCTCGTCATGCTGGCGCCGCTGCTTTTGAGGGAGCGGGAAGGCGAGAAACTGATGCCATGGTCGGCTGGGAAGGCCTCACCGCGCACGCGCAGTGTTCAGGTCAAGCGCTGGTGGCCGCTCCTTAAAGGCGTCTTCCTGGCCATGAAACGCCCGGCCAGCCTGATGCTTGCAGGCGGCATTCTGGTCGCCTTTCTGGCGTATGGGCTGAAAACGGCCTTCTCTCCGGCGCTCGCCGTGCAGAAGCTGGAATGGAGCCGCGAGCTTTTCACCGACCGGGACGCTACCGCAGACCTGATTGGTGGCCTGTTCGGTATCTTCGTCTCAGGATGGCTCGCGGACCGGGTCGGGCCGCTCAAGGCGCTGGGCGGCGCGCTTGCTGGTATGGCTCTGCTCAATGCGGCAGCGATCTGGTTCTGGTCCTCAGGCGATTTCTATTTGGGCTATCTTCTTCTCTACAGCGTTCTTTTCGTCCTGATGTCGGTCTGCACCTATGCTATCGCCATGGGCCAGTCCCAGGGCAGCGTGGCCGCAACACAGTTTTCCATCTTCATGGCGCTTCTGAATTTCGGCACAAGCCTTGGCGCTGGCCAGCTTGGCTGGGTGCGTGCCTCAGGCGGATACCCGGCAGCCTTTGCCGCCTGCGCGGCGCTTAGCCTGCTGGCGATCGGCTTCTACGCGGTCTCGGTCGCCTTCAATCAGCGACTCGAGCACTCAACCCTCCTCAGAGACCAGGAAATGCGCCTGTAGAGCTGTCACCGGCTTGTCCTTGTCGCCCTGCCAGGCTTCGGCCCGCACGCTTGCCATACGCCGGCCCAGCTTGTGGACGATGGCGTGCGCGTACAGATCCTCACCGCCCTTGGCACTTCGAAGATAGTCGATGGTGAGGTTGATGGTCTTGGGCAGGCGTTGAAGGTCGGACTGGAGATAAAGCTGGGAGATGGCGGTCATTTCCAGAAAAGCACCTGTGGCGCCGCCATGCAGGGCGTTGATCGCGCGATTGCCGATAAACATTTCCTGAAAGGGTAGCCGGGCGATCAGATTGTCGCCTTCGATGTCCACCTTCATGCCGACAAAGCGGGCAAAGGGGGTGCGGTCGAGAAAGGCCTGAAGCTGGTCTGCGCGTGAACTCATTGGCCTTCTCCAAGCATCTTGTTGGCGATATCCATGGCTTCATTGCCGCTGGCCCAGCGGGTAATATCGTTCAGCGCAAATGTGCCTGCTGCCGTCGCGATCACCTTGTCCCGGCTGTCATGATAGGCCCAGGCACGTGTGAAGGCGACGTTCCGGGTCACGTGATAGCACTCTGCTTCAGCGAGGATGTCGCGTCCCTTGTCGGCCGGCCGCATATAGTCGATCCGAAGGTCCAGCGTCGCCATGGACATAGGCTTTTTCAGCGCCGTATTGATACAGAAACCACTCAGATTATCGAGAAGTGCGGTCAGGACCCCGCCATAGATAACGCCCGTTTCAGGATCGCCCACCAGGTCTTCGCGCCAGCCAACCTTCGCGAAAGCGCGGCCTTTCTCAATGTTCGTCAGCTCGATACCGAGCGCGTTGGCCCACGGAACCGTCGACATCGCTTTGCGTGTATGCTGCTTCATCAGCTTCAGCATCATGTCCTGATGCTCGCCCTCTTCGCTCATGGAGATGTCCTCGCTACTGTTGCCGCGACGTGAAATTGACGTCCGCTTGATCCTCGATACCATCCCGGAAAGCGAACACAACAAGTGACGCTGCGGGAGGAAATCAATGGCATTCGACGCACACACAGGTGGCAAGGCCTGCATCATCGGGGCGGGCTGTTCCGGCTTCACTATGGCCAAGCGCCTGAAGGATTATGGCATTGCCTATGACTGCTTTGAGATGTCGGACGATATTGGCGGCAACTGGTACTATCGCAACCCGAACGGCCTCTCCTCCTGCTATCAGAGCCTCCATATCGACACGTCGAAATGGCGTCTTGCCTTTGAGGACTATCCGGTCCCTGAAGAGTGGCCGGACTTCCCGCATCATGCCCAGCTGCTGCAGTATTTCCACGATTATGTCGACCATTTCGGCCTGCGCGAGACGATCACCTTCAATACCGAAGTGATCAAGGCGGAACGCCGCAGCGACGGCGACTGGGACGTGACGCTGTCGACCGGTGAGACAAAGACCTATCAGTGGCTGTTCGTCGCCAATGGTCACCACTGGGATGCCCGGGTCCCGGACTATCCCGGTGAATTCAACGGCTATCAGGTGCACTCTCACCACTATCGCGACCCGTTCGAGCCCTATGACTTCCGCGGCAAGCGGGTGCTCGTGGTTGGGGCCGGCAATTCGGCAATGGACATCTCGTCCGAGCTTTCACAGCGTCCGATTGCTGAAAAACTCTTCATCTCCATGCGCCGCGGCGTCTGGGTCCTGCCGAAATATATGAACGGCCAGCCGGCCGACAAATCGGTCCTGCCGGGCTGGATGCCGACAAAGCTCGGCCGCAAGCTTGCGCGCGCCTCGATCAAGAAGCGCGTTGGCAATATGGAGGATTATGGCCTGCCCAAGCCTGACCATGAGCCGCTGGACGCGCACCCATCGGTTTCGGGCGAGTTCCTGACCCGTGTCGGCTGCGGGGACATTTCCCCGAAAGGGGCCATGGAGCGGCTCGATGGGGATGGTGTCGTCTTCGCGGACGGAACGCGCGAACAGCTGGACGCCATCGTGTGGGCGACAGGCTATAATATCAGTTTCCCCTTCCTGACCGACCCGGACATCCTGCCAAAGGACAACAAGATCCAGCTCTACAAACGCATGGTCCGGCCGGGCTATGAGAACCTTTTCTTCCTTGGTCTCGCCCAGCCGCTGCCGACGCTGGTGAACTTTGCCGAACAGCAGTCAAAGCTCTGCGCCGCAAAGATTGCCGGTGAGTATGAGTTCCCGCCAGAGACCGAGATGTGGGACATCATCAAGGAAGACGAGCAGTTCCATCTGGGCCATTTCTACGATGCGCCGCGTCATACGATGCAGGTCGATTTTAACGCTTACGTAAAGGATCTCATGAAAGAGATAGAGCGTGGGCGGAAGCGCGTGAAAGCCACCGCCTGAAATGGTTAATCGGACCGATGGATGGCGGATATGTTGCGCATCTTGCTTGCAAGTCTGGCGGGCGCGTTTCTCGTAACAGCCTGCGGCACGACCCCCGCGCCTGTCTTCTATCCCAATCGCGGGGCTGAACGTGTCGAGGCTCCTGCCGCCATCACCGCGACCGCCAGTGTGAGTGCAGAGCAGGGGCCCTTCCAGCCGGATGCGGACCTCTATCTCTGCCCCAACAGCACGATCACCAATGCCTTTGCCTATGATGACAATCTGCGCGTCATCGACTTCAACCCGATCATTCTCGTTGACGGCAAGGTGGTTATGGCGTCCGTGCCGACCAATAATGCCTGCATGACATCCGGTTTCGGCCACCGGATGGGCCGCACGCACAAGGGTCTGGACTTTCGCTCACGCCCGGCCGGTATGGTCTATTCAGCCGCCCCCGGCACGATCCGTGAGGCAAAGCGCAGCCCCAGTTTCGGCAACACCATCCTGATCGATCATGGGCAGGGCGTCTTCACCCGTTACGCGCACCTCGCCAATATCGAGGCCGGCGTGGAAGCCGGGCGCGACATCGGCTTCGGGCAGCCCCTGGGCATTATGGGCACGACAGGGCGCAGCACCGGTATCCATCTTCATTTCGAGGTTCTGACCGGCAGCTATCCCAGCAGCCTGACGGCGTATAATCCGCTTTCCTTCCCGCCCTATATAGGCTTAACCGCAGCCTACTGACCGAGGGCAGGGTGGGGACATGGGCAGGCTGACACCAGAAGCGCTGGCGCGCGCTTACCGGGACCCGGTCTCGTGGGTGATCCTGGCGGTCGATCTCTTTCCGCTTATCGCCGTTTTTCAGCTCGGCTGGGGCGCGGCGGCGCTTGTCTTTCTCTATTGGCTCGAAAACCTCCTACTGGGTCTCATCACCCTGCTGCATATGGCCGCTGCCTCCGCGCGCCATGGTCTCAACGCGCTCCTCGGCTGGGCGGCGCTCGGTGCCTTCTTTACCTTTCACTACGGGATGTTCTGCTTTGTGCACGGCGTCTTCCTCATGGCTTTCTCGGAAATCTCCAATGGGGGCGGCACGGTCCAGTTCGATCCATTCGATCTTGTGAATTACGCATTCTCCACGGGCACCGGCATGATCTGGTTCGTGGGCGCGATCCTTACCTTGCAGGTTTTCCTCTTCGTTCGCGATTTCCTCCTGCGCGGCGAATATCGCGAGACCAACCCCATAACCGAGATGGCCAGGCCCTATGGGCGGGTCGTTGTCCTGCACTTCGCGCTCTTCGCCGGGTTCGCACTGCTGGTTCTGTTCAATGAACCGCTGGCGGGTGTTCTCGCCCTGATCCTGGTCAGGGCCGCGTGGGGCGTGCTGCTCTCAGTACGCCGGCAGGAAGAAATCGCACACCTGCGAGCTGACCAAAGTTGACGGGGCGTCATCAATCTGGTGACTGCTGAATTTGTTGCAGAAAGGCGGACCATGGACGCGAGAGTCGAGCAGGAAGAGCTTTCCGGAAAGCGCGCACGCGCCAAGGCCGCGAACCGTCAGGCGATTCTGGAGGCGGCGCGCCAGGTCTTTGCGCGTATGGGCGCCGATGCGGCGACCGTTCGTGACATCATAAGAGAGACCGATCTCGCGGCCGGCACCTTCTACAATTATTTCCGCTCCAAGGAAGAAGTCTTCGAGGCGCTGGCCAATGAAGGGGTTCAGCGGTTCCGCTCACGTCTGGCATCTGTGCGCGCCAGGGCGACCTCATTGGAAGCCTATCTGAAGGCTGCCTACAGCGCCTATTTCGAATTCCTCAATGAGGAGAATGAAGAGGCGATCGAGCGAGGCGCGCCGCATGCGGCCATGATCGGTGTACGGGTCGACACGCCGGAAATGCATGCGGTTTTCGAGGAAATCCGCGCCGACTTTGAACATGTGGCGCAGTCCTCCGGCCTTTCCCTTTCCGACTCCGGTTTTCTCACCGCAGCGGCAATAGGGATTGCGCGGGAAGTTGGGGATCATATGCTGCGCAGGCGTCCGGTCGATACGGCGGGCGCCGTTGAATTTGCGACCCAGCTCTTCATGAACGGGGCAGGGACGCTGGCGACGACACGGAAGAAATAGAAGGCAGAGCGGCTATGAGCTTGCAGGCGACGATTGCAAAACTGCTGATGAAGCTTCCAGGGGGCCTTCTGGTCAAACTTTCGGGCGGCGAACCGCTCGTCCTTGGCGGGCGCACGCTGGATCCACGTTTCCAGTTCATGATGGAGGGCGCAAAGCGCCAGCCGCCCATGTCGAGTCTCTCCCCCGCCGAAGCGCGGGCCGCCTCGGCGGCGGGTCTTGCCATGTTCGCCGACAAGCCTGAGCCGGGCGTTTCGTGGAGTGACAGCGAGATCCCCGCGACCGATGGCCACAAGATTCCGGTGCGCATATACAGACCGGACAATCAGGACCCGAAGGCGCCCATGATGGTCTATTACCATTTTGGCGGTGGCGTGATCGGCGACCTTGAGACCTGCCATGTCTTCTGCACGATGATCGCGAAGGCCGCCGCCTGTCCGGTGCTGTCGGTCGATTACCGCCTGGCGCCCGAGCATAAATTTCCCGCCGGGCTTGAAGACTGCATCGATGCATATGAATGGGCGCTGCGTAATGCAACCAAACACGGCGCACCCGCAGGCGCCGCGACGATTGGCGGCGACAGTATGGGCGGCAATTTTACTGCCATTGTCGCTCAGGAAATGATGCGGGAGCGCAAGCCGATGCCGCTTCTCCAGCTGATGATCTATCCGGCGACAGAGATCGAGGACGAATTTCCATCCTACCAGACCTATGGCGAGACCTATCCGCTGGACGCCGAGACGATGCGCTGGTTCATGGAACAGTATATTCCAGACGGCCAGGACAAGTCGGATGTGCGGCTTTCACCCGCGCGCGAAACCCGTCTGGAAGACCTGCCGCCAGCTATCATTGCGACAGCCGGTTTCGACCCGCTCGTCGATGATGGCGCTGCCTACGCCCAGCTCCTTCGCAAGGCGGGCGTGAAAGTGACCTATAAATGCTATGACAGTCTGGCGCACGGCTTTACCGCTTTTACGGGCGCTGTTCCGGCGGCACGGACGGCCTGTGAAGAGATCGCCCGCCTGGTGGCAGAGGCTTATCGCGGACTGGAAATAGAAGACGACTAGACCTGCGCCATTTGCAGGCGCAGTGATCTGTTCAGGTCGTGGAAGCGGTCTGCCTCAGGCAGCGACCGCAGCAACGGCGAGCAGTGTGACAAAGATAAAATAGATCGTGCGCATGTTATTTTTCTGTCCGGAAAGCTTTAAGAAACTGTCACACTGACGGTTCTAGCCGCCTATTGTTCCTGAATCAAACCGGAATGATCGTTTCGCACATTGCCAACATCGGGATGCGCCGGCCTTATGTCCATCTCCTCAGACCCGAATGGGGCCAGCAGGTCGCCGACACGGTCCTCGAACGGATCCAGCCAGCGGGCGAAGTCGCTCTGGCGCAGGATGACGGGCATGCGCGGGCCTATTCCGGCGACGGCATCATTCGCTTCAGTGGTCAGTACGGCGAAACTGTGCAGCTCAGACCCTTCTATAAGGGCCACATCATATAGACCCGCCAGACAGAAATGACGCCGGTTACGCAGGCCGATGGCAAAGGGCGTTCTGGCGCCTGGCCGTCCCGTCCAGTCATAATAGCCGCTGACCGGTATAAGGCATCGATGATGGCGGTAGGCGCCCCGGAAGACCGGCTTTTGCGCCGCAGTTTCCGATTTCGCGCTGAAGCTTGAAAAGGATTTCTCACTCAGCGGCTTCTTCCACCAGGAGGGCACGAGCCCCCAGAGGGCGGGTGCCAGCTCGACATGACCGGCATGTGCCCGCCTTAATATGGGCTGATAGGAGCCGGGTGCGGCATTGTACGTGGCTTCGGGCGGATCGGTCTCATCCGGCGGCACGAGATTGAGCCAGGCCTGATAATCGGACCAGCTGACGCCATGCCTGAAGTAACGTCCGCACATGTTGTCTAGTATTCAGAAAAATAAGCTAATGTCATCAAGTGGTATTGGAACCAAGCAATAAAGCCAGCGTTCCAGACCAAAGGCCTCCATCGTTGGGTTGGGGGTATTTTCTCATGAGGAGACACTTCGATGAACAAGATGATGATTGGCGCAGCAGCAGCTGCATTCGTTCTTACGGCCTGTGAAGGCACCGGCCTCTCGCAGAACCAGGCTTATGGTGCAGGTGGCGGTGCGCTGGCTGGCGCAGCCCTGGGCACGCTCGCAGGTGGCGATGACGGCCGTAACGCAGCAATTGGCGCAGCCGTGGGCGCGCTGGCTGGCGGCGCTGTCGGTACCTATATGGACCGTCAGGAACGTGCCCTGCGTGAGCGCACGGCCAATTCGCAGATCCAGGTGGAGCGCCAGGGTGACCAGATCGCCCTCACAATGCCGTCCAATTCCAGCGTCAATTTCGCTGTGAACAGCGCGGAACTTCAGGGCAGCGCCTATGGTCCGCTGAATGAGATTGCCGGCGTTCTCCAGGAATACCCGTCCACCCGCGTCGATGTTGTCGGCCATGCCAGTGCCGACGGCCCTGACGATTACAACATGCGCCTGTCCGAACAGCGCGCAAACACGGTCGCAAACTACTTTGTGAGCCGCGGCGTTGAGGCTGTCCGCATCTCCGCCTATGGCCGTGGTGAGACACAGCCGATCGCCAGCAACGAAACGCAGGCAGGCCGCGCCGCAAACCGCCGCGTTGAAGTTCTGCTGACGCCGGTGACGACCAGCTAGGTTCGACCGGCTTAAGGCGAAAATAGAGAAGGCCGCAGCAGAGATGCTGCGGCCTTTTTTTATGTGCCTAGGCTTTCAGGGCGGCGATATCCGCCTCCAGTCCGAACGTTATCCACCGGGTAAATCGTTTGAGCTGCCCGGTCATGTCCGCGACGCTGGTCTTTTCAGGGTCAATCAGGCGCTGCATGGCGAGGAACATTGCATTGAAGACGATATGGGAGGCGGCCTGCCGGGCAGCCTCAGTGGAGAGCACGCCGTTGCTGGATTTCACGAGCCCTTCGCCAAGCGCATCCGCCGCCGGCTCCAGAACGCTGGCCTGGTAGTGGGCATAGACCTCGCCATCGGCCATGGCCTCACGCAGGGCAAAGACATGTTGCCGGATATAGGACTCGTCGCTGCCCGCCCGGCTAGCCAGTGAAAGATAGATCGAGATCGCCTCACTCACCGTCTCCGCCCTCTGGCGCATCGTCTCCCTTATCCCCCGGGTCGTGTCTCTGAGGTGATCGAAAAGGGCGATCACAACACCGCGGCGGTCGCCGAAATAATGGCGGAGACTGACATCGGAGACGCCGGCGCCGATTGCGAGCTGCCGCAGCGAAGGCTGGACCACGTGTTCACATTCGACATAGGCAAGCATCGCCTCGAGGAGAGCGGTCCGCTTGTCTTCATAGTCCTGATTTCTGACGCCCGCGGGTCTGGCCATTCAAAAGTCCTGTGCAGTGATCGATGACGAGTTTGATCGCCCCTGATAGGCACAGAATAGGCTGCGTAAAAATTCAGTTCCGAACAGTCTGGCAGTAATCTGCATAGGTATCGCAGTAAAAAAGGCCGGAGCGCGGGCTCCGGCCTTTCTCATTCAGGTGTGCTTATGGACTTTTAGGCGGCTTCCTTTGCCTTCACGCCGCCCGGCGGGAAGCGGTCATAGAAGCCTTCACCCTTCTCGGCCATGTCCTTGAGAAGCTGCGGTACGGCAAAACGCTCGCCATACTTTTCTTCCATCTTCTTGGCTTCCTCGACAAAGGGCTTGATGCCCCAGATGAGGTCCACATACGAGCAGCAGCCGCCCGTATAGGGCGCAAAACCCCAGGCCAGGATGGAGCCGATGTCGCCGTCGCGGGCGTCGGTGATCACGCCTTCCTCAAAGCAGCGGGCAACCTCGATCGCCTGACGGATCAGGAGGCGGTTGATGTAATGCTGTTTGAGTTCCGGCGGGCACTCATCGACCGTGACGTCGATACGGGTGTTGAGATCCGGCCAGAGGCGTTCCGGCTTGCCCTTCTCATTATAGTCGTAGAAGCCCTTGCCCGCCTTGCGGCCAACGCGGCCATTGTCCTCGACCAGCCAGGCCAGGAACTGGGTGCGGTCATCGGTCTGTATGTCGACGCCCATGGCCTCTGCGGTTGCGCGCGTCACCTTGAGAGCGGTGTCCAGACCGACGGAGTCAGAGACTTCCAGCGGGCCCATCGGCATGCCTGACTGGCGCCCGACATTCTCGATGATCGCCGGCTTGATGCCTTCGGCCAGCATTTCCATACCTTCGCGTGTATAGGTGCCGAAGCAGCGCGAGGTGTAGAAGCCGCGGCTATCATTGACAGCAATCGGCGTCTTGCGGATGGCGAGGACATAGTCGATCGCCTTGGCCAGTGTCGCTTCCGTGGTCTTCTCGCCGGAAATGATCTCGACAAGGCCCATCCGCTCCACCGGGGAGAAGAAGTGGATGCCGATGAAGTTCTCCGGACGGTCTGATGCCTTGGCAAGGCCCGTGATCGGGAGGGTGGAGGTGTTGGACCCGAAGACGGCATCCTCGCCCAGCACTGCTTCGGCCTGCTTGGTGATCTTGGCTTTCAGCTCTTCATTCTCGAACACGGCCTCGATGACGAGGTCGGCGCCCTTCACATCATCATAATTGTCCGTAGTGGTGATGAGATCGAGCAGCTTGTCGCCCTTCTCCTGGGTGGACTTGCCGCGAGAGACATCCTTCTCGACGAGACGGCGCGAATAGTCCTTGCCCTTCTCGGCATTTTCCTTGGACACATCGACCAGAACCGTCGGGATACCGGCCTTGGCCTGAACATAGGCAATGCCTGCGCCCATAAGGCCGGCGCCGACCACGGCGATCTTCTTGAACTCTGTCTTCGGATAGCCATCCGGACGGTTGCCGCCCTTGGAGAGGGCCTGCGTCGACAGGAAGAGCGAGCGGATCATCGCCTTGGCTTCCGGGCGCGACTGGGTGTTGATGAAGTAACGCGTCTCGATGCGAAGACCGGCATCGATCGGCACCTGAATGCCTTCGTAGACGCAGGAGAGAATGTTCTTCTGGGCCGGGAAATTGCCATAGGTCTTGGCCGCTACCATCATGTTGGACATGGTCGCGACCTGACCGGCACCCGGGCTCTTGTGAGGCACGCCGCCCGGCACCTTGAAGCCTTTCTCATCCCACGGGGCCTTGGCCTCCGGATTGGCTTTCACCCAGGCTTTCGCCTTCTCAACGACGTCAGCGCCGGGGGCCAGCTCCTGAATGACGCCCATCTCGTGGGCCTTCTTGGCATCGAAGCTCGTGCCCTGAAGGATCAGCGGAAGTGCGGCCTGGACACCGACGAGACGCGGCAGGCGCTGCGTGCCGCCTGCGCCTGGCAGGAGGCCGATCTTGGCTTCCGGCAGACCGAACTGCTGTTTGGGATTGTCGTTCGCGGCGACGCGGTAATGGCAGGCCAGAACAACTTCGAGGCCGCCGCCAAGTGCCAGACCGTTCAGTGCACAGGCCACCGGCTTGCCACAGGTTTCAAGCTGGCGCAGCGTCTTGTTCAGGGTAAAGCCCTGCTCGAAGCGCTCCTTCAGCTTCTCGTCTTCGCTCTTGGCGCTGTCGTCGGAAGAACCGGCGCGGTTGCCCATTTCGCCAAGATCGGCCCCGGCGCAGAAACCGCTCGGTTTGCCGGAGGAAATGACGAGCCCCTTGATCTTGTCATTGGAGGCCACTTCCTTGGCGATGGCAACGATATCGGCCACCGCCTTGCCGGTCAGCGTGTTCATGCTCCGGCCCGGTACGTCGAAAACGGCATGCGCAATGCCATCGCCGTCAATGTCGAATTTGAATGTCTCGAGATTCATCTTGCTCTTGTCCTGTTAGTTTCCGGGCGCGCTGCGCGCTCCGAGTGCGAGGCCGAAGACGACCCCAAGGGCGATGCCCATGGAGGTCCCGGTCGCAAAGTTTCCTGTTGCCTGTCCCAGGGCGGCGCCGGTCGCGAGACCGACGCCAATACCGAGGGGCAGAAAGGCGCGAGAGGGCTTGCGCACCGTCCTACACCCGTTCGATGATCGTCGCTGTGCCCATACCGGCACCGACACAGAGCGTGATCAGCGCGGTTTCCTTGTCGGCGCGCTCAAGCTCGTCGACCATGGTGCCGAGGATCATGCCCCCGGTTGCGCCCAGCGGGTGGCCCATGGCAATCGCGCCGCCATTCACATTCATCTTGTCATGCGGAATATCGAGCGCCTGCATCATACGCAGGACGACCGCCGCAAAGGCTTCGTTCAGCTCGTATATGTCGATGTCACCGACCTCCATACCGGCTTTCTTCAGCGCCTTTTCGGTCACATAGGACGGGCCTGTCAGCATGATGCCGGGCTCTGAGCCGATAGAGGCCATCGACCGGATGCGGGCACGCGGCTTCAGCCCGAGTTTCTCGCCAGCTTCCTTTGAGCCGAAGAGGACAGCAGACGCACCATCGACGATACCGGAAGAATTGCCGGCATGGTGGACATGGTCGATGGATTCGAGTTCCGGATAACGCTGCTTGATCACCTCGTCGAAGCCCATGCCGCCCATGCCGACAAAGGACGGGTTTAGCGATGCGAGCGACTGCATTGTGGTGTCGGGACGCATATGCTCGTCATGGTCGAGGATGACGGCGCCCATCTGGTCCTTGACCGGGATGATGGACTTCTTGAAGCGGCCTTCTTCCCAGGCGCGCGCAGCCCGCTTCTGGGACTCGATGGCGTAAGCGTCGACATCGTCGCGTGAGAAGCCCCATTTGGTGGCGATCGTGTCGGCGCCCACACCTTGGGGCGCGAAATACGTCTTGAAGGCCACCTGGGGATCCGTTGACCAGGCACCACCATCGGCGCCCATCGGGACGCGGGACATAGCTTCCACACCGCCACCGATTGCCATATCGGCTTCACCGACCATGACCTTGGCGGCTGCCATGTTGCATGCCTCGAGGCCCGAGGCGCAGAAGCGGTTGACCTGAACGCCAGCTGTTTCCTGCGAATAGTCTGCATTCAGTGCGGCAACGCGGGCGATATCGGCGCCCTGCTCGCCAACCGGCGACACACAGCCGAGAATGACATCGTCCACATAAGATGTGTCGAGCTCATTGCGGTCGCGCACGGCCTGCAGGGCCTGCGTCGCCAGCGAGAGCGAGGTGATCTCGTGCAGCGAACCGCTCTGCTTGCCCTTGCCGCGCGGGGTGCGCACGGCGTCGTAGATATAGGCTTCGGTCATGGGTGAAAGCTCCTTTCAGGATACTCAGAATTTCATGTTTTTAAGTTGACGAAGGACGATCAGGCCGATCACGAGCGAGCCAAAGCCAAGCGCAATCGGGGCAAAACCACTGACACCCGCACCGGGGCGCGCAAACTCGACATAGGTGCCCAGAAGGATCGAGATGATCCCGAGGACGATAGATGCTATGCCGAGCCAGCGGATCATGAGGCTACATCGTCCTCGCGATCAGCATTTTCATGACTTCGTTCGCGCCGCCATAGATGCGCTGGACGCGGGCATCGGCATACATCTGGCCGATGGGGTATTCGTCCATATAGCCATAGCCGCCATGCAGCTGCAGGCATTCGTCGATGATCTTGCACTGCAGGTCCGAGATCCAGTATTTCGACATGGACGCCGTGGCGGCATCGAGCTTGTTCTCCAGCAGAAGCTCGGTGCAGTGATCGGCGAAAACTTTCGCGACCGTCGCTTCGGTCTTGCACTCGGCCAGTTTGAACTGGGTGTTCTGGAAATCCCAGATCGTTCCGCCAAACGCCTTGCGCTGTTTTACATAGGCGGTCGTTTCTGCAATGGCGCGCTCGATCATGCCGACGCCCTGGAGGCCGATGACATGGCGCTCCTGCGGCAGCTTGGTCATCAGCTGGACAAAGCCCTGGCCTTCTTCGGCGCCGAGCAGGTTGGACGTCGGCACCCGCACATCGTTGAAGAACAGTTCTGAGGTGTCGGCCGCCTTCTGGCCGATCTTCTCAAGGTTCCGGCCGCGCTCAAACCCTTCGACTTCGTCGGTTTCCACGACGATCAGGGAAATCCCCTTCGCGCCGAGGCTCGGATCGGTCTTCGCGACTGTCACGATCAGATTTGCCGTCTGACCATTGGAGATGAAGGTCTTGGAGCCGTTGATGACGTAGTGATTGCCATCCTTCTTTGCTGTCGTCTTGACCGCCTGAAGGTCTGAGCCTGTGCCCGGCTCGGTCATGGCGATGGCGGCAATCAGCTCACCGGAGGCAAGGCGCGGAAGCCATTTCTTCTTCTGCTCTTCAGATCCGAAAGCTTCGATATAGGGGGCGATGATGGCGTTGTGCAGCGTGATGCCAAAGCCGTCGATGCCTTTCCATTGCTGCTGCTCGATGATGACGGCCTCATGGCGGAAATCCCCGCCTGCGCCGCCATATTCTTCTGGAATCGACGCACAGAGAAGACCCGCCTCACCGGCCTTCTTCCACATCTCTTGGGGGACATAGCCCTGCTTGCGCCACGCTTCGACATGCGGCTTGCATTCGCGCTCGAAAAACTGGCCCACGGCATCGGAGAAGATCGAGATCTCCTCATCCTGGCGCCATTTTGCCGGCGGCACGCCCAGTATGTCTCGCATGAATTTCTCCCTTCCTCGTGTCTGTATCGACAAGTTGTCGTTTACGTTCACGTCAATTTATAAGGCTCGCCCTCTTGTGGGGCGAGTCCTCACGCAGCGTCATACTGCGCGACATTTCGCAGCCTCCCGCAGCCGGCCTGGAAAC